>VXMQ01000004.1 GCA_009841015.1 Candidatus Palauibacter denitrificans | reverse complement strand
GCGGCGAGGTCATCCGCTCCTACGCCAGTGGCGGGGGCGGCGGCGCGGCCCGGGCGGGGGGACCGGCGATGCAGCGCATGGCGCCGCGCGGGGGGGCCGCGCGCGGCGTCTCGTCGGCGCCGGGCGTACACCGGCTGCGCTGGGACATGCGCTCGCAGGGCGAGGGCCGCGGCGGGCCGCTCGTGCCGCCGGGCGAGTACACCGTCCGCCTCTCGGCGGGCGACGTGACGGCCGAGTCGGGGCTCGAACTGCGGATCGACCCGCGGGTGGCGGCGGAGGGGGTGACCGTCGCCGACCTCGAGGAGCAGTACAGCTTCAACCTCGGCCTGCGGGAGACAATGGCGGAGGCCCGTGAGGTCGCGGACGGCATCGATGATCTGCGCGAGCGCATCGCGGAGGCGCGCGCGGACGCCGGCGGCGGCCGCAACGAGACGCTCAACGAACTCGCCGCGGAGCTGGACGAACTCGATGCCCGCGTGAACGACGCGGAGGGCAGCTATCCGCGCCCCATGCTGCTGAGCCAGCTCAACTACCTCGCCGGCATGACCGGGCGGGCCGACCAGGCGCCGGGCGCCGACGCGTACGAGCGGCACGAGGAACTCCGGGAGGAGGTCGGCGCCGTGAGCGACTGGCTGCAGGCACTGGTACGACGGCTGACCGCCACCGACTGACAGCGACGTGAGACAGGGCGTGCTCGATATCAACCTCGTCCCTCACCCGCTGTCGGGCACGCCCTTCGGCACGGCGCTCGACCTGTGCCTGATCCTGGCCGCGGCGTGCCTGGTCGTCGCGGTCCTGACGCGCGACTACTCGTGGGTCGACCGCCTGTGGAGCCTGTGTCCGCCCGTCTACTGCCTTATCGTGGCGGCCGGGCTGGACTTCGCCTCGCCGCGCGTGAACCTGATGACCCTGCTCGTCGTACTCTGGTCGGCGCGCCTCACCTTCAATGGCCTGCGCAAGGGGGTATTCCGGCCGGGACACGAGGACTACCGCTGGGCCGCGGTCCGCGAGAGGCTCGGGCCGATCCGGTTCCAGTTGCTCAACCTCACGTTCATCAGCTTCGGGCAGATGCTGCTCATCTGGTGGTTCACCTCGCCCGTGCACCAGGCCGCCGCGTGGAGCGACACGCCGCTCGGCTGGCTGGATTTCCTGACCGCCGCGCTGTTCCTGCTGCTGTTCGCCGGAGAAGCCGTTGCCGACCAGCAGATGTGGCGCTTCCAGCAGGACAAGAAGCGGCGGGTCGCGGCAGGTGAAGCGGTCGCGCAGCCCTTCATGACTTCGGGTCTGTTCCGCTACTGCCGCCACCCCAACTACTTCTGCGAGCTGGGCATGTGGTGGGTGTTCTACCTGTTCGCCGTCTCGGCTTCGGGCCAGTGGCTCCACTGGACCGGCCTCGGCTTCATCTTCCTCACCGCCCTGATCATCCCGTCCATGCGCCTCACCGAGACCATCTCCGCGTCGAAGTACCCCGCCTACGGCGACTACCAGGCGAGCACGCCGGCGCTGATCCCCGGACTCCGTTTCAAAGCCTAGCAGTCCCCGTGGGCGACCGTGGCCGCGGTCGGATGACCGGGGACGTTCCCGCGGGAACGCGCCTCAACTACCTTCATAGTCGAAACCTGTTGGCTCCCCCTCCGAGCAAGGAGCAGAACCCGATGCGCCGTTCGCACAGCCATGTCGCCCATGCCGTACTCGCTCCGGTTCTCCTGTCGGCCGCGGCCTGCGGCGGGGACGGCGGATCCGCCGCCCGCGGGCTCGACAGCCCCGACGTCACGATCTCTCCCGCGACGGATACGCTCTACGCGGTCGGTGTGCTGGACGGGGCGGATTGGGAGATGTTCGGCCGGGTGGCGGATGTCGCGTTCGATGCGGACGGCACTCTCCTCATCCTCGACAGCGATGCCGGGCACGTCGTCGTCATCGACCCGGCGGGAGCGTTCGTCCGCACGATCTCCAACAAGGGAGAAGGACCCGGCGAGCTCCGCTTCCCGGCCAGCCTCATCGTGTTTCGCGATGGACGGATCGGTGTGCGCGACATGGGAAACCGGGGCATCGCGCTCTTCGACCGCGAGGGAGAGTTTCTCGAGGACGTCGGGATCGATCCGGAGGGCGCCGTGCCCTCCGGGCGACTCCGCGCCATGCCCGATCACAGCCTCATCGCACCGGCCCGCCAGATCAGCTTCTCGCCGGAAGGGACCATGGACCGTGAAGAGGGCCGTCCGATCACGCGCTTCCGGCTCGACGGAAGCACCGACCTCTTCCACGCGGCCTGGGCGCCCCCGCCGCGCGAAACGCGAACCGACGAAGCGGAGACCGGGAACATCCGCATACAGATGGAGGCCGGAGAGGCGTTTCCGCTGCCGCTCGCGCTGGGGGTGCTGAGTGACGGCCGCGTCGCGATCGCCGACTCGGTCGGCTACCGCGTCAAGCTGCTCGATGCGGCGGGGGGCCTCGTGTCGACCCTCGAGCGCCCGGTGCCGCCGGTGGCCGTGACGCCCGCGATCGCGGAGGCCGAGCGCGAACGCCGTCTCGCGAGCCTCGAGTCCGGTGGAGGCGGTGGAGGCGGCGGCATCATGACCTTGAGCATCACGGCGGCCGCCGGGGCGCGTGGCGGCGGGAACCCCATGGATTCGGAGGGGATGCGGGAAGCCCTGCGGAGGATGCGCGAGGACCAGATCCGGGACCTGGCGTTCCCGGAGGAGATGCCGGTAATCACGAATCTCGCCGTGGACTGGAGCGACCGCATCTGGGTGCAGCGCTCCGCCCTCCCCGGAGAGACCGGCACGATCGACATCCTGAGCGCCGACGGGCGGTATTTCGGCTCTCTCCCCACGGACGGCCTGAGAATCCCCAGGGCCTTCGGTCCGGGCGGCCTGCTCGCCTACGTGGAGCGCGACGACCTCGACATCCAGCGGGTCCTGGTCGTCCGGCTCATGGCGGACGAACGACTGGAGGGCGCTCCATAGGCACGGGCGCAAGCGCGCCCGGCGGGCAACCGTGGACCGATTCTCGACTGTCACACGCGGCGTCCGGCCGGCTGCTCGCTTCTCCCGAGGGGAAACTCATGTACAAGGTCCCTTGTCGTACGCGTCACCTCGTCCTGTTCGCCCTCCCGGTTGCGGCCATCGGCTGCGGGGGAGACGCCGAACCGGGCGCCGCGGGGCTCGACAGCCCCGACGTCGCCCTCGCGCCCAGCGTGGAGGAGGTCTACACCGTCGGCGTGATGGACGGGGCCGCATGGGAGATGTTCGGCCGCGTCGCGGGCGTCGCCTTCGCCGAGGACGGCTCGCTCTTCATCCTCGACAATGACGCCGGTCACGTCGTCGTCGTCGGCCCAGGCGGCGAGTTGGTGCGGACGATCTCGAACAAGGGCGAGGGCCCCGGGGAACTCAGCCAGCCGCTCGGGATGGCGGTGTTCGCCGACGGCAGCATCGGCGTGAACGACCTCACGCGGGGCATCAAGTTGTTCAACCGGGAAGGCGATCTCCTCCGAGAGGCCGCGTTCAACATGACGGATGGAGCGCCCGGCATTCCGATCCACGCGCTACCGGACGGCACGGTCCTCTCGGCAGACCTCGTCGGCGGGTCGCTCGCGCTCCTCCTCGGCGGGGACGATGCGGCGCCGGAAGGCCGTCCGATCCATCGATACCGGCTCGATGGGACCCACGACGTGTTCTACGTGGCCTGGGCGGGACCGCCCGTCGAGGACACGGAGACGGAGGCCGGCAATATCCGGATGATCATGTCCCGGATGGAGGCCTTTCCCCTTCCCCTGAGCTTCGGCGTGCTCCGGGATGGCCGCGTCGCCCTTGCCGATTCCGTCGGTTATCGAATCAAGATCCTCGACGCCTCGGGACAGGTGACGGGGACGCTCGAGCGGCCCATCCCTCCCGTCGCGGTCACCGACGAGATCCGGGACTCGGAGCGCGAGCGTCGGCTCGCCGCGCTGGCGGAAGGCGGGAGCGGAGGTGGTGGGGGCGCCGTCTTCATGACCCGGACGATTTCGATCAGCGGAAGCGCCGGCGGTGGAGCGCCGAGGGGTCCCGACCCGGAGGCGATGCGCCGCATGCGCGAAGACCGGGTCGAGGACATGGTGTTTCCGGAGGAGGCGCCGGTCATCTCGCGACTGGCCGTGGACCGGAGCGATCGCATCTGGGTCGAACGCTCAGCCCTGGGGGGAGAGCCCGGTCCCACGGACATTCTCACGGCGGACGGGCAGTACTTCGGCACCATCGCCCCGGACGGGGTTCGCATCCCGGCCGCGTTCGGGCCGGACGGCCTGCTGGCCTACATCGAGTCCGACGAACTCGACATCCAGCGCGTGCGCGTCGTCCGCCTCGTGGGCAACCAGCTGCTGGAGACCGCCGACGGCAACTGAGGGCCTATCGGGACTTCTTCGCCACGAAGAGCGCGAGCAGCAGCGCCACGGCCGGCACCGCGGCCTGCGGCGCCGTCCCCGCCCTCACGAGGGTGTAGATCGCGCCGGCCATGATCGGGATTACGATGACCGCCGCGAGGAACCGCGTCGGACGCCTCAGGAATCCAACCCCCGCCAGCGCCTCCACGACGCCGATCAGGTACTGGAACCACGCCGGATAGCCCCACACCGCGAACTGGTCGACCATCATCCCGGCGATCTTCATCCCGCCGTTCAGAAGGAAGAGCAGCGCGAGCAGAATCGACGCCACGCTGACGGCCTTGCCTGCAGTTCCGTTGTCCGCCACTGAACCCTCCTCGCGTTACGAGTCCTGATCCGGCTCCCCGTCGATCCCTGAACCTTGGTCCAACCCTGGCCTGCGGCCAGAGCCCGGTTCGCTAGCTTGCGGGCCGTCGGGTCTCGTCCGCGGCGCCGCGCGCGATTCTGACGCCGAAGTTCTGCGCGCGGCGGGTCGAGCGTTCGCAGCGCAGGAAGCGCGCCCCGTCGTCCGACTCGCCCTCGTTCCGGTCATCGGTCGTCCCCCCGACCTGACCGGAAACGAGCGAACCGGCCACCGATTCGGCCGCGGCCACCCGCAGACCCAGCCACCTGATGAGCAGGTCCGGGTCCTCCGGGGCTCCCGGCGAGTCGCCGGCCAACCACTCGTCCCGGATCGCCTCCCATTCCGTCCACAGGGTCTCTCCCCACCCCTCGTTGCAGGCGGCGATGACCGCGCCGCGCAGCGATCCGTGCTCGTGTTGGCCCGGCGTTCCATCGCGCTGAAGGAGGCCGGCGAGGAAGCCCGCCATGATCCAGTATCGATGCGGGTCGCCCGCTTCCCGGGCTCGCCGCGACTCGTTCAGGACGGCGAGGAACTGCAGGTAGCCCGCATCCCAGTCGACCGTACCCTCATCCGAAGGGCCGGTAGCCGTGTCCCCGTCCGATCGCAGCCTGGATTCGACGAGGCTGCGGATCTGACGGATCCGGTCCAGATCCTCCTCCTCGGTCGCGTCGGAGATCTCGTCAAAGAGGGCTCCGGCGTCGGTCCCCGCGAAATGGCTGGAGAACGCGATCCCGCCCGCTTCTCCGAGGCGGAAGGTCCCCTGCTGTTCCGCGCCGATGTCCTCCGGTTCATCCGGGGACTCCCGCTCCAGGCAGAAGATCGCCTCGTCCAGCGCCTTCAGGACCCTCCGGTAGGCGGATCGCTGCCGCTCGGCGTCGTCCATCCCGTGCTTCCTTCCCCGCCCCTTACGCCGGGGCCAGCGCGATCACGCGCAGCGGGCTCCCACTCCCGGCCACGATCTTCAGCGGGGCGGCGATCGCCACGGCGCCCGTCGGGGGCAGCCGGTCGAGGTTGCACAGGCTCGCGAGGCCGAACCTTCCCGCCCCGTGCATGATCCCATGGTTCGGGAACGGCGGATCGAACCCTCCCGCCTGACCCGCATCGGTGCCGACCGTCTCCACGCCCACTCCGAGCACCGCGCGATCATGGGCCAGCAGGGACGAGGTCTCCTGGTGGAAGCCCGGCGAGTGCGGGCCGTCTTCCGACACGTTGAGAAACGCCTCCTTCCCGTCCCGCCGGCTCCACCCGCTGCGCAGAAAGACCCAGGCGCCCTCGGGCACGCGTCCGTGCTCCGTTTCCCACGCCTCGAGTCCGGCGGGCGTGAGCAGGAAGTCGGGGTCCGCGTCGACCTCCGCCTCCACATCGATGACGCACGCCGGGCCGACGAACTTCCGCGGTGGGATCGTGTCCGTCGTCCCGTCGGGCACATCCTTCCCCGTCACCCAGTGGATCGGGGCGTCGAAGTGCGTCCCCGTGTGCTCGCCGAGCGCGAGGTTGTTCCAGTACCAGGCCGGTCCGTCGTCGTCATACCTCGATATCTCCTCGATCGTCACCCCCTTCGACGGCGCGAACATTGGGGGAAGATCGATGACGACCGTATCGGGGCCGAGAGGGACCGTGAGATCCACCACCCGGACCGTACCCGCGTTCAGTTCCTCCACGAGGCGGCTCAGTACGTCCGACATTCAAAGTCTCCCTATGGTTGGCGGACCCGCGGGCGGGTTGCAGTCCACGGGTCACTTGTCTCCGAAGAACGGCTCCAGCGTCTGGCCCGGATTCGGTTTCGTCATCAGCGAAACGATGATGAAGAGGATGAGGCTCGCGCCGACACCCAGTTCGACGGAGTCGATCCCGTACAGGGGGAAGTAGTGTTCCTGGAACCAGAGCGTCCATACAAGACAGGCGAGGAAGCCGCCGATCATGGAGGCGACCGCGCCCTTCGCCGTCCCCCGCCGCCAGTTGAGGCCGATGGCGATGGGGACGAAGAAGAAGGAGGCAATGAACTTCGCCTGTTCCAGAACGATGCCCTGCACGTCCCCCAGCTTCTGGAGCGCGAAGAAGAGAGGGATGATCGCGAGGACGACGATCGCCACCCGGTTCGCGTTCACGAGGTGCTTCTGGCTCGCCTCGGGCCGGACGAACTTGCCATACAGGTCGTGGGCGACGCCCGCGCCGGTCACGAGGAGGATCGAGTTTACGGTCGACATGATCGCCGACAGCATGGCGACGAGCAGCAGCGCGCCGACCACGGGCGGCAGGACGTGCAGCGCCATGGTGGCGGTGGCCTGATCCTGTGAGGGAAGGTTCGGGAACAGCACCCGCATGAGCATGCCGATGGACATGATGCTCGTAGCGATCACGACCTGGAAGCCGATCGCCACGAAGATCGCCTTCCGCACCGTGCGCTCGTCCCGCATCGAGTAGAAGCGCGTGAGTTCGTACGGCGCCGCCGCGATCGAGAGTCCGAACGCGATCGCGAAGGCGAGGAGTTCTCGCGGCGAGTAGTACCAGCCCACGAGGCGGTCGTCGAGCGTGTCCAGGAAGTCGAGCGACCGCTCGACCGCCGCGAGCGGGCTGCCGCCACCGACCTGGTTGAGGAGCACGGGAACAGCCACGATCAGCGCCGCAACCATGATCAGCGTCTGAAGAAAATCGATGTAGGAACTCGACCGGACCCCGCCGAGGAGCGTGTAGAGCGCGGTCGAGGCGACGATGATGAGCATCGCGGTGAGCGGGCGGATCCCGAACACGACCTCCGCGATCTCGCCGCCCGCCTGGAACTGCGCCACGAGGTAGATCGTGTAGGCGACGACGATGAGGACGCCGGCGAGGGCGCCGGCCTTCGCGCTCCCGTAGCGGGCCGAGATGTAGTCGGGGACGGTGAGCGCGCCGAGCCGCCGCAGCTTCGGGGCCACGAAGAAGGCGCACACGAGCCACCCTGTCCAGAGGCCGAGCCACGGGAAGACCCAGGAGACGCCAGCCAGGTAGTGGCGGCCGGCGGTGCCGACGAAGGTGCCGGCGGAAATCTGCGTGGCGGCGAGGACCGCCCCGCCGACGATGGGGCCGATCGAGCGGCCCGCGGCGAGGAAGTCGACTTCGGTTTCGGTCCGGAAATAGCTCCAGATCGCGATGCCCATGATGATGGCCACGTAGACCCCGAGCACGACGAAGAAGATGCTGCTCATGCCGGCTCGGCCGGTTCTGCAGGCTCGTCGGGCGCGGACGGCGGCGCGCCGCGCCTGGAGCCCTGGGCGACGACCTCGGCCCAGCGGCGGTCCAACTCGTCGTCGGCGCGGATTGCGTTCCGGAAAAGGAGGACCACGGTGAGGCCGAGCGCGAAGAAGCCCGCCGCGATCAGGATGATCGTCATGGCACGGTCCCGGCGTCTTCGCGGCGGACCCGCGCGTTCCGCCACGTCCAGATCGCGCCGGTCAGCAGCAGCGCGAGGACCGCGAAGTCGGCCATGCGTGCGAACGAGAGCGCGCCGCCGCGGGACAGCCGGAGCAGCCCCGGCACGCTCGACAGGGTAGCCGTCACGACGTCATCGCCGGCGCGGACGAAGCGCGGCAGCGTCGTCGACAGATCCAGCGCATCGAGCACGTCCGGATCCCCCTCCAGCCGAATCAGCCACGGCGCCGTGACCTCCTGCACGACGGTCTGCTCGGCCTCCCGCCCTGCGACGAAGAGGGGGATCCGATCCAGCCGCCCGCGCACCGGATTCCGGACCGTGTATGACACGACGACCGGCGCGTCGGAGACCGCATCGATGCGGTACGCTCCGTCGACCGGGGTCAGTGCGGCATCGGCGTCGGGCAGGGAGAGCGTCTGGTGCTCGATCCGGATCGCGAAGGCCTGAACCGCGCCGCCCTCCGGCTGGAGACTCTGTCGCACGTGGGCGGCGCCGTCGGCATCCAGCCGGACGAAGACCGTGTCGGTCGTCTGCGCCGCCGCCGGCACGACCGCGGACAGGCCGGCCAGCGCCGCCGCACGCACCGCTGCTCCCGCCGTGCGTCGCACCGTCGTCAGCCCGCCGGCGCCGGAGCCGTCAACTGCGCCAGCACGCGGCCTACCGCCCGGGCTGCCTCGTGGAACCCGTTCGCCACGTGGTTCGCCTCCCGACGCGCTTCGTTCACGAGGAAGGGCAGCAGGTCGGAGCCGGTTTCCGCGAGGCCCGGCAACTCGGCCACCCGGGCCAGCCGCGGGATCGGCGTCCGGGGCAACGCGGGATCGTGGTCGAACGGCCCGCCCTCCGCGTAGCCGATCGGCACCAGGATGCGGGACAACTCGAGGAACAGTTCGTTCACGGCATCAGCCGACGCGGCATCCAGCCGACTCCCTCCGACTGTGGCGTAAAGGGCGTCCAGCGCCGTCCCCAGCGCTTCGAGTTCGGCCCGGACGGGATCGAGGTCGAGCAGGTCCCCGGCGGTCTCCACGTAACCGTCCACGAATCCTGCCAGTTCCGAGACCGTCTCGCGGAAGTCGTACGGCAGGATGGGCGAGTTGAGCACGCGCGCGATCGACGCGACGTAGACGCCCAGGTCGCGCTCGAGGTTCTCCCGCTCGGCGACGGCCATGACGTCGTCTTCGGTGTGCCACGCGATGTTGCCCCCGCAGCCGCCCGTGGGATAGAAGCCGAGCGCCGCGCGTTCGTCCGCCGGGATGTTCGAGAGCAGCATGTAGAACGAGGTGAGCCCGATCTGATTGAAGGAATAGTCCCCGGCTCGCAGCGGCCGCAGCCGCTTCGCGGTCTTCCCCGTGACGTCCTCGATCGCGCCCGCGCACAGCGGCCCCGCCTCGGCCATCCACATCACGTCATCATACTCCGTCGCGTGCCAGCAGCCCGGCGAGTCGATGTTGATCGCGCCCACGCAGCGGCGGCGGAGTTCCAGCGCCTTCGTGTCGGCATACCAGGTGGACCCGCCGTAGCGCCCGGTCGAGTGCGCAGGCCACCAGGCGATGCGCAGCGAGCGTCGCAACCGTCCCGCCTCCGCGTTGAAGATCCGGGCGAGTTCCAGAAGCGTCGCATCGCCGACCGCGTTGTCGCCGATCCCGACGTCCCACGAGTCGTAGTGTCCGTGCACGAGCATGAACTCCTCCGAAGCGCCGGCGATGTGCGCCACCGGCAGCTTGCACGGATACCACCCCTCGTCCAGCCGGACCTCCAGTCGGACGGTTTCCCCCACGGCCTGCTGCAGCCGCTCGCCGTCGGGGTGGTTGACCGCGACCACGGGCGTCCCGGGCTTCGTGGCGAGGTTCGCGGTCGTCGGCGTGCCCCAGATCGACGTGCAGATCCCCCAGTGGATGTTCCGTCCGGGATTGATGAAGATCTGCCCCGCCGCGCCCGCCGCCTCGAAGGCGGAGACCATGCCCGGCATCGCGAATCCATCGCTGAGCACGATCTTGCCGACCACGTCGGGCAGGGCGTCGCCGAGCCGTCTGGCGAACAGGTCTCGCTGCCCCGTCGCGGCCGCGGCCGGAACGTAGACGAGCTCCCCCTTGAGCCCGCCCTCCGGCGTCGGGACCGCGAAGGACGGCGGTTTGGCCCGGATCGACCCGCCTCCCCACTCCACCGAGGACTCGCGGGGGAGGGAGAGGTAGAGGTCGGGCTCGTGCATCTCGAAGGGCACGCCCAACCGGTCCAGTTGGGCGGCGATGTATTCGGCTGCGACGTGTTCGTCGTCGCTCCCCGATTCCCGGACGAGGGTCGAGAAGCGTTCGAGCAGGGACCATCCCGCGTCGAAGGAGACGGCCCCGAGAAGGTCGGGCTCGAGTGCTTCAAGGTCCGCGGCGAGCCCTGCCGGCATTGTGTGGTTCAATTCGCTAGCTCCGTGGAAGGACGGTGAGTGTGGCCTCGACGGTTCGAGGCTCCACCGTGGTGAGTGTGGCGAGGACGCGGTAGGCGCCAGCCGGCAGCCCGGTTTCGATTCTCCCGGTCCAGTGAAGCGAGGCACCGGGTTCGAGCGTCTCGCGTCCCAGCACCTGGGCGAAGAATCGGCCCTCCGCCCAATGCCAGACGACGGTCCCACCCTCCGAGATCACCTCGAAGTCGAAGCGCTGGCCGTCGGGGAAGTCGAGGACGAGCGAGGCCTGGCCGTCGTTCGTGCCGGTCAGCTCGAGGACGACGGGCGTGGCGGCGGTCGGCGCCGCCTCGCCGGTCGAGAGGGACAGTCGCAGCTCCCGGCGCGATCCGTCATCGGCGGATCTCCCATCCGCGGGTCCGTCCGCCGATCCGGCAGCACACGCGAAAGCCGCCAGGGCGGGCAGCAGCACGACTCTCACACGAGCAACTCGTAGTGGTCGGTGCCGTCGAGCGCCCAACCCAGGTCCTCGTACAGCCTCTTCGCGGGCGCGTTATTCGACTCGGTCTCGAGGATGAGGCCCTTGGCGCCGCTTTCGACCGCGAGTTCACGCGCGCGGTCCATGAGGACGCGCGCGACCCCGGACCGGCGCGCGTCCGGCGCGACGAAGAGGTCGTTGAGGATCCAGAGCCGTCTCATCGACACGGAGGAGAAGGACGGGAACAGCTGCACGAACCCCAGCGGCCAGCCGTCCGCGGTCTCCGCCACGAAGACGCGCGACTCGCCGGTCCGGAGACGTTCGGCCAGGAACCGACGGGCGCCCTCCAGGTCCGACGGCTGCCGGTAGAACTGGCGGTATCCGTCGAACAGCGGCGCGAGGCGGTCGACATCCTCGAGGCCCGCTTCCCTGACGATCACCGTCGCTTCGGACACGGCGGACGCGCAGTCCGGGTCGGGCGCCTCGTCAGTCGGCGACGCTCACCCCCTCATACGTCTGGACCCCGTCCGCGTTCGCCACCGTCATGCGGGGCGGCGTGTCGCGGAAGGGCATCCACGCGCAGCCGTAGTCGCCGTCCTTGTTGATCGCGACGAACTTCTCGGACGGGATGAAATCCGGGTTCACGTTCCGGTACTTGTGCCGGATCATCCCGACCGCGTCCTCGCAGGCCTGCTGCGGCGTGCGCCCGGCACCCATGCGCGAGACGATGTAGTACCCGGCGCACGACTTGATCACGTCCTCGCCGCGCCCCGTCACGGCGGCGGCACCGATGTCGTTGTCCACGTAGAGCCCGGCGCCGATGATCGGCGAGTCGCCCACGCGGCCCGGAACCTTCCAGGCGAGTCCGCTCGTCGTCGTGATGCCCGAAACGTTCCCCTGCGCGTCGACCGCGAGCACGTTCGTCGTCCCGTAGCGGTGGAGGAGGGCCTCGGCCAGCACGTAATCCCGGTCGGGGCCGTGGCGGCCCGGCAGGTCGAGCAGTTCCGCCCACTGCTCGGCCTCGTCCAGCCCGCCGTCTCCCGAGCCGCCGCGCGGGCGCCGCAAGTGGTCCGGGGGTCCCCAGTCGTCCGTGTCGGACAGCCGCTCGCGCCAACGGAGCCAGATCTCGCGCGACTTCGGCGTCATCAGCTCCTGGACCTCGAAGCCGAAGCCGACCGCGAAGCGCTGCGCGTATTCGCCGATCAGCATGACGTGGTCGGTGCGTTCCATCACGAGCCGGGCCACCGACGCCGGGGTGCGGATGCCCTCGATGCCCGCGACCGAACCCGCGTTGTAGGTCGCTCCGTCCATGACGGACGCGTCGAGTTGCACGACCCCATCCGCATTCGGCAGGCCGCCCCAGCCGACGCTGGTCTCATCGGGGTCGAGTTCGATGATGTTCGCGCCGCGCTCGACCGCGTCCATCGCCGTGCCGCCGCCCGACAGGATCTGCCACGACGCCGCGGCCGCGCGCCGGCCCGTGTCGTTCGTGTGGCTGGTGATCATCATCGGCGTCGTCGCCCGTCCGCTCGAAGAGAGGGACGGTCCGGATCCGCTCGCCGACGCTCGCGCGGGCACGGCTCCCGCGACGGCGGCTGCCGCGCCCAGGCTCAGGCCTCGACCGATGAAACCGCGACGATTCATCTCGGACATCTCATCCCCCGTTTCCTGGTGTGAGTCTCACCTCGCCCCAAACTGATGCGAGATCCGCTCCTCACGCCAGCGTCCGGCGGGTTGCTAGGGGTCGCGGCGGCCCCGGGCGAGTGGTTCGCCGTCGAGTCCGGCGTCGGCGCCGACCGTGATGCCGAGGTGCTCCAGCGCCGTGGCCGGGACATCGACGATGTATTCCGGTGCGGACCCGGCCGCCGCCCAACTCCGGGTCGCGGGTCCGCCGGCAAGGATGAAGATCGTCATCTCCTCCGGCGAATCTCCGCCGTGGCCCCCGTCTTCCCGCCGGCCGTGGTCCGTGCTGATGAGCACGAGCCAGTCCTCATCCGCGTAGGCGGGCCGGGTCCGAAGCGCCTCGAGCAACCAGCCGACGTGGCGGTCCGAGAGGGAGATCGCGTCGCGGTACTCGACCCCGATCGATCCGTGCCGGTGGCTCGTCTCGTCCGGATTCCCGAGGTAGACGAACGCGGCATCCGCGTCCGCCGTGGCAAGATGCCGCGCCGCGCGTGCGGCGATCACGCTGTCCGCCTCCGCCCACCCGAGTTCGTACCCATCCACGGCGATCAGCGTGTCGATCGCGCCGGAGAGCGCGGGGCCGCCCCCTTCGAGCGAGGCGAGCGGCATCCAGTCGAGGGCCGCCAACGTGGCGAGGGCGGGACGCTCCCGCTCGGCGAGCGTGAGAAAATCCGGATACTCCGAGTACCGGCGTCCCTCGAAGCCGTTGTCCAGCACGCCGTGCTTCCCGGGCCAGACTCCGGTCAGCATCGAGGACCAGGCCGGCCCGCTCACCGAGGGCGTCGTGGTGCGCGCCGACGAGGTGTACCAGCCGCCGGCAGCGAGCGAGTCCATGACCGGCGTCGGCACCTCGGCCAGCACGTCCGGCCGCACTCCGTCGATCCCGATCACCAGCACCTTGGGGATCCCTCGGACCGGGATTGAATGGGTCTGCGGCCCGCAGGCATTTGCGGCAAGCAGGCTTGCTAACACCGCTGCGAGCGCGGCGGCCGGGCGGAGGATCGCGGACTGCGTTCGGGGCACCATGCTCCCATGGTCGCCCGGACTCCGGACCTTCTGCAACCGGGTGTGTACGCCCAACTGGCGCGACGGACGCCTCACGCGAAGATTGGAGCACCATGAATCGAGCCACCCGCCGTGTCCTGCCACTCCTCCCGCTCCTGCTCGCGGGCTGCTCCACCGCACCCGTCTCCTTCCAGGGCGTCGCCCCGCCCGGGCTGGAAACCGCCTACCAGTGCGCGGTCGCGCAGTTGAACCTGATGGACTACACCATCGAGGACGGCAACCTCGAGGCCGGGTTCGTGCGGGGTCGCCGGCAGACTTCCGGCGTCGTACAGGAGCTCTTCACCGGGGCCGCCCATCACGACGTGCTCACGGCGAGCGTGTTCGACAATCCCGCGACGGGCAACACGCACATCAGGGTCGTCGCCTCGAGGGTCGCGGACCACGACATCGGCCTGATCGCCGGGCTCGACGACGACGAGGAGCAGGGCCAGAACCAGCTCGGCCCCTCCGACTCCGGCAAGGCGGACGCGCAGCGTCTGCTCACCAACTGCGGCGTGGTCGCCACGACCGGAGGACCGGCGGCGCAGTGATCCGGTTCGCCGCACCCACAACTCTCGTCATCTGCCTCTCCCTGCTGGCCGTACGGCCGGCCGGCGCCCAGTCCGAGGTGTTGTTTCGGCTGGCGCCCGAAGCGGGCTGGCTCTCGGCGGAACACACCAAGCGCGTGACGGCGGGTGGCGGATCGAGCGAGAGCGCCACGACGGCCTCGGGCGTCACGCTCGCCGTCAACCCTTCTCTCGGACTGCGCACGCGCGTTCTCGGCGGCCTGCTCGCGGGCCTGGAGTTCGAGGGGGTGCTCGCCGGCCGGGGGAAGATCGAGGGAACGATAGAACCCACCCGGAACGGCCAACCGCACGATGTGTGGCCCGGCGAGTGGGACCTCCGAGACCGGTTCGGCCTCGGGATCAACGTGCTCCTCGGACTCGGTCCCGGGGGCAGCTCGACACACGGCTATGTGTTCGGCGGGATCCGCCGGATGTGGAGCGAGTTCGCGACGAGCGGCGTCAACCCGGAGACGGACGAGGTCGGTGAGCGGCGCGAGCAGCGCGCGCGCTGGCCGTCCTCCATTGGGATCGGCCTGACGCTGAACCGCCGGTGGCTCGTGGACCTGCGCCTCGCCTACTCCCGGTCGCTCACCGAGTGGACGGTGGAGATCCCCGACGTCCTCCTCGACTACGGATACTCGGCCAGCGCCGTCGTTCTTTCCGTCGGGGTCGGCCCGCCCCGCTGACCCGGTCCGCGTCTCGTCTCACCGGACTTCGACGGGCAGCCTCCGGACCACGATGCTCGGGATGTCGAGTTCGTCGAGCTCAACGAAGGCGATGAGGCCGTCGGGCCCGAACGCGTCCGGCATCTTCGTGGCGCCGGCCGCGAACGTCCCTACGTACTCGCCGTCCGCGCGCATCACGTCGATCGGGCCGAATTCGGCCCAGGGCTCCTCCCCGTGCCGCTCCACCCACAGGGCGCCGTCCCACGTCGCGCGCAGCGCCGAAAGGACGGGGATCACATCGAAGAACTCGCCACCTTCGATTTGCGCACGTATCGCCTCCGTCATCGCGTTCCGCTCGCCTTCCGGCATCTCGCCCCCTCCGCCCGCGCGGTAGCCGGCGGCGAATTCTCTCCCCTCAGACAGATCTCGGAGCCGGCGCTCGCGGACGGCTTCACGGATCCGGCGCGTGACGGGTTCCGGATGCAGGTCGCGACTCAGGAGCCGGGTCGGCCGTCCGGCCGCATCCGTCACCTTGATCTCGTACGCGGTGGAATCGGAGTAAGCGATCCCGCCGTCGGGGAGAACATCCCAGAGGAACCCGGGTTCGAACCAGCGCATGCCGCCGATCGCCATGGCGACGATGCCCGACGCGTCCGTCAGGTCGTCGAGGGAGAGTTCCGGCGGCTCGTCCTCCCCGGCGGACGGACGCCAGCCCTCGAGGATCGGCTCGCGGGACACGGCCTCCCCCCGGAGATCCAGCCGCTCGAGCCCGCGGTCGTCGACCCGCTCCTCGCTCGGCGTCTCCGCTCCGAGGAGTTCACCGAACAGGTCCGTGAGCGCGCCGACCCTCGGCGGGGGACCCTGAGCGATGAGCGACAGCCCGGCCGGATCGGGTCGAAGCGCCGAGCCCATGCTACCCGCACCCCCCAGCGGGTCGCTCTCGCTTCCCACGCGCACGAACCGCTCGAACTCGCCGTCCGGGCCGAATACCTGGTAGGCGCGATGCCCCCCATCCGCGATGGCGAGCCGCCCATCCGGCCAGACCGCGAACCCGGTTGGCCGGTTGATCTCGCCCGGTCCCTCGCCGGGGCGGCCGACGACGCGGACCAGGGTCCCGTCGGCGTCGATCACGATCACGGAACCGGAGCCCAGGAACCTCTCCATGGCGTACAGTCGGCCCGCCGCATCGAAGCGCACGTCGGGAGGCACGGCGAACTCCGCCCACTCGGGGGCGTCGAACCCGCCGACGCGGTAGACCTCGGGGAAGTCTGCCGCGAGCGGCACATCCTGCCCCTCGAGGCCGTCGCCCGTTCCCGCCACTCCGGCGAGGGCGACAGCCGCCAGAAGAACCCTGCCCATCTCGAACCCTCCCCTCAGCGATTCAACAGTTCAAGCGCGATTTCGCGGGCCTCGTCCATGGTGTCGACGACATGGCCGTCGGGCAGCCCCGCGAGGATGTCGAGCGTATGCAGTGTTTTCTCGACGGAACCGGACACCGCCATCACGATCACCCGAGTGTGGCTCTTCTCGGCGACGCCGAGCAGTTGGCGTATGACCATGGCGGCGCTGTCGTCGAGATACTTTGCGTCGGAGAAGTCGAAGATGACGATTTCGTGGTCCTTGATGTCCTTCCCGATCACGTTCACCAGCTTGTGGGACGACGCGACGGTGAACGCGCCCCGGAGCGCGACGAGGCCGACCCGGGCCGAGTACTCGTCCACCGCGTCCGCGCCCTCGGCGCCCTCGAAGAACACCCGGTCCAGCAGGGGCACGGAGAGCACGTTGTCGAGTTCGAGGCTCTCGATCTGCCGCGCGTGCGCCATGCCCGCGACGATGAGCCCGATGGCCACGGCCGTCACGAGGTCGACGAACACCGTGAGGGCGAGCGTCAGCACCAGCACGAAGAGGTGGTCGCGCCGAATGCGGTGAAGGTGGGCCAGGAGGGGCCAGTCGATGATGTCCCACCCGACCTTGATCAGGATGCCCGCGAGTACGGCATGGGGAATCGGCTCCAGGTACTGGCCCAGGCCCAGCAGAACTCCCAGCAGCAGGATCGCACGCAGGGCGCCGGACATCCGCGTGAGGCCGCCGGCGCGGATGTTGACGACCGTCCCCATCGTGGCCCCCGCCCCCGGCAACCCGCCGAACAGACCCGCGATCGTGTTGCCGATCCCCTGGCCGACCAGTTCGCGGTTCGAGTCGTGCTGCGTGCCGGTCAGCGAGTCGGCCACGAGCGACGTGAGCAGGCTGTCGACGGAGCCGAGGAGGGCGAGGACGAGCGCCGGATGGAAGGCGCGGGCGAGGAAGCTCGCGGAAGGCAGACTCAACTGCAGTTCCGGCAGCCCGGTGGGGATCGCGCCAATGGTCGGCACATCGGTGAGCCAGAAAACTCCCAGGGCGGTCCCCGCGAGGAGGGCGACGAGCGGGCTGGGCAGCAGCCGGGACAGCCGCTGCGGCCAGAAGATGCTCACCGCGAGGGTCGCCGCACCGATGATGAGGGCGCCGCCGTTCAGGTTCGCCACGGCTTCCGGGAGCGCCCGCACCGCATCCATGGGACCGCCCGCCGCCGTGGGCGCGCCCAGGAAGGGCAGGATCTGGATCAACATGACGATGATGCCGATCCCCGACATGAACCCGGAAATCACGGCGTAGGGCGTGTACACGACGAAACGGCCCGTCCGCAGCAGGCCCAGCGCGGTCTGCAGCAGCCCCGCCAGCACGACGACGGTGAAAGCTTCGCCAAGCGTCGAAGCATGCGTCGTCACGATGACCGCCATGGCGACGGTCATGGCCGGCGTGGGACCGGAGATCTGGAACCGGTTGCCGCCGAACACGGACGCGAAGAAGCCCACCGCGATCGCCCCGTACAGGCCGGCCGCGGCCCCGAGCCCCGAGGCGACGCCGAAGGCCAGCGACACCGGCAGAGCGATCACCGCCGACGTGATGCCGCCGAACAGGTCCCCGCGCAGCGTAGGAAGATCGTACTTCAGGCGCCGCTCCTTTCCGGCCGTTCCGCCCCACCGTCCGTCCCGGCATCGCACGTTCGATCAAGGACAGGTTACTCTGGGAACGCCTCGGAGGGCGAGCGACCACCGTCCTCGCACTCGGCAGCGGCGCCGCCGCAGGGCTCTTGCCACGGACCGCCAGGGTAAGGAATGAACGCAACGCGCGAACGCTGGGGAAGCCCGCTGGGCTTCATCCTCGCGACCACCGGATTCTCGGTGGGACTCGGCAATATCTGGAGATTCCCCTACCTGGCGGGCGAGAACGGGGGAGGCGCGTTTCTCCTCATCTACGTGTTGCTGGCGGTCCTGATCGGGATCCCGCTGTTCACGGCCGAGATCAGCCTCGGGCGGCGCGCGCAGGCGACACCGCTGGCCGGGATGCGAAAGCTCGCGGGACGAAGCCCCTTCCGCGCGATCGGCTGGCTCGGCGTGGGCGCCGCATTCCTCATCATGTCCTACTACCAGCTCATCATGGGCTGGATCGCGGCCTACTTCGTCCGCGCTTTCCGGGGAGGCTACGACGCCGGAAGCGTGCAGGCCGCGGCGGAGTCGTTCGCGGCCTTCACCGCGCGCCCGGGAGAGGTTCTCGCCTACACCGTTCCCGTGATGCTGCTGGCGGGGCTCATCATCACCCGCGGGTTGCGGCGGGGGATCGAGCGCGCGGCGCGACTCCTGATGCCCATCCTCTTCTTCTTCCTCATCGGACTCGGGATCGTCTCGCTGCAGTTCGACGGGGCGTGGGAAGGCGTCCGCTGGTACCTCGCGCCCGACTTCTCGGCCATCGGTCCGGAGACGTGGCTCGCGGCGCTCGGACAGGCCTTCTATTCCATCGGGGTCGGGATGATGGGCGCGTTCGTGTTCGGGAGCTTCCTGCACCCGCGCCGGAGTGACATCCCCGGAAGCGCCGCTTCCATCGTGGCCTTCGACACGCTTGCCGCGGTCCTCGCCGGGTTCGTCATGTTCCCGGCCCTGTTCGCCTTCGGCATGGAGCCGGACCAGGGCGCGGGCCTCCTCTTCATCACGATGGCGGGGCTGTTCGGCCGCTTGCCGGCGGGTGAGGTGGCCGCGGCGTTCTTCTTCTTCTTCGTGTTCATCGCGGGACTCACATCGTGTCTCGCGCTGCTCGAAGCCCTCACGGCGAGCGCCATGGATTCGCTGGGCTGGAGTCGCCGGCGATCTCTGTGGACGGCGCTCGCGGCCCTCCTCCTCGCGGGCGTCCCGCTCGCGCTCGGAGGCGGGCCGTGGGCCGCGGTGCAACTCGGCGGCCGCGGTCTGTTCGAACTCGCCGACTACGTGTCGGGGAACATCTTCCTCACGGTGAGCGGGCTCGCGATCTCCCTCTACGTCGTCTTCGCGTGGGGGTTCGAGCGGTTCCGCGCGGAGACGAACCAGGGGGCGGGGCGGTTCCGGATCACCGCCGCCTGGGGTCCGGTGATGCGCTTCGTCGTGCCGGTCGCCGTCGCGCTCGTCGTCCTCGCCGGACTCGGCCTCCTGAGCTAGCGGCCCATCGATCGGCGACCGGCCGGCCGCGCGCTCACGGCTGGAGGCGGGTGATCTTCCAGCTTCCGTCGGGCGGTTCGTGGCGCGGCGTGTATTCGAGACGGTCGTGCAGCCGGTTGGCGCGACCCTGCCAGAACTCGATCCGGTCGGGGACGAGGATGTATCCGCCCCAGAAGTCGGGGAGTGGCACGTCCCTCCCCTCGAACCGGGCCTCCGCCTCCGCCACCTGAGCCTCGAGCCCGGCGCGATCGGTGATCGGGCGGCTCTGTGCGGAAGCCCACGCGCCGATCTGGCTCCCGCGGTCGCGCGTCGCGAAGTAGGCCGTCGAGTCTTCCTCCGAGAGGCGCTCGACACGCCCTTCAACGCGCACCTGCCGCTCGAGCACGGACCAGTGGAAGCAGAGCGAAGCCTGCGGATTGTCGTCCAGTTCCACGGCTTTGCGGCTGCCGTAGTTGGTGAAGAAGCGGAAGCCGTCGGGCCCGACGCCCTTCACGAGGACCATCCGCACCGAAGGCCGCCCGTCCCCGGTCGCCGTGGCGAGCGCCATCGACTCGGGCAGGAGCAGCCCCGAGGCCTCGGCATCCCGGAACCAGTCGCGGAAAAGATCGTAGGGGTCCGCCGCCGCCTCGAGGACCGGCAGCCCGCGCGTCACCCCGCTGGTGAGCGTGCGGATCGCCCGCAGGTGGGCGCGAAGGTCGTCGAATTTGCTCACTCGGCTGGCCTCGGTACGGGGAATCCGGGTGCCCACAGTGTCCGTGGAACGACGCAAACGGTCAACCCGGATCGCGGAGCGCGAAGTCGCGTGGAGGGTGCGGGAAGGTTTACGGTTCCGAACTCGGGCAGACGCCTTCACCCTGGCCGCGGGGAATGCTCCCGAGCCAATTCTGGAATTCGGCGTTGGGGGGAGAACACAGACCGGTGAAGATCCAGTCGAACGTGGTCAGTCGCAGACTCGTGAGTTCCTGCGGGAGCGGCCCGCGCAAGTCCGAGTTTGTGAACAGGTACAGGTGCCGGAGGGCCGAAAGCCCTCCAAGCTCGGACGGCACGGAGCCGGACAACTCGTTGACCTGAAGTCCGAGAAACGCAACGGACGAGAGGTTGCCCAATTCGGGCGGAACCGGATTATGTTGATCGAGAATGATCGTAACATACTATACGATAATGATTTACATCATTCGCTACTCGGATGGTGTATCACTTCAAATACGCAAGCCTGATCGAGAATCCCTTGCACCTTATGGGAGTTTCGCGGACCATCGCACGCAATACACCCGCTCGGTTAAGCCGTTAGCTTGAACCTGCGGCGGGTTGCGTCGATGGCGACCGACGAACTGCGAAGCGCCTCCACGTCCGCCGGGGCCGGAAGGCGGTGGAGACACCGTGGTTTCAGCCTAAGTCGAGCCAAGTACAGCCGCTCGTATCGATCCGGTAGGCTCGAATCCAAGTCAGGAGGTCGTCCTCAGCTTCATTGAGGCGTCGGTCGAGAAGGAAGAGGGTATCTCGCGCCACGGTGTGAACCGGACGCATTTCGTTCGAGTAGGGCACCGGGGCATCGACGCACGCAGTCGTGCGATCGGGGGCGATGATGCTCAGGTACACTTCCGATGTGATGTTCCCGGCAGGCAACTCTCCGTCCAGCGTGGAGTCGTGATGCAGCACGACCGTGCTGCCATCCGACATGCGGTAGAGGCCATACATCGAAGAAGCCGCCTCAAACATCTCCGTCATCGAGCTAAAGGACTCCAAGTCATCGAATACCTCTTGGACGTTGGGCGGAACGCCCCGGCGCGTCGTGTTGGGAAGAAAGAGGGTGTCCAGAAACACGCCATCCAGTGTGGAGAGGTAGATCTCGTTCAGACCGCTCATGCCAGACAGCAACGTATCCGACCACGCGACGACACTGCCAAACGACTGAAAAGCCGCGAACCTGCCGAGGCCCGCCAACGATCGCTGATAGGGCGCTGGAAGGGGAACGACATAGTCGATCGCCGCTTCGGGGTAGCGCCAGACAGCCGCGATCGTCCCGTTCGTAGGGTCTCGGGTCGGAAACACTACTCCTTGATCCACCACCGATACACCGCCCATCCCCACCCGGCCGCTGAAGGAATGCGCGCCGAGGGAGGTGCCGTCATGCTTGGAGAAGAGTTGTAGGAGATTGCGGCGGTTTCCAGCACCAACCACAACTGAATCGCCCAGGACGAAAGCGGTCGAGATGGAGCGGAACTCGCCGGGGCCGCCCCCCGGACGACCGTAGAACTGCCGGAGCTTGCCGTCCCGTTCGTATCTGAGGATCCGGTTTTCGAAGAAGTCCGAGATCAAGAACGAACTGTCAGCAGTGTCCACTACCAAACTGAAGGGGTTGCCAAGATAGAACCGATCGTTCTCGTCGAGGAGAACGCTATCGACAACCGTGACGGCAGGCCCGGCTGTTGCGCGGTCCATACTGGGATCCGGTTCGCTCCCGCATCCGAAGCCGACCAGCATTGCGGACGCCGCGTAGCTGCCGCGAGACAACCAGGCCCACCGTATCACGAGCCGCTACTCCGGGGGGTTGACGATGATCGGATCCATCACGTAGCACCAACACGAGGGATCGTTGATCGGGTTGCCGCATATGTCCTGGCACTGAGAGACGGCATCGAAGTACGTCCAATAGCCAGATCCCTGTGCTGGTTCCGTCCCCGTGAACGTGAGCAGGGCAAGGAGCATTATGCCCAACCCTGTCTGGGCGAGTAACCTACCGATTCTGGTTTTGGGTTCCATCTCGTACCTCCGTGGTTGATTGTGGGGTTGGTGTTTGGCTGCGGGATACTGAATGCGCCCGGTCGGACGCCATGAGCTTGATCGTTTGTTCGAGAGGCATCTCGCGTGTTTCCGAGAGAAGTGGGCTCTCCTGTAGGCCGAATAACCGCGGCGACTGATAGACCAGCGATCCGTCCGAGAAGACCAGTTCTACCGGCAGCAGCCGAGACTCCACAGGTGTCGAAAGGGTCGCCGACACCGGGAGCGGTGCCAGACGGAGCCGCTCCCATCGCTGGGGAGGTCTGGAAAGAACCAGCATGAATTGGTCTGGGTTCGTGGCCCGCCAATCGAGCCACTGCGACAGGAGCGAGGTGCATGAGAAACACTGCGACGGATCCAACACGAACGCGACTACGGGTCCAGATCCCGCCGATGCTTGGGCAAGCGTCTCTCCTCCTTCCACAACCCAGTCAGCCGGTGACTCTGGACCGCCGTCGCATGCCGCGAACATGCCGACTGCGAATAGAAAAAGGCAGATGCCGAAACGGTCGCCGCCGCGATAGGTTGGACGGTGCCTGCGGCTGAGAAAGCGTCGCTGGCGCGGGCGGACCCTACGGTAACCTCTTGCAGGGCAACAGAATCCGCTTGTCGCTCGGGTCATAGGGGTCGGGTTGCGAGTGTGCTTTCGCCGCGGGGAGGGCGGGTCCTCCGTAGCTTCGCGGTGCATCTCGTGGTTGGAAGATTCGTGGAAGATGGATCAGGAACGAAGCACGGAAGGTAATGAAGCTCATCCGAGTGTCAACTCCTTTGGGCTGGGATGTTGGGAGCAAGGTGGTGTGCCCGGTTTTCCAAGAGCGAATCCGCCCTCAGCAGCTCGATCCGGCTACTCGATCTGGCCCGCACGGGCCGCAACCCCAAGACCGGTGAACCCTTCGAGGTCCCGTCCCGCAGAGTGCCGGTCTTCAAGCCCTCGACACCCCTCCGAGAGCGCGTGGACCTAGGGTAACGGGCTCTCCCGGCTTGTGGACTCCCCAACCGGAGGCGGGGGCGGCCTTGGGAGCTCCGATGGGCGCTCCAGAGCGAGTTTCACGGAATCTGCGGGCTCTGGGATCGTCCAGAATCGACGATCCCCGTTTCCCGAGGGGTAAGGGTGGAAGGCCGCGTGTACGACGGGCAGTGCGATGTCCTCTTGCGATAGGCCGCCACCCTCCTGCTGGCTGGGATGAACGGGCGAGGATCGCGACACCAAGCCGAGCGGTGGGAACCGCAGCTTGGTTGGGTCGCGGATCACCGAGGGATGGGTCTGCCGAAAGACGCGAGGTGCCACAGCCGATCCGGCCACCGAAAACCCGTTACCGGCTCGGACCATGATCGCGCTCCGGCCCGCGCGGCGGCGTCACCAGCCGTGTCCGCGCGGTCTCGCGGCGCCAGATGTCCCGTAGTACTCGGTCAAGCCTGTCACTTGCTCGTCGAGCCGCTC
>VXMQ01000032.1 GCA_009841015.1 Candidatus Palauibacter denitrificans | reverse complement strand
TACAACGAGCGAATGAACGAGGTCGTGCGGCGGGTGGCGGCCGGCGGCCGGGGGGGCGTCCTGTGAGCGGAGGGAGGCGCGTCCCGTGAGCGCGATCGGCCTGGGCGGCGGGGTCTCCTGGATCCACGAGTGCTTCCCGGAGACCGGCGGACACATCCACGTCTCCGTCTACCTCGTCGAGGCGCCGGAGGGGGCGATCCTCATGGACTCCGGCTCCTTCCACCATCGGCAGCGCCTCTCGGACCGGATCGGGGACGCCACCGCGGGGCGGGGGGTCGGCGCGATCATCCTGTCGCACTCCGACTATCCCCACTCGGGGAACATCCCCGCTTTCCGCCGGGACTGGGGCGACTTCGAGATCGTCGCCTCCTGCGGGGACCCGGACCTCCAGGGCCTCCCGTACGCGCGCCGCACGAAGATCGGCGACGTCACCGACGTTCTCGGCCGGCGCTTCGTCGTCCTCGATCCCCCGCTGGCCGACCGCAACCACACGACGTGGGTCTACGATGAAGCCTCACGCACGCTGTTCGTCGCTGACGGCTTCGGGACGCTCCACGCCCCCGGCGCCTGCGACATCGACTGGGGCCGGATCCCGGAGGACGGACGCGCGGAAGGCGTACACGAGTTCCACGCCCAGACGCTGCCCTGGCTGCGCTATGCGGACCCGAACCGGGTCATGGACGCGCTGCACGCGATGCTTGAGCGGCATCCCCCGGCCTGGATCGCCCCGATCCACGGGCCGCCGATCGCCGAGGCGGACGTGGACCACTTCATGGCCGACCTGAGCGACGCCCTGACCCGCATCGCCGAACGCCACCGCCTTTGACGACGCTCGCCGGAGGACCGCGCAGATCCGTGAAGCGTGAGCGCAGGTCAGGCCGGGGAGGGCGAGGATCTCGTAACGGGCGGCGGGACCCGTTGGGCGGTCGCACGCGGGTGCCGGGGCTCCGGTACGGGGACACCGTTCTTCAGCATCGTCTCGATGAAAAGGCGTTGCGCGTCAAGATTCGCCCAGACCGGCTCTCAGGGGTCGATCAACTTTTCGAGGTCGCCATCGGAGGCAGCGCCTACGTGCCTGGCGCGGCCTGATACGAAGGTCGGGGTCGCGGTGATCCGCCAGCGGTCGGCGAGCGCGGCGTCGCGGGCGAGGCGGTCGGTCGTGGCGGGCGAGTTCAGGCAGCGGACGAGACGCGTTCCCGCGGGAACGTCCGCCGCGACCGCGACCGACTCCCAGTCCACTTCTCCCGCCTCCCAGTCGTCGTTCGTCATCAGGTGGTCGTGCATGCGCGCGAACGCCCCCTGCTTCTCCGCGCAGATCGCCGCCCGCGCCGCCTGCGCGGAACGGTCCGAGAGGGGCATGTGAACCAGCACCACCCTGGTCCGGCCCGACGCCGCCCACGCGTTCACGGTCTCGTGAGACGAGCGGCAGAAGGGGCACCGGTAGTCGCTGAACTCGAAGATCACGTGAGGAGCCGCGTCCTCCCCGAGCACACTTCTCCGGTTCGCGGCGGCCTCCGTCCACTCCTCGCGGTAGCGCGCGAGCACCTGTCGCTCGGCCCTCCACTCCCGCAGGCGGCCGCCGACTACCCCCGACGGCCGGAACGCGATCACCGCCAGGAGGACGAAGCACACGGCGAGACCGACGTCCTGGATCCCGGGCCGCCTCATGGCCCCGGCGTCCGCGCGGGCGTCCGCGCGGGCGTCCGCGCGCCCGTGGGAAGCGGGACGACCAGGACGTGTTCGACATCGAGGTCATCGCGCACCACTCCGACCGCCTCCGTCTCGTCGGCCCACAGCAGCTCGAAACCGCCGGGGAACTCGACGTTCACGGCCGGGCTTCCCGGCCCGGCATACACGCTCCAGACCGAGGCCTCGTCCTCGCCGCGCGCGGTGTCCGCTCGCGGCCGGTAACCCGTCACCCAGACACGTCCGTCGGCGCCCGCAATCACGTTTCCCAGAGGCGGGAAGGAGTCGGGAAACGCCCACACATCGAGCGTGGCCGCGATGCGGGTCCGCAGTTGAGTCGGAAGGAGGCGGTTCATCTCGGAGCGGATGGGAACGAGGGCCATCTCCCGGTCCTCCGCAGTCACGGGAACGGACGGCATGGAGAACTCGATCGGAGCCAGCGGCGTACCGCTCCCCGTCACCCGCTCCGCGCGCGAACGCGCCGTGGACCCGAAGAGAAGGATCGAATCGCGTGGCAGCACGAACGGCTGAGGCGAGAACGGAATGCGGCCCGAGATGTACGAGTCTCCGGGATAGCGGAAGACCCGCGTACCCGTGGTCTCGGCGACGGGGTCGAAGCCCGTCCCCTCGGCCGACGACAGGAAGATCACGACCTGCAGGGGATGAGACTCGCCCATCTCGTCGACGGTTCGATCGGGCCCCGGAACCGCCCATACCAGCCGACCGTCATCCATGGCGCCCCGCAATCGCGGGGACTGCAGGGTGTCTCCCGGAGGGATCGGAACCCCGACGCGTCGCACGTCTCCGCCGGCGTACGGCCAGACGGACGCGCCGCCCCGCGCCTCGTCGTATACGAGCACGGAATCGCCGCGGTATCCGAAGAGCGCCGTCAGTTCCCCGAGTTCACGTGGGCCGCCGCCCGCGCCGCCGCGGGTGCCGCGCCACGTCCCATCGAGCGTGAACGTGCGCAGCGTGGCATCGCCCCGGTTCGCGACGACCAGCGCACCGGCCGGCCGGTCCACGACGACGCCGGCAATGTCGTGGAAATCCGTCGGCCCATCCCCGGACGCGCTTCCGAGCCGTACGCGGGGCGGCCCCGCGCGAAGGTGCGCGGGGTCCGCTCCGAAAGCCGCTCCCGGGTCCGCCGAATCGATGGTGTCGGTACGACCGTCCCCTTCCAGACATGCGGCGGCCACCAGCGCCGCCGCGAATGTCGTCCAGTACCGGAGCCGGGCGCCGGCCCCCGTGGCTTTGAGCCTCATGTGATCACCGTCAAAGGAGATGGGGATCCGAGGGAGGACCCCAAACGGGAAAAAGGCATCCTCGCAGGCACTCGTTGACTTCGTAGTTGCAGCCCCACTCGCCGTCCAGGACACACTCCGACCACCCTCGCAGACACTCCGTCTGGCAGTCTCCGCCGCCGCCCGCGGACGCGGCCCGGCCGGGTTGCGCCAGGATGGCCGTGGCCAGCACGAGGTTGAAGCCAAGGAGTACCCAGCGTCCCGCTTTTTTCGTCTTCATCGTCCCCTCCCATTCCCGGGTCGTCGGGAGGCCGGGCCGCGGCCGCCGCCGTGCCTGGCGCCCGTCGCGACCCTCCGGGACGGACCCTCCGTCCGAGGCCTTCCGAGATTCACCTCCAGAGTCCGGCCGGCGATCAACGGGCTATCAACTCGCTCGCGGCAGGCGGGCGGCGGGGTCACGCCGCGCCGCACTCGCCTGCCCTTCGTACGCCACGTATCGTCGGAACCTCACGGAATCGCGGGAGTCGGATCGGAGCCGCGCGGAGCGGACCGGAACCTCGGGACGACAGGAGGGCCTGGATGGCGGATGTGCTTTGCATAGGCGGGACGGGGACCGTCGGGAGCCGGGTCGTCGACGGGCTGGTGGCCCGGGGCGCATCGGTCCGGTGCCTGACCCGCTCGGCGGACGGAGCCCGCGCGCCGAAGGAGGGCGTCGAGTTCGCGCGAGGCGACCTGGAGCGACCCGACACGCTCGCTCCGGCGCTCGAAGGCGTGTCGCGCATGCACCTCCTCACGGCGCTCCACCCGCGGGAGGCGCAACTCGGCATCGGGGCCGTCGCTGCGGCCGCGCAGGCCGGCGTCGAGCGGATCGTCTTCCATTCCGCGCACCGCGCGCACGCGGCGCCCCACATCCCCCACTTCGCGAGCAAGATGGAGATCCTCGCCGCGCTCGAGGCCTCCGGCGTCCCGTGGGCCACGATCGAACCGAACCACTATTTCCAGAACGACCTGTGGCTCAGGCGGTCGCTAGAAGCCGGGGTCTATCCGGCACCACTCGGGGGCGTGGGACTGCACCGGGTCGATGTCCGCGACATCGCCGACGCCACCGTGAACGCGCTCCTGGGCGACGGCCACGAGGGGATCCGGCATCCGGTGGTCGGACCCGAACTCCTGACGGGCGCGGATGTCGTCCGCACATGGAGCGAACACCTCGGCCGCGAGATCGAGTACACGGGCGACGACCTCGACGCGTGGGAGGCGCGCGCGGGCCGGAGCCTGCCGGACTGGCTGGTGAGGGACCTGCGGATCATGTCGGAGCACTTCCTCTCCGACGGGCTCATCGCGACGGAGGAGGACTTCGCGACGATGAGCCACGTCCTGGGCCACGCGCCGCGCGTGTTCGAGGATTTCGTGGCGGAGACCGTCGCCGCCTGGTCCGGCCGGTCCAGCGGAGCCGGGTGCGATCAGTCTTGAAGACGGCAGATCGCCTGGTTCCTCCGCCGGACGCCGCGGGTGGGATTATCCTCCGGCTCGCCGGATGCGGTGCACGACCAGCCGTTCCACGTCCAGGGCATCGCGAGCGATCCCTACGAGGCGATCCTCCGTGACAGCAAGCGGCGTGACGCCGTCCGGCATCTGAACCGTGCCCCGGGTTTCTCCGTCGGAGCCAACGACTCGCCATTCACCGCCTGCACCCGGGAGCAGAGGATCGCCGATCCACAGTGCGTCGACAGACGGATCGTACACCTTGACCCAGAGCTGTCTCGCATTATCGACAAGCAGGCCTCCGATCTGCGGTATCTCATCCGGCGGCGGTAGTCGGTCCATCAACTGCAGAAACAGTCCGGCGTCACGTCTTTGCAGTTCCTCCCTCAGAAACGACCATGCTTCGTCCGCCTCGAGATCAACAGTCGGTACCGCGATGGCGGGCTGGAAGCTCCCGTCGGCGTCCAGGCGCCCTATCTCGGGCCCGTACCCGTCCACTGCCCATACAGTGTCACCGAGCACCGCGACAGACGGGATCGGCGTGAACGGCAAAGGCGAACCGACCAGTCTTCGAAATCCACGCAGTTGCCCCAGGAGACCCTGCGGATCACCGTCAAGGCTGAAGCGCCCCAGTGTCCATTGATCCGCAGCCACACCGCTTGAGGCGCTCCCCGCGTCCACGGAGGCCAATATCATTTCGTCGTTGTCGAACGATCCGAGGAAAAGCTCCAGGTTTCTCGGCATTCCGGCCTGCATCTCGATCTTCACGCGCTCCGCGCTCACGAGTTCGCCCTCCGCCGAGAACGTGGATATGCGCAGGTTCTCCGCATCCCAGACGCCGATCCGTCCGTCCGATACTGGCCAAATCGCGTCTATCTGGCGGAACTCGCCCGGACCTTCCCCTCGTCCTCCCACGCGGTGCATGAAACTCCCATCGCTTCCGTACACCCGGAGTTCCACGAGCTCTCCGTCGCACACGACGACGCGTCCGTCGTCGAGCAGGAATGCGCCCGAAATCCCGCTGAACAGGTAGGGGTTCTCCCCCTCCGCAACGCCGATCTCCAACAACGGCACGTTGCCGATTTCGATTCCATCCCGAACCTGCGCCGCCAGCTCGCCGCCCCATAGCGAACCCAGCACACTGACCCATACAGCAACCCCGGGCGCAACTCCGTCGCGCCCCCGGCACCGATGCCTGCAGACCAACAGAGTCGATCCTCCGATACCCAGTTCAGTTCCCACGGGGATCCTCCTTCCATGACTCGCCCCTCATCTGGCATCTGAACCCGCGAACTCGACCGGCACCGAAGCCGCTCCCTTGTAGACTTCCCCGCCGCTTCGCCGGATTCATACGCCCAGCCGGCGACCGTCGGCAGGCCGAGGCGGATCCCGGGCGGCCGGGCGGCGTTACTTGGTCCAGACTACGACCGCGCCGCAACGCGAATCGGATCCCGTGAATTCCGCCGGAAGTGATGCGGGCCCCTTGTACACTTCCACTCCCGCAATCTCCACCATGTGCAGTCGCGGGAGGTTTCGTCGCACGTCCATGCCGTTCAGGAACATCTTCATCCCGCAGGGCCTGCCTGAGAACCCTTCACTCATTCTCCGATTCGTCAGGCCCGACCCGATGCCTGGCACGGCGCTCACGATCAGCGACTCGATGCTGCTGGGCCGCCACCGCTCGATGTAGTCGGCGTCGAAGAAGTAGCCGTTGCCCGTCAACTCTCCCCAGTACTTGCGCTCGTAGAACCCCTTGATCTCCAGTCGCCTGATCCTCGTCACCGTGGCGACGATCGGCTCCATCTCCACCGGTGTCGGCGCGAGACCGATGTTCACCTCCGTCGTCAGGCCCTGATTCACGGTGACCGGCTGACGAAGCGTCGCGTAGCCCAGCCGCCGTATCCGCAGCTCGTGAACGCCGGGCCGCACATCGCTCAGGATGAACCGCCCCCGCCGGTTGCTCTCCACCGACCGCTCGCGCCCGTACACCATGACGGATATCGCCGCCGCCGCGACCGCATCGTCCGACTGGACATCGTATACGCTGCCGATGAGCCGGCCCGGATTGCCTCGGTCGAACACGATCCGAAGTTCGATCTCCCGCGCTTCTCCGGGCTCGAACAGGAGCGTCGCCTGCTCGCTCGACTGATCGCCCACCTCCGCCCACAACACCGCCTCTCTCGCACCGGGAGGGACGCAGACGACCTGGCGTCCGTCCGCCCCGGACGCTCGCCGCAGGTCCGGCGCCTCCAGGTCCGACCAGTGGAGAACCAGCATGGCGCCCGGTATGGGCGTCGTCCCGGACTCGTCCAGCACCGTGACCTCGAGGGAGGCCCGGTCGCCGCAGGGGTCGTCCTGACCCGCCAGGGTCGCTGTACTCATCGCCAGCAGCAACGAAAACATCGTCGCCGCCCGCAGGGGACCCCCTCGGCCGGGCGAACTCAAGCTACTTGGTCCAGATCACGGCCACGCCGCATCGTGAATCGGATCCCCCAAACTCGGCCGGAAGCGACGCCGGCCCTTTGTAGACTTCCACTCCGGCTACTTCGATCGGAAGAACAAAGCGGTTGAGGTCTGCGGCACTGATCCGGATGTTGTCCAAATAAACGCTTAGGCCGCAGCCGGCGCGGGCGTTATCGAGCCCCGTCCGGATGCTCGGTAGATCTTCGATCATGTGCGAGATCCTCACCGGCCTTCGGCGCTCGATGTCCTCGGCCGTATAGAAGGTGCCAAGGCCGAGCAGCTCCCCCCAGTGTTTGCGCTCGTAGAAGCCCTTGATCTCCAGTCGGCGCGACCGCGTCGTCGACACCACCAGCGGCTCGAGTCCCACCGGCTCCCGCACAAGGCCGATCTCCAACTCCGTCGTGAGACCGCTGGTCACATCGACCTCGTGGCGAAGGGGCGCGTAGCCGAGCCGCCGCACCTGTAGTTCGTGCTGTCCAGCCGGCACGCCGGTCAACCGGAACACGCCCCGGTTGTCGCTTGCCGCCTCCGCCGGCCGGCCAAGGACACTCACGGCCGCCGTCGCCACGGGGCGACCGGTCTCCCTGTCTACCAGGCGCCCGATCAGACGTCCCGACGGTATCGAACTCAGGATCCGCAACCGGACCTCACGCTCCTCCCCGGGCGCCAGCGCCTGGGGGGCCGCCTGTCCGCTCGAATGGTCCCCGAACTCCGCCCACAGGACCGCTTGAGTCGCGTCGCGCGGAACGCAGACCCGAACGCGGCCGTCGGCGCCCGTCGCCTCGCGAACCGGCATGCGCTCCGCATCGGTCCAGCGAAGAACCACCGTGGCCCCGGGCAGCACCGTGCTCCCGGACTCGTCCAGCACCGTGACGAGGAGAGAGGCGCGGCCATCGCAGTTCCCCTCCTGTCCGGCGACCGCACCGAAGCCGGCTCCGGAGAGCGTGATGAGGAAGACGATCCCGGCCCGCCAGCGCCGTTGCAGATCAGACGTTTTGCCCTCCCGCTTTGCCACTCATCACCTCCCCACCGCTTCGCCGGATTCATACGTCCAGCCGGCGACCGTCGGCAGGCCGAGCGGATCCCGGTCCACCGTCCACAACATCCCTCCCGAGGCGGCCATCAGGTGATACTCCACCGGGAACTCAACGGATCCCACGAAGCGTCCATCAGGACCGTAGCCGACCCATTGAGTCGATGATGTCGTCGTCGAGGAGGTCCTCCGCAACCACACCGTGCCGTCCTCGCTCGCAACCATGGCGTCCACGGCTGTTCTTGATGGCCGCGCGATCTGGCTGAGAAATGCTTGGGTCAGTTCGCCGCTCGAAACGCGTGAGCGGAAAGACTCGGGCAACCCGCCGCAAATCCTCCTCGCGTACGACCGTACTTCGTCCCGTGAAATCGCGACGCGACCGAACGGCAGCCGCATGAACGCCGCGGTGTCGCCAGCGGTCGTCACGCGTAGCAACTCCAGATCGTCCCGGTCATCCGCGTCCGTTCGCCACGTACCGAGATAAAGCCAGCGACTGTGGGGATCGTGCGCCAGCAGACTGCGTCGGTCGAACGGATGATTGACGGACATGGTCCGAGGGATCGATTCGCCGTCGCCGGGAGGCGTCGCGACGGAGACGGCGACCCGGCCCACCGCCTGCCACGCCAGCGTGTCCCGAACGACTGCGTCTTCGTCAAGAACGACGACGGGAAGCGAGTCCATCTCGGTGGCCGATTGTACCGATACGTACGGGACGCTGACGATTCTCCGGCCGGGAGACGCCCTGCGGGGCATGATGGTGGACGGGCCGGAAATAATCGTGAATCGAACGGATCGAAGAAAGGCGCCGCCCAGGTCGAAGAATGACAATCGGCTCAGGTTGCGATCCGAGACCCACAGGTATCCGACAGCCAACCCATCGCCGTTGCCCGCCGGAATTCTCCCGGACCGTCGCCCTCCCCGCCGATCGTCTCCACCCAGCCCCCGCGGCGATCGAATCGATGCACCCCGACGGCGGCAGGGGCCAACACGTAGATGTGAGTGGAATCCGTCACCAATACCGCCGGGGCCGTCAACTCAGGTCGGCTTCGGTCGCGTAACCGTGCGCCGGAGACGAGCGCCACCTTCTCGGCCACGTTCAGCCGCGTCGGCCCAAGACGTTTTTGGAAGCGCGATCTCCACTTCCTTCCTGCCCAGGAGCTGCTCCAGGTCGCGGATCCGGCGCTCGTACTCGTTGACCGCCGTGTCCTCGGCGAAGATCTCCGGCGCCCCCTCCACGAAGTGCCGCTTCCAGAGCCCTCACTGAGTTCGGATGTACCCCGTACGCCTTGGCTACCTGCCCGGGCGCCTTCTCGCCCGAGAGCACCTCGAGCACCACCTGCGCCTTCAGCTTCGGCGTGTACCGCCGCCGTGCGATGCCGACCTCCCTCCGGTCTGCCAAGTTCTACCCTGAGCAGCACCGCACCCGGAGGTCAAACATCACAAAGGGGATGGTGTCCAGGATCTGGGGGCCATATCCAGATGCGCTGAAGCTAGCGCAATGAGGTGCCCCCGTGTCAGCAGCTCCGGCGGGATACCCTCGTATCGACGCGGAGTCGCACCACATATTCGATGTCGAGACGATCGGACGCTACCACATGGATGATGCCGGCGGAGCCGACCTCGGTCACCGTCACCGGGTAGGAGACGGATGTGGTACCGACGTGCACGCCGCAGTTGTCCAGCACATCCCACGCCGACTGGTCGGGATCGGTGGTGCGCCGGACCCAGATCCAGCCCTCTGGCGAGACGTCCAGTTCCTCCGGGTGCCCCAGCGGGACGTCCACCGTTCGGATCGTGTCACCGGATATCGTCAGTTCATGTAGCCGGGGTCGATCATGATCGGCCAGCCAAACCGTACCCTCCGGTGAAGCCGTCCAAGCAATCTGGGCACGCGTGGGCCTGCTCATCGTGAGCGTCATCGTCCCGCGCGTGGACGCGCTTGCCGTTTCAACCGTGCGCCGCGCGCCTTCCGTGGCCATGGCACGCGCGTCGATTCTCAATGTGTCGCCCGACAACGCATAGTCTTGTGTGGTCCCGCCACGGGCGACGTAGCTGTACGTTGAGTCCCCGAAGACTCTGTACTGTTGTTCGTACACCCGGCCCCTTCTGTCGACAGCCATCACTACGGTGATCGCCTGAGTGGGGTTGCGGAGCAGATTCGGCACCCTCGTGCTTCGCGCATGTTCCACGCCAACCGAATCCAGGACCGACTGAAGCACGCTATCGTCAATCCACAGTAGACCCCGACGCTCGTCCCAAGTCACGCGAGCGGGAAACTGCGTCCTGTGTCGCCTCTCGCCTGGACCATCCCCCTCCGGCGCAAGGCGACGGATGAAGCCGCCTTCCCGATCGAACAAGCGGACTTCCTTCCAGCCGGGGTCGAGTACGTAGATGCGACCGGATGAATCAACGGCGACGTCGTGGATATCACCGAAGACATCGGGCCCCATCCCGTCGGCGGTGCCCAGACGCAGCTCCTCCACTAAGTGCAACTCGTTGGTCTGGGCGGCGACCGAAGCCGCCCAGACCAACGAGACTGACAGCAGCGCTGCTGCTCGCAACCTCACGTTGACAACCCTCACATCGGGTCTTGACACACAACGTCAGCGGTCCAACTCCACCATCCAGACCCCAGATACGTGCAGCGGACCGTAACGCTTTTTACGAATCCGCCGATTTCCATACAGGCTGCCGCCGCAGCCTCCGCGGCCGCATCATCAGCTTCATCCGGACAACCTCCAGACTCGGCATCCGGTTCCCCACTCCCACACGTCATAAGACTGGTGACGGCGGTCAAACCGACGGGCCCCTGGAGTTCAGCTTCCGGCGTCTCGCCTGCGGCGAGGGGTACGGCAACCAGCAGCGCGAGCAGCGCAACCCCGACACCGAGCTTCATGCGATTCAACATCGTCCTGATCGTCCTGCCTCCGCTTTGAAGGGGTTAAATTCTTCGAGGAGCACATGCTATCCGCTAACGTCTGGACCGCAAGCCATCTGATTAGATGACATTCAATTGGAGGTCATCTAGTCGAATGGCACCCGCACTCGAGGCCGCCTCATCTCGCTCGTCCCCAACTTCGTCGCCAGTCGGAGAAAGGCATCGGCGGTGGCTGTGCGGCCCACGGATCTCGAGCCGGCGGAGTCTCGTCCCGGTCGCCACGATCGGCACCATCTCCACCGGCGCCGGTACCAGACCGATATCGATCTGCGTGGTGCGACCCCGGTTCACCGCGATTGGATGACGGAGCGTAGCGTAGCCGAGGTGTCCCACCCGCCACCGACACGCCTCGAGTGGTGCGGCAACCAGCAGCGCCAGCGCCACGATCCCGGTACTGACCTTCGTGCGATTCAGCATCGTCCTGTCTCCGTGTAAGGGACATTTGATCCGTGAATCACCTATGCTGTTGACTGACCCTTCGGCTACAAGTCTCCGGATAGATGACATCTGATCGGATGTCAGTCAATCAGATGACTGCGGCGTCAAACGCAGATTCCGATGAGGTCGCGTGTCAAGCGTTACTAAGGGGAGGCATGCGGGCCGTGCGAAACACGACCCTCCAGGAACTCAAAGAAGACGAGGGTCATAAGCTCACCGCGACTCTTCACACCAACCTTACGGTAGAGGCGACCCAGATAGGTGTGGATCGTGGGCGGAGCCAAGTCCAAACGACGAGCGATCTCGGGCTCGGAAAGGGCGTCGAAGACGAGCCGGACGATCTCGGCCTCGCGGCGAGAGAGCCCGAGGCGCTTGACGAGGACGTACCATTCCTCGTCTCGGAACAGCCTTGAGCCTCGACCCCGGGGCGGCGCTATCAGTTCCTGTGCCATCTCTCTCCATAGCGGTGCGGGTGATCCGCCTGTTGTGGCGGGTTGTAGCTCCGGCTGATGCACGAGTTGCCGCAAGCTCTGGCCATGGTGCACGCAACCCGTCCTGCCCGGTCGTTGCGACGGCCGATGGTGGCGGTTCCGGGGCAGGGGGGGGCGGCGGTTTCAATCCCGTTTTCCGGCGACGCTGGCCAAGTAGTGGGCGAACTCGGTGACGGCCGTCTTGAAGTGAGGCACGAAGCGGTTCTGTTCCTCGGACGAGAAACAGCTCAGCTCCTGTGCGAAGCTGGGGACCTGCGATACGAACGCATCGACTGCCGCTTCGTCGATGCCTTCGGCGAGCCGGCGGAGGATCGCCTTCATCTCCTGCTTCTGGGACGGAGTCGCCGACCTGTAGAGTTCGACGAAGGTCAGCTCGAACGCGAGCCAGTCCAGCCAGTCGGCGTAGGAGATACCCGTCTTCATTGCGTGAACTCCGGGAGCCGGAAGCGGCCGATCCATGGCGTGGGCTCGAGTCCGCTCGCGTAGAGCCACGTGTCGGAGGCGTCGATTGCGATGGCCTCCGCGGCGCGGTCGAGGCGGAGCGTCCTCACGAAGGCGCCGTCCCAGGTGTAGACCTGCACCTCCCGCGACGCCCAGACGGGCCCGTCCTCATCCACTCTCCGCCCCGAGAAGACGCCGTACAGGTAGCGTCGGGTGGCGGCCAGGTCCGTGAAGCCGTAACGCGTCTCCGGACTTACGGCCATGACGCCCCGCCCGCTGCTCGATTGTCCCTGGGCCCACGCAGGCTCGAAGGGGTCGGGCACCGCCGCCCGGGCGATCGGAACGCCGTCGCGGTCGAAGATCTCGAGCAGCCCGCCGAGGAGCGTCGCGGCGGCCAGACGGCCCCCCTCGGGGTCGGCCACGACCCAGCTCTCGTACGCCTGCGGGAGCGTCGTTCCCGGCGCCTCCGCCACGTCGGGCGGGAAGCCCAGGATGGTGCGGTCGTAGCTCCGATCCGCGTGGTAGCGACCGATACGACCCTCCGTGATCCATCCGCCGGCGAACCACATCCCGTCGGAGGCGCGCACGAGCGCACCGGCGATCGGACCGTTCAGCGGGACGGTTTCGGGGTTCACTTCCGCGCCCGCTTCGATCTCCGGCAGGGACAACCGCGTGAGGCGCTGATGGATGCCGTCGAGGATCCAGACCTCGTCGGGCGATTCCGCGGCCCCGATCACGACTTGCTCCGGGTCCTTGAACTCGCCCGGCCCGTCGCCCTGGCGGCCGTAGGAACCGAGGCGCCCCGGCGTCTCTAGATCGACGACGTGAACCGACGGCTCCAGCATCGCGTCCAGCGCCACCACGCGGTCCCCGGCCAACCCGATCTCGACGATCCAGCCCAGCGAGTCGTCCGCGAAGACGGCGGCCGGCGTCAACTCGGCAGGGCTGCCGGCGTCGACCGTGGCCGGCTCCGCTTGACGGCAGGCACCGATCACCAGGACCGCGACGGCCGACAGCACAACCGCTGACCGCCTCATCGCGCCGCTACTAAGGCTCGACACAGCGCGGCTTGCGGTTTCTTTCCTGCATGTCCGGGCAGATGCAGTCCACCTTGGATATGCTGCCGCACCCCTCTTCCGTGCACGACGCGGACGACAACCCAAGACCGGCGGGGGCATCCGCATCCGCGGTGACGGGAACAACCGCCAGGATTACCGCAAACGCTGCCGCGGCCAAGAAACGTTTGAAGCTCATCTTCTTCCCTCCAGAATCGAGTGTTGCCGCCTATCCGGCCGACGGCGGGGGATGATCTCCCAGAGTGAGTGCGATACGGAGCGCGGGTGCGAGAGCCTCCCCGCGGTATCGCAGGGTGCCACCGCGGTCCACCACCAAGAACTGCACCTCCCGCCAGGCACCCAGCGCTTCCCAGACTTCTGATCGCCTGTCGTACAGGAACGGGGGTACGCCCGGAGTGCCGTCCTCAGCGGCGGCCTGATCGCGCCGAGAATCAGGATTGACGGTGACCAGCAACGCTCGCGCGCCAGCCGCCGCCAGTGCCGGACCATTGGCCCTCAGCAGATCCCGGGTCTCCGCAGGGACGTAGCTCGGTCGAAGAGTCTGGATGATCAACGTCACGTCGCCACCGGTCGCCTCGCGCAACGTCCTCGCTTCTCCAGAGGCAGTCTCAAGCGTGGAGCTGCCGTCGACCCACTCATCCAGCAGTGACGATACCACGTGCTGCTGCCATGCCGCGCGAGCCTCAGCCAAACGGGGCTCCGTCGGAGTCGTCGCCCAGTCCTCTCCTTCAGGCACGTAGGGTTCGAGCGGGATGACGGGGTCCGCCTGCGCAAGCGCCAGCAGCTGGGCCGCGCGATTCGACGAGCCGGCCTCAGCGTGGAATCGGGCCAACTCGACGAACACACGGGGGTTCCAGCTGAGTTCGGCGGCACGCTCGAACGCCTCAAGTGCCCCTGCCCGGTCGCCCTGGGCCAGCCGCAGCCGTCCGAGGAGCACGTGCAGGCGGGCCAGACTCTCGGCGGCCTCCGCTGCGAAGTTGGCTCGCGTCCCGGCGAGGGGCCGATCCATCCCGAGCCAGTTCGGCGGCCCGCTCAGTTGTTGCAGGATCCACTCCTCGGCGACCACCCCAAGAGCAGGTACCTCCGCCATCCGTTCGGTCACTTCGACATCCAGCCGCGAATCTCGAAACACGGCGTCTGCTGCGTACCTCTCGAGCCAGACTCGGGTGAGTGCCGGATCGGCGACTTCGTAAGAGAGCTGCAGCCCGACCTCGGCTACCGAGGGCATCGGCGCGAAACTCCAACTCCGGTCCACCGCGTCCAGCTTTTCTGCGTGCGACATCGACGACAGCAGGATCGTCTCCAGGCGAGCCTGCGACGCGTATTCGTGCCGGGGATGTCCGGCAGCGAGCGCACTCCGCCAATACGCCTCGATATCCTCCCGGCCGAGGAGGCGGGCGTAAAGGCTCAGCGCGTGCATTTCGCCCGGCCCGGGGTCTCTAAGCCGCGCAGCCGCATCCATCCGTTCAAGGCGCTCGCCGTGCGCGACCGGCGGCAGCTCCCTGGAGTCCTCGGGCAGCGCACCCGATCCATACAGGAGGAGGGCTGCCCACAGCTCGGGTCGCTCGGGGTACTCCGACAGCGCTTGCTCGGTCACCTCGACGGCTCTCGCGGGGCTCACGTCGGCGGTGGCCAGCACCTGGTACAGGCGGGCGTCGAGCGTCGCTCGGCCCTCCGCGTCCGTCTCGAGATACTCCCAGGACCGCCCGAAATCGCTGTCGATGTAGTTTCCGTCCAGGTTCTCGACGGCGGCGGCCGCGTACACGGCGCCGGGGGGCAGGGCGACGGCCCCGGAGAAAACGCCGGGCTCCTCCCGGGACAGTTCGACCACCCGGTATCCGGGTTCGGTCTGCGCGAAGCGGAGCGAATCGGGCACCCAGTAACGCAGCCGCGCCCGGAGGCCGGGTTCCGCCGCCAGCGGTGAGACCGTCGCGTAACGGAGCGTGAGCGCACCCGGCTCTTCCCCGTGAATCGTCAGGGTGCTCGAACCGGCCATGGCCCGCTCGGGTCCAAGCGTCAACGCGAGGACGACCGCGATCACTGCCAGCATGAGGGCCCCTGCCGGAACAGCCAGGGTTCGGGAGAACGCAACCGGTCTTCGGGAAGACGCGGCTGGCTGCGCCTGCGCAACGGCGAAGGGGACGGGGTCGGCACTGCCCGCTTCCTCGGGATGAACCTCTTCGAACAGTCCCTCGGGCGGCTTCGGCGTCGGGAGGGTCCGTATCGCTTCGCTCAACTCGCGAATGAACTGGACCTCGCGCCGACAGACCGCGCACGAACGAAGGTGTTGCCGCACGGCAGCGGCGTGCGGTTCGGGCAGCTCCCGGTCCGCGTAGCGATTCAGCGTCCAATCGTCGAGATGTGTGCAGGATTCCATCTTACCGCTCCCTACCGCTCCACGAGCATGGCCCGAAGCTGCTGTCGCGCCCTGTACAACCGCGCTTCCGAGGTCACGCGCTCGATCTCGAGGAGCTCGGCGATCTCACGGTGCGAATACCCCTCCAGGTCCTTGAGAACGACCACCGTCCGCAGTTTCTCCCTGAGCGAAGACAGCGCGCGTTCCAGGACAATCGAGTCCAGCACGGAGGATTCCGGCGACGCGACGACCTCCTCGTCGGTCGCCCACGCGGTCGCTGCCTCCTGTCGTCTCCGCTCCGACCGGACGTGTCGGAGGGCGAAGCGAGCCGTCACGGAACGAAGCCAGGGGCCCAGCGGCCGCCTGCCATCGAAGCGCCGAAAGATGTCGGGAAGGTCGCCAAGGACATCGTGTAGCACATCTCGAGCATCGGCCGACGACTCCGTCAAACGGTACGCCACGGCGAACAACTGCTCCGAGTGCTCGTCGTACAAGCACTGCAACGCCCGGCGATCGCCGCGCGCGGCCCTGCGCAGTAATCGCCGCTCCCGGGCCGCGGACATCAAACCGCGCCACCTCGCACAACAAGGCGTGTCCCAGCGACTCTCTCCATGGAGAATCTCGCTCTCTTGGTCGGACCGCGCCGGAGCCGATGCTGCCGGCGTGGATGGTCCCTCTACAGTTAATTGCCCGCCCGAGGCCAAAACTTCGACATCGTCCATCCGGCGTTTTTCGACGGAGAGAGCCTCAAACGAGGATCTTATGGTCGATAAATTTATTGATGTCAACGTGATACGATTGTGGAAACTTCAAAAACATCCATCGGAAATTGGAAGGCGCTCGCTGCCGTTGACCCTCTGACGATGACGGACCAACTCGACGTGTCGGCAGCACTCACTGGCTCCCGCGGGGGCGACATACGCCGGCCTGCCCCGAGCTACCGGGACAGGCCGGCCGTGCGCTTCGCGTGGCTCCGCGGGGAGCCGTCGTGCGGGCGGGGCTAACCGAGACGGATCACGCCGCGGCCGTGGTCGGGTCGCATGTTTCCTCTCCTTTGGGGCTTGTCGTTCGTTACCGAAAGCGCACGAAAAAACGCGCTCCCGATAACACAAACGCCTCCGGATCGAAAAACCTTACATCGCGCCCTACTTCGTCCAGATCACGACAGCGCCGCAGCGGGAATCGGGGCCGCCGAACTCGGCGGGCAGCTCCGCCGCACCCACGTAGACCTCCAGCGCTGCGATCTCGCCCGGCAGGACCAGATTGTTGAGCGACTCGGGGGGCGGCCTGTTCCTCAGGGGACCGTCTCCGGCCGCGCGGCTCCAGCGTTCGTTGCTTCCCCGAACCACGACGTTGCCGTCGAGGTAGACGTTCAGTTGGCACCCCTCATCCGAGAACCCGGTCGAGGCGCGCGTGCTGTACAACCTGCAGCCGTGTCCCTGGAGGTTGCAGTTCGCGAGCCGAACGCCGGGGACATCCGCGACCATGTGCGTGATCCGGAGAGGCGCCCGGCGCTCGATGTCCGCCGCCGTGAAGAACGTGCCGTTGCCGGTCAACTCTCCCCAGTACCTGCGTTCGTAGAAGCCCCCGACTTCCAGACGGCGCGGTCTCGTCGCGGTTGCCACCAGCGGCTCCAGCTCCACGGGGTCGGGTGACAGGCCGATTTCGACCTCCGTGGTCAAGCCCCGGGTCACGGTCACCGGGTGCGTCAGCGCGGCGTATCCGAGGTGTTGAACGGAGAGTTCGTGCCCTCGGACGGGGAGCCCGCTAAGGGCAAACCGGCCCCGTTGGTCGCTCACGACCACCTCAGGGCGACCCGCAATGGATACCGCGGCCGTCGCAACCGGCTGATCGGTCCGGGCGTCTCGAACCTGGCCTATGAGCCGCCCGGTGCGCGTCTCCCCGAACAGAAGTCCGAGCTGGACTTCATGCGCCGCGCCCGGTTCGAGGGCAATGAGCGCCTCCTCGCTGGAAGCGTCGCCGAACTCCGCCCACAGCGTGGCCTGACCCGCGTCCCTTGGAACGCAGAGAAACAGCCGGCCGTCGCCATCCGCCTCTTCGCGCACGGGCCTTCGGACCGCATCCGTCCAGCGCAGCACGACGGTGGCGCCGGGGATCGGAATCAGCCCGGAATCATCGGTCACCGTGATGGCCAGCGATGCCCGGCCGCCGCAGCCCGTGGCTTCCAGAGGCGGTTGCGCCTGCGGAACCTGCCAAGCGGCCGCGACGTCGCTCGTGGCGAAGAGAATAGATACGGCGAGAGCCGCCTGTCGCGCGCGAAGGTTCATGAGCTACTTCGTCCATACGACGACGGCGCCGCAGCGGCTGTCGAAGCCTGAGAACTCCGCCGGAAGCGCCGCCGCGCCGCTGTACACTTCGACTCCCCCGATCTCGATCGGCAGGATGAAGTCGTTTACGGACGCGGGGTTGCCGCGCCAGCGGCCGTCGCCGGACCGGATGACGAGGACGCCATCCACGTACACGTTCAGTTCGCAGCCTGCGCCGCCGAAGCCGTTCGAGACTCTCCTGCTGAACACCCCGCACCGGCCTCCGTGACAGCCTACGCGGACTCCCGGTGCGTCCGCGATGAGGTCGGTGACGCGGAAGGGGTTTCGTCGCTCGATGTCCTGGGCGGTGAAAAATGTGCCCAGCCCGGTCAGGTCGCCCCAGTGTTTCCGTTCGTAGAATCCCTGCGTCTCCAGCCGGCGGAGCCTCGTGACCGTCGCCACCAGGGGAGCGAGTTCCACAGGGTCTGGGGAGAGACGTACGTCGACCTCCGTGGTGCGGCTCCGGGTAACCGTCACGCCGTGCGTCAGCGGCTCGTAGCCGAGGTGCCGAACCGACAACTCGTACTCGCCCACGGGGAGCTCGCCAAGAACGAAGTGGCCCCTCCGGTCGGTCCGCACCTCTCCACTGCTCTGCACCTCCTCCCGGCGATCGGCGACGGACACGGCCGCCGCGGTTACCGGACGGTGGCTCCGTGCATCGCGCACCCGGCCGACGAGCCGTCCCAGCTCCGTCTCGCCCAGGGACCGCAGTTCGATTTCGTGGACCAGTCCGGGTTCGAGGGTGATCACGTCCTCTTCAGTCGGTGCGCCAGCGAGTTCCTGGACGGCCGGCGTCGATGTCTCTTCCGGGGACTCGACGGGCAGTGTCGGGTCAACCTGCACATCCTGCCAGGCAACGCGGGTGAGCAGCTGCAACTCCACGCCCACATCCGCCCCCGCCTGCCGGAGGAAGGCCGGTTCGCCCAGCGGGACGCGGCAGAGGGCGAATTCGCCCTCTTCGCCGGACACGTCACTGGCGCTGTCTGTCCGCTCGATGACGTCGACCATCCCTCCCACCATCCGCATCGTCCAGGTCCGCCACAGGGCCTCGACCGCAACACCTGGGACGGGGAGTCCCGTATCGGGGGCGCGCACGACCCCCGAGCACCGCGCCCAGGCTCCCGTAGGAGGGAAGATTCGGGCAGGTCCGCGTGAAGACGGTCTCGGCGGAGGGCGTCCACAGTTCCAGAGCCTCGCTGCTGCGGTCCTCGACGACCACGCGCCTTTCGTCCGGCCGGACACCGGCCGTCCGCAACTTCGGATGGTCCACGCCGAGCGCATAGACGCCGTCCGGAAGCCCCGTCACGCGGAATGCACCGGCGTCGTCGGTGACCGCGCTGAAAGGCGCCTCGGCGGCCTCCGGCCGGGGATTCAAGGCTACTGCGTCGTTCCAATCGCGCAGGACGATGTCCGCGCCGGGCAGCGGCTCGCTGCTGATGCTGTCGCGCAGTACGCCGGTGACTACACCCTCACCGTTTCCAAACCAGCGTCCGCCCGCGAAGGCCTCTACGACGCTGCCGCCGGTCTGCCGATACGCCACAAGCACGGGCGGCGGGTCCCCGGTCAGGCCGGCGAAGACTGGACGGAGGGAACGCCTCCGGATCGGAAAGCGGATCCACCAGTCGCGGACGTAGAACGGGCCGTCAGGCACCCGGTCGAAGAGGAGGTTCGCGCCGACGCGGCGTCAATCCGTCCCCCGCGGCAACGGGACGTTGCGGTACTGCAACTCGACCTCACGCAGCGCGGCGCTCGCCTCGTCGAGCCACAGCGTCCCTTCGATCCCGATCACGTTGCTCGCGCCGCTGGGGCGGAAGGTGATTCCGAGTCTTGCCTCGCCTTCCACTTCATCGCGCCGCAGGCCGAAGCAGTGCGCATCCCTGAACTCTTCCGACAGGAGGACGTTCGCGTCCGGCGCATAAAACACGGAGGAGTCCCGGTCCACGACGGCGTAGCCCCGGGTCACGAGTTGCCGGGCCGGGAGGCTCCGGAAGGGCGGTGGACGCACGTCGTGGCGCGTGCGGGTCTCGGAACCCAGCGTGACGAGAGAACGCGGATCGATGGTGCGCTCGTATTCGGTGAGAGTGAACGTGAGTTCGCCCCGATCCTCGGCCCAGACCGCAGTCTCGAGCGCCTTGCGCGCTTCCTCCCACACGGTGGCAAGCGCCTCGCCTTGGCGCGGATCGTCGAGACAGGCGCCCGTTACCTCGACGCGAAGGTCGCCGAGCCGTACCGGCAGCCGCGGGACTTCGACCGTGATGGCCAGGGCCTGCCCGGCGGCGACGGCGTAGGGCTCGGTGACCCAGTCGGCGTATCCGATGCGCTCCACGCGGATGCGGTACTCGCCGGAGCCGGGCGCCCGGAACGAGAAGGCGCCGGCAGCCGCCGTGAAGTCGGCCTCCACGGCCACGCCGGACTGGTCCAGCAGGCTGACGAAACCGCCCGAGATGAGGCGCCCGCCGTCCGCCTCCCGCACCGTCCCGCTGATCCGCTGCGCCGTTGCCGCGGGCGGGAGCCCAAGCATGGCGGCGAGCGCGGCGAGCGAAACCAGGACTCGGATCCGTCGAGGCCGCACGGGACTCATTTTGTCCAGATCACGATGGCGCCGCAGCGCGCGTCGGAGCCGCCGAACTCCGCCGGGAGCGTGGCCGGGCCCTTGTACACCTCGACCCCGGCGAGCTGCGACCCCGGGATGTTCGGCCACCCGCCCCACGAAAACCCATCGACGATGATGCTCATCTTACACGTGAGGTTCGAGAACCCCGCGCCCATGCGCCGATTCCTCGCCGACCGCCAGGTGATCCCGGGGACGTTGCTCACCACCAGGAAGCGGACGTTGCTGGGGCGCCACCGCTCGATGTACTCGGGCGAGAAGAAGTAGCCGTTTCCGGTCAGTTCGCCCCAGTACTTCCGTTCGTAGAACCCCTTGATCTCCAGCCGGCGCAGTCTCGCCACGGTCGCCACGATCGGCTCCATCTCCACGGGCGTCGGCACCAGGCCGATGTCCACTTCCGTCGTGACGCCCGGCGTCACGTCGATCCGATAGCGGAGCGGGGCGTAGCCGATGCGTCGCACCTCCATGTGACGCACGCCGGGCCGCACGTCGCTGAGGATGAACCGGCCCTGTCGGTTGCTCGCGGCGTCCGGCGCGTGACCGGTCACGGAAACCGCCGCCGTGGCCACCTGCCTTTCCGTCAGCGCATCGTACACGCGGCCGATGAGACGCCCCCGGCGAACTTCGGCCAGGAGCACGCGGAGTTCGACCTCCCGCACTTCTCCGGGCGCGAGGGCCACGGTCGCCTGTTCGCTCGAATCGTCGCCCAGCTCCGCCCACAGCACCGCTTCTTTCGCGTCCTGGGGCGCACAGAGCAGGAAGCGGCCCTCGGCCCCGACCGTTTCGCGCAGCGGCGTTTCCTCGACATCGGACCAGTGAACGACCAGCATGGCGCCGGGGATCGGGATGTTGCCGGACGCGTCAACGACCGTCACCTGAAGCGAAGGCAGGTCCTTGCAACCGTCCTCCTGCCCCAGGACCGGGCCGGCCGGCGCCACGAGGAAGAGGGAGGGGAAGAAGGAGAAGACGATGCAGGCTCGCCGCGTTCGGCGTGGTTCGTAACGGGGAACTCCGGGTTCGTCGCCCAAGGCGGTTCCTTTCGCTCTGTCCCGCGCGGGTGCGCCCGGGCAGGACACACGCCTCCAGCATATGACGCCGCAAGCGAGCTCGGCGTCACATCAGTGGTAGAAGACGTTGACGAGCGCGAGGGGGATCGCCGGGACGTACGTCACGAGCAGGAGGACCGCGACGAGGACGGCGACGAAGCGGAGGTTGACCTTGCTCACCTCCCAAATGTCCGCCTTGGCGACGGAGCACGCGGTCACGAGCACGCTCGCCACCGGGGGCGTCTGCTGGCCGATGCCCAGGTTGAGGGTGACGACGAGGCCGAAGTGCACCGGGTCGATCCCCGCCGCGCGCACGAGCGGCATCACGATGGGGACGACGAGGATGATCGCCGCGGCCGAGTGGAGGAAGAGGCCGATGACGAGGAAGAAGACGTTGAGCAGCGCGAGGATGAGCCACTTGTTCGCCGTGAGCCCCATGATCCCGGCCGCGACCGCCTGCGGGAGCCGCTGTTCGGTGAGGTAGTCGCCGAGCAGGGCGGAGGTCGCGACGAGGAGCATGACGACGGCCGTCTGCACGCCGCCCTCCAGCATCGCCTCGCGCAGGTGGGCGAGGTCGAGTTCGCGGTAGATGAGCCCGCCCACGACGAGAGACGCGACGACGGCGAGCCCGGCTCCCTCCGTCGCCGTCACCCAGCCGCTGAAGATCCCGCCGAGGATGATCGCGGGCAGGAGCAGCGCCCACCCCGCCTCGCGCGCCGTCGTCCAAACGCGACGAAGTTCGAACCGTCCCTCCACGGGGAAGTCGTGGCGGCGGGCGTAGAGCCAGGCCACGAACATCAGCAGCAGGCCGCCGAGCACCCCGGGCACGATGCCGGCGACGAACAGCTCGACGACCGAGGCCTCGGCCATGACGCCGTACAGAATCATGGGGATGGACGGGGGGATGATGACGGCGAGCGTGGCCGAGGAGGACGTCACGGCCGCGGCGAAGGGCGTCCGGTAGCCGCGTTTCTTCATGGCGGGGATGAGGATGGAGCCGAGCGCGGCGACATCGGCCACGGCGGAGCCCGAGATCTCCGCGAAGAAGAGCGAGGCGGAGATGCCGACCATCGCGAGGCCGCCGCGGATGAACCCGACGATCGCGGAGGCGAAGGCGATGAGCCGGCGCGAAATCCCGGTCGCGTTCATGATCGCGCCCGCGAGGATGAAGAGCGGGATGGCGATGAGCGGGAACGAGGTCGCCCCGTCGAACAGCACGAGGCCCGCGTTCGGGAGCATGGCGACGCCGCCCGAGGCGACTATGGCGACGAGCGCGACGATCCCGAGCGCGACCGCGATGGGGACGCCGAGGGCGATGAGAAGCAGCAGGCCGGCGAAGAGAACGAGGAGCGTCACGGCTCCTCCTCATCGGCCATCCCGCCGGCCGAGGCCGTCTCCTCCGAGCGGGCAGTTTCCGGGGAAAGCGCGTCCCCCGGGGAGAGCGCGTCCTTCAGCCCCAGAAGCTGCGCGACGATGAAGAGGACGGCCCCGATGGGGATCACGGACTGCGCCAGCGCCGCGGGCACGGACGGCAGGCTCACGAGCGTCGTCCCCTCGAGCACGCGGACGACCTGCCAACCGGCCCACGCGACGGCGGCGAAAAAGGCGATGATGACGCCCTCGGCCGCGAGCACGGCGGCGAGCCGCGCGCGCCCCGTCAGACGCTGCGCCAGCGTGGGCACGCCGATGTGCGCCCGGCGCAGCGCCGCGAGCGCCGCCCCGTAGTAGGTGAGCCACGCGAGGAGGATCGACGCCACCTCGTCGTACCACACGAGCGCCGCCCCCGCCTTCCTAAAGCCGACTCCCACGACAACGACCAGGGCGAGCGCCGCGAGGAGGACGAGCACCGCCCCCTCGAGGAAGCGCCGGACGCCTGTCCTCAGCATGGGAATGGCGATCCGGCGGTGGGGCCGGTTATGAGCCTGCCTCCGGCGACCCGGCCTCCGATCCCGCCCCCGATCCCGCCTCCGGAGCGGCCGCGGGCGATCCCGCCGCCCGCGCCCGGTCGATGAGGGACTGTCCGCCGTCGACGGTCGCCGCGAACTCGTCGTACACGGGTTCGCTGGCGGACTCGAAGCGCGCCGGATCCGCCTCGTTGATCTCCATCTCCGTGGCCTCGAGTTCGGCGAGCAGCTCGTCGTCCATGCGCGCGGCCGTCTCGTACACGAACGCCTGCATCTCCCGCGCGATCG
>VXMQ01000074.1 GCA_009841015.1 Candidatus Palauibacter denitrificans | reverse complement strand
CGCGCTTGTGCTCGCGCACGAGACGGGCCACCGCATCGGGGCCATACGCCACCTTCGCTGGTCCGACATCGACTTCGACGGCGGGGCCATCCGCTGGCGGGCCGAGCACGACAAGTCGGGACACGAACACGTCACGCCCGTCACCGCCGAGGCGCTCGAAGTGCTTGAGGAGGCGCGGAGGTGGAACCCCGGACCGGGAGAAGCTCCGGTGCTGCCCTCGTTGAAGGATCCCACGGTGTGCATGCGCGCTTGGTCGGCCCGCGTTTGGTGGAGCAGGGCCGAGAGGCTCGCCGGGTTCGAGCGGCTGCGCGGCAGGGGCTGGCACTCGCTGAGGCGGAAGTTCGCCAGCGACCTGATGGACCAGCCGCTGAAGGTGCTCTGCGAACTCGGCGGCTGGAAGACGGCCAAGACGGTGCTGCAATGCTATCAGAGGCCCGACGAGGGACAGCTTCGGAAGGCACTGGAAGCTCGTAGAAGGTCTGTCGGCTAGATCCGCAATCGGCGGGAGTCAAACGGCTGGAATCCGTCCAGCAAATCTCGTAAGATCAACCCCGATAGCGAGATGCGAATCCGATACCGTCCGCCGAGCGGGCGGAACCGGGACCCGCCGAACGCGATCGCCTCCACGAAAACGTCGAGAGCCTCGGCCGGCCGGTCCGTACGGAGGAGGTGACGCCCGTACTCCCCCAGGGTGGCGGCACCGCGCGACTCGTTCGCCACCTGCTCGAACAACGCGCCGGCCGCCTCGATTTCCCCGAGTTGCGTGAGCGCGCGAGCCTGGAGGATGCGCGCGCCGGCGATCGAGGACCGTCGCGACCTCTCCCGCTCATCGCCCTGGCTGCCGGGGTACAGGTACCCGGGGCTGTGGGCGCGGAGGTTTTCCTCGATCGCGAGCGCTTCCCCGAGCACGGCCTCGGGCTCGATCCCGAAGAAGAGCAGGCCGCGAAGCGTCGAGAACACGCTCTCCCGCCAGCGGACCGCGTCCATCGAGGCAGCGAAGAGCTGCCCGGCCACCTCCGGTTCGAGCGGCGCGTGCGGTGGTTCCCCGGCGACGGCCGGCCCCCTCCAGACGGTCGTGCGGCTCGGCGCATCGCCCGTGATTGAAGCAAGCGCCTGCTGCGTCACGACCGTGTGGTTATGGCTCACCCACACGGCGCGGCGGCCGAGATCCCTTGACTTCAGCCCTTCGGCGACGAGACGCGACGGCTCGGCCGGATCGTCTTCATCGGCATCACCGTACAGGGCCTCCTGGAAATCGAACAACAGGTCCCAGTAGCGCGGGTCGTCCGCCAGGGCCCCACGGTCGGGCGCGGCTTCGAGACGCTCCAGCCAGCGGTCCGCCTCGTCTTCCCGCCGCAGCACGCCGAAGTCGTAGCCCGCCGCAAGCCGGTACAGCGCCGGCGCCGCGACGTCCTGGTCGCCCTCGATCTCGGCGGCGAGCGCGTCGAGCACGACGCCGATCGAATCCCTCACGGCCTGGCCCCGGTCCCCCTCCTCCTGATCCGCCAGCGCCACGCGGAGCGCTCCCACGGCGTGGAGGAGGATCTGGTCGTTCGGCCGCATGCCCTGCAGCTCGGCGAGGATCGCGCCGTAGACGTCGAGCTGTCCGAGATCCGCCGCCGCCTCCTGCCCCTCGTCGTAGATGACCGGACGGTCCGGCGCGTGGCGGAGCGCCTCCGGGAGGACCTCCAGGATCTTCTCCGCGTACCTCCGGTCCGTCTCGAAGATGCCGGCCCAACGAAGATCGTGGATATACCCTTCCCAGGCGGCCGAATCGCCGGGTTCGAGTTCGAGCACGCGCTCCCACGCCTGCGCGGCCTCCGCGTGCAGGCTGTAATAGCTGGCCAGCTTCGCGTACTGCCGGTGGGCCTCCGCACGGTCCGGAGCCTTCGTGCGCGCCGAGTCGTAGCGGGCCATGGCCTGTTCCAGCCGGATCGCCTCCACGTCCGCGGCCGCGTCCGCCATCAGGTCGGAGTGCGGGCGCGCGTCGCCGCACCCCGCCGCAAGCACCGCGAGCCCCGCGAGGCCCGCGAGGCCCGCGAGGCGGACCGTGGAGAAAGTCAGAGACCGCTTCGCCGACCCTTCGCTTCTCATACGCCCTCCGAGATGTCCCTCGATGCAGGGGTTGCGCGCATCCGGGACCCGCACGGATCCCGCGCCGCCGGCACGGCGCCGCCGACGCACTGCCGATACACCCCCGACACCGAATCCTCCGACGATGGTTGTCAGCGGCCCGTCCGCGTCGGAAGGTAGATCGCGCGAGGTCGCCCAAACAACGCGAACGGAGGCGTGAATGCCCTCTCCCGTGATCATCGGCGTCGTGGTCGTCTACCTCCTCTTTCTCCTCGTCATCGGGGTGTGGGGCGGCAAGGAATCGCACGACGTGAAGGGCTACTACGCGGCCGGGAAGAAGCTCCCGTCGTGGGTCCTCGCCTTCTCCTCCAACGCGACCGGAGAGAGCGCCTGGCTCCTGCTCGGGCTCACGGGGATCGGGTACGCGCTCGGCATGCACGCGCTGTGGGTCGTCCTCGGCGAGGTGCTCGGCGTCGCCCTCGCCTGGGCCTTCGTGGCGCGGCCCTTCAAGGCGTTCACCGACCGCTACGGTTCGATCACCGTCCCCGACTACCTCGAGGACCGCTTCCGGGACAAGACGCACAGCTTCCGCATCGTAGGGGCCGTCATCGTCCTCTCCATGGTCGCCTTCTACGTGGGAGCGCAACTCACGGCGACCGGCAAGGCGTTCGACTCCTTCCTCGGCACCGGCTATGGCGTGGGCGTCGGGCTCGGCCTCGCCGTGGTCCTCTTCTACACCGTCGTCGGGGGATTCAAGGCGGTGGCGTATTCGGACTTCGCCCAGGGCGTGCTCATGTTCGCGTGCCTCCTCGTCCTGCCGTTCGTCGGCATCGGCGCGGTGGGAGGGTGGGCCGCGCTCATGGACGGGCTGCGGGCGGCCGAACCGCTCGCCGTGTTCGAGGGGCTGCAGGCGTCCGGCCCGGACCTCCTGCGGCTCGGCGGCGGGCTCGGCCTCACCCCGCTCGGAATCGCGAGCGCGGCCGGCTTCGTGGGCGTCGGACTCGCCTTCCTCGGCGCCCCGCAGCTCCTCGCGCGCTTCCTCGCGGCGCGCGACCAGCGCCAGATCCGGAAGGCGGGGCCGATCGCCGTCGGCTGCATCATCGTGTTCGACCTGGGGGCGGTGTTCACCGGGATGGCCGCCCGCGTCCTCTACCCGGCGCTCGCCGACCCCGAGACGGCCCTCCCCGCCATGGCCGCGGGACTCCTGCCCGACCTGTTCACGGGCCTCGTCCTCATCGTCGTCCTCGCCGCCATCATGTCGACGGCCGATTCCCTGCTCATCCTCGCCTCCTCCGCGGCGGTGCGGGACGTGTATCAGAAGATCTTCCGCCCGGACGCCCGGCAGCGGGCGCTCTCCGTGCTGGGGAAGGCCGTGACGGTCGTCCTCGGCGTGACCGGCCTGCTCCTCGCGCTCACCGCCGAGCGGGCGATCTTCTGGTTCGTCCTCTTCGCCTGGTCCGGCCTCGCGGCGGCCTTCGCCCCGGTCGTGCTGTGCTCGCTCTTCTGGGCCCGGACCACGCGCGCCGGCGCGCTCGCCGGCATGATCGCCGGCTTCCTCGTGACGATGCTGTGGGTCGTCCTCTTCAAGGAGGGCTTCTACGACCTGTACGAGATGCTCCCGGGCTTCGCGGCCGGCTTCGCCGTCACCATCGGCGTGAGCCTGTTCACCCAGCCCCCCGAAGGCGCCGCCGAGGAACTCGCCGCCATCCGCGAGGAGATCCGGTAGACCTCCGAGCTGCTGGCTTCAGGTTTGGTTCGCAACTTGACGTCCGTATCGCGTCATGCGACACTTTACGGAACATGGTTCAGCGCAAACCTCCGGAGGACGTGATCCAGTGACGTGGCTCAGCCCCCCTCACCCGGGGGAATTCGTCAGGACCGAGATCATCGAGCCGCGCGGCCTGACCGTGGTCGAGGCGGCGGCGGCGCTCGGTGTCTCGCGGCCGGCGTTGTCGGCCTTCCTGAACGGGCGCTCCGATCTTTCCGGGACGATGGCGCTGCGCATCGAGAAGGCGTTCGGGGTCAACGTGAAGAAGCTGATGCGGATGCAGGCGGACTTCGACAGCGCCCGGATTCGGAAACAGGAGGACGAGATCAACGTCGAACCGTACGGAGTGCGGGCGGTGCGGGAAAGATCGACGCCCTATGAAACTCTTCACGTCGACAACGCGGTGATGCGCCGCCTGCGCGAAGAGGCCGAGCGACGGCGGACGACCGCGTCCGAACTCCTGGAGGCGGCGCTAAGGCGCGTCCTGGCCGAGCCGAGCAGGGTCGACGCCGATCCCGACGCGCTGAAACCCCTTCCAACCTGGTACCTTGGCCAGCCCAGAGTTGACATCGCCGACCGGGATGCGCTCTACCGCTTGATGGAAGAGGAGTAAGACTCTGGTCCTGGACACGAATGTGCTCGTGTACGCGGTGAATGGAGACTCGGAATTCCATCTCGCCGGCCGACGGCGGCTGGAGGAGGCGCGCCGGGAACTATCGCCGACCTTCCTCACCTGGAGCATCTGTTACGAGTTCCTGCGTGTGTCCACTCACCCGCGCGTGCTACCGTCACCGAAGCAAACCTCGGAGGCCGAGCGTTTTCTGTCGGAACTCGTGGAGTCGCCCGGGATCCACCTGTTGACGGCGACGCCGCGTCACGCGGCGGTCCTCGCGCGGACGGTCGAGGAGCTCCCGGAAATCCGCGGCAACCAGATGCACGACCTGCACACAGCCGTCCTGATGCGCGAGCACGGGATCAGCCGCATATGCACGCGCGATGCGGGTTTTCGCCGTTTCCCGTTCCTCACGGTGATCGATCCTGCGGCGTAGACCCCGAGAGAAGCTGGGCGTCGCGGTGCGCTACACGCGGGCGGCGATGACTCCGAGGAGGCGGTCGACGTCGTCGCGGTTGTTGAACATCGCGACCGCGGCGCGGAGGAGTTCCCCGTCCTCCTGGTAGCTGAAGAACACGCCTTCCTCGCGCAGGGCGTCGCCGAGTTCGTCCGGATCCATCCCGTGGTAGAAGCTCACGATCGGTGACGGGTTGGCCGGCGGCGTGAACAGTTTCATACCGAGGTCCGCGGCGCCATCGCGGAGTTGGCCCGCGAGCGCCTGCGTGTGTTCGGCGATCCGCGCCAACCCCACCTCGTCGATGAAGCCGAGGGCGGCGTCCATGGCCGCGACGGGGCCGAAGGCGAGGCTCCCGTGCTCGAACTTCCGCGCGTCCGTCCTCAGCCGGTACTGGTGTTCCGGGAGCGTCTCGGCCACTTGACCGTGGCCAAAGCGGTCGGGCTGCATCCAGTCGTGGTGGTCGCGCCGCGCGTACAGGATCGAGCACCCGAAGTCGGCATGGAGCCACTTGTACCCGTTGCCGCAGGCGAAATCGACGTTCTCGGCGTGCAGGTTCGTGGGGAAGGTACCGAACGCCTGGATCCCATCGGCGAACAGGTACCCGCCGCGGGCGTGCGCGATCTCGGCCAGCGCCGGCAGGTCGTACCGGAACCCGTTTCGATTCGAGACCCACGCCACGCTGATGAGCCGCGTGCGGTCGTCGGTGTAGGCGTCGTAGTCCTCGGGGTGGGCGCGGCCCTCGCGCGAGGGGATGATCCGGAGTTCGACGCCCTCCCGTTTCTCGAGTTCCCGGTAGACGACGAACGCGGTGGTAAAGTGGAGTTCGTCGATGACGACGTTGTCGCCCGGCCGCCAGTCGATCGAGTTGGCCGCGATGTTCTCGCCGTCGCTCGTGTTGAAGAGGAAGGCGATCTCCTCCTCGTCCGCGCCGAACAGGTTGGCGAAGCGGCTCCGGGCGCGGTCCACGGCGCGCCTGCGGCTCCCGGGATCCCGATACGTCATCTTCTCGTCCGCGTAGCCGACGAGCGCCTCGCGGACCGGAAGCGGAAGCGGCCCCGTGGAAGCCGTGTTCAGGTAGGCGAATTCCTCGGCAACCGGAAACTGGCCCCGGATCCCGAGCGGATCATCGTCCGAGCGTGGACGTGAGCCGAGGACCGGCCCGGCGTCGGCACCGCCTTCGGGCGCCCCGACGGCATGCGCGAGGGCGGGCGCGGCGGGGAACGCGAGCCCCGCGGCGGCGGCCGTCCTGACGAAGTTGCGGCGGCTCCACTCAGTCATCCGTCCCTCCTGATCCCTCTCGTGCGCGGTCTGTCGCAGACCCCCGAAACGACCCTCGGAACGTACGTCCACAACCCGCTCGCGGGACAGCGACGCACCGCAAACACGTTCCCGCGGGAACGTGTACCAGCAGACCTACTGAATGCGGAGTCGCGCGAGGCACGCTACTCCCCGTACATCTCGGTAATGACTCGGCGGAGTTCGGCCGCCTTCCCGGGGGATAGCCGATCAATCTGGCGACGAAGCCGACGCTTGCTGATCGTCCGTATCTGATCCACGGCGATCTCCGCATCTCTGCCCGCACACACGATCTGCACGCGCGTGCGCCACTGAGGATGGAGCGCCGTGGTCAGGGGACAGGCGACCACGGTTTCGAGCAACCGGTTCATGTCGTTCTGACTGACCACGACGACCGGCCTGACCTTTCTGATTTCTGCGCCGATCGTCGGGTTGAGATCGGCGAAGTGGATCGCGTAGCGCTTGGGGAAGTCCCCCATCAATCCAGACCATCGGCCAGGGTGGCGTCAAAATCGCTCCAGTCCTCAGCCTCGGCGGCCATGGCTCGATACGTATCCTCCCAGGAGGTCCGGGGCTCGGTCTCCCGCCGGAGAATCAGCCCGTCTTCCGCCTCTTCCATGACCACAGACTCCCCCCAACCGTACTTGCGCAGCAGGACCTTCGGCAGTCGGATGCCCCTCGAATTCCCAATCGCCACAAGCTTGACGGTGCGAGTTGTTGATGCTCGGCCCATGGTTGGATTCTCCTCTCTACGAGTCGTGTCGTAATTACTGTAATTACGGCGTGATCCCTGTCAAGCCGTGGGCCGAGTCGTGGGGTGAGCCGTGGACCGGGGGCCTCGGCCGTGCTTAGTGTCGTGGGCCGTCTCATCTCTCCTTCAATCGGAATCAATCGAAACGGGAGCCGGACCATGTCGAAGCTCATCGTCGCCGCCCTCGCGGCGGGCGTCCTCTGGAGCGCGGCGCCGGGGCACCGCCCGGACAACCCGCCGGCGACCTACATCTCCGCGGCCGACATCCTCGCCACGATCGCGAACGCGCCAGGGGGCCGGGTCAGCGACCAGCAGATCCGGCACATCGACGCGGGCGGACACAACGCCGGCGTCGGCGTCGTCCAGCGCCCGCCGAGCACCTCGCTCGGGGCGATCCAGCACCACAAGCAGACCGAGGTCTATTATGTCGTCTCCGGCCGCGGCACCCTGGTGACCGGGGGCGAGCTCTCCAACGCGCGGGAGCTGGACCCGGAGGGACAAACGGTGCGGACGCTTACCGGCCCCAGTGCCGTGGGCGGGATCGTGGGCGGGGAGAGCCAGGAGATCGGACCGGGCGACATGCTCATCATCCCGGCGGGTTCGCCGCACGGCTTCAGCGAGATCACCGAGACGATCACCTACATCGTCGTGCGCGTGGACCCCGAACAACTCGTCGAGCTAAAGTAAGATCCGGCTACGCAACGGCCGGCAAAGCGCGAGCCGGCGCACGGGGCAGCGCGGGATCCCGGGCGGCACCGATCAGGGGGGCGAGATGAGCGACTTCACGCGGCGCGACTTCATGGCACTCACGGGGCTGGCCGCGGGTGGTGCGGCTGCGGCCGGGTGCGCGGGACCGGGCGGCGGCGGCGGATCGGTCGGCGCGGGCGCGGCGGGAGGTCGCGCGGACATCGTCGTGCGCGGTGCGACCGTCTACACCGTGGATGATGACCTGCCGCGCGCCGAGGCGTTCGCCGTCAAGAGCGGCCGCTTCCTCGCCGTGGGCTCGAGCGACGACGTCTCGAACCTCATCGGCCCGGGCACGGACGTCATCGACGCCGCCGGCCAGACGGTCGTCCCCGGCTTCATCGACGCGCACAACCATCCCTTCTACTCCGGCACGAAGCACCTCAAGCAGGTGAGCCTCGACGTGCGCTCGATCGACGCGATCAAGAGCGCGCTGGGCGAGCGCGCCCAGAACACGCCGCCGGGCCAGTGGGTGCAGGGGTTCCTCTACGACGACACGAAGCTCGAGGACGGGCGCCCCCTCACGCGCGCGGACATCGATGACGCGGTCCCGGACCACCCCGTCTCCGTCACCCACCGCGGCGGTCACACCGGCGTCTACAACTCACGGGCCTTCGAACTCGCCGGCATCACCGCCGAGACCCCCGACCCGCCCGGCGGCAAGTACTACAGGGAGGACGGCGAACTCACCGGACGCGTGGCGGAACTCGCCAAGGAACCACTCGAGAGCCTCATCCCTGCCGGCACGACCCGCGCGGAGCGGCAGGAGAGCATCCGCCTCATCGGCGAACGCATGGCGGCGGCCGGCCTCACGTCCGTCCACGAGACCGGCGCCGGCAACGATCTCGTGAGCTATCAGGACGCCTACGAGGCGGGCGAACTCCACTTCCGCGCCTATGTCTTCCCCAACGCGGGCGACGCTTCCTTCCTCTTCGCTTCCCTCAAGGCCGCGGGCATCCGGACCGGCTTCGGGGACGAGTGGGTGAGAGTCGGCGGGATCAAGTACGGGGCCGACGGCTCCGCCTCCGAGCGCACCATGGCCATGTCCACGCCCTACGTCGGGCGCCCGGACGACTACGGCATCCTCACTATGAACCAGGAGGCGATCCACCACGCGGTGGACGACGCGGTCCGGAACGGGTGGCAGATCGGGATCCACGCGAACGGCGACCTCGCGATCGACATGTGCCTCACCGCCTTCGAGCGCGCGCAGCGGGAGATGCCGCAGGCCGACCCCCGCTTCCGCCTCGAACACTGCTCGCTCGTGAACGACGATCTCCTGCGCCGGATCCGGGACGTGGGCGCCATCCCCACCCCGTTCTACACCTACGTCCATTTCCACGGGAACAAGTGGGGCGAGTACGGGGCGGAGAAGATGGAATGGATGTTCGCGCACCGCCGGTTCATCGACTACGGGATCCCCGTGGCGGGCGCCTCCGACTATCCGCCGGGGCCGTTCGAGACGCTGATGGGCATCCAGAGCATGGTCACGCGCACGGACATGCAGGGGCGCGAGTGGGGTCCGAGCCAGAAGATCACGGTCGAGGAGGCGCTCCGCGTCTGCACCATCAACGGAGCCCATGCCTCCTTCGAGGAAGGGATCAAGGGATCGATCACCGCCGGCAAGCTGGCGGATTTCGTGATCCTCGCGGAGGACCCGCACACGGCCGATCCGTTCGCGATCAAGGAGATCGAGATCCTGCGCACCGTCGTCGGCGGGCGCGCCACATACGAAGCCTGAAGGAGACAGAGATGAGCGAGGTCAACCGCCGGGAGTTCATGGCCCTTTCCGGGCTCGCGGCCGGGGGCGCGGCCCTGGCGGGCTGCGGGACGCAGGGTGGGCGCGGCGGACAGGCCGGCGCCGGCGACGCCCGGCACGCCGACCAGGTCGTGACGAACGCGACCGTCTACACCGTGGACGACGACAACCCGCGGGCGGAGGCGCTCGCCGTGAAGGGCGGCCGCTTCCTCGCCGCGGGCTCGAACGGCGACATCGCCAACCTCGTCGGACCGCGCACCGAGCGCATCGACGCGGGCGGCGGCACCGTCGTCCCTGGCTTCATCGACGCGCACAACCATCCGTCCTCCGCGGGCATGCGCCACCTCACGCAGGTGGACATGAACATCCGCACGATCGAGGGGATGAAGTCCGCGCTCCGCGAGCGGGCGCAGAACACGCCTCCGGGCGAGTGGGTCGTCGGCTTCCTGTACGACGACACGAAGATCGAGGAGGGGCGTCCGCTCAACCGGCGCGACATCGACGAGGCCGTCCCCGACCAGCCCGTCCAGGTCACGCACCGGGGCGGGCACACGAGCGTCTACAACTCGAAGGCGTTCGAACTGGCCGGGATCACCGTGGACACGCCCGACCCGTCCGGCGGGCACTTCTACCGCGAGGACGGCGAACTCACGGGCAAGGTCGCCTCGCTCGCGCGCCGCCCCCTGCAGCGCCTCGTCCCCGGCGGGAGCACGCGGGAGGACCGCCAGGCCGGCGTCGCCCTCATCGGCCAACTGATGTCCGCGGCCGGCATCACGTCGGTCCACGAGACGGGCGGGAACAGCCAGGGCCTGACCGCGCTGCAGGACGCCTACGACGCGGGAGACCTCCGCTTCCGCATGTACTACTTCCCCTCCGGGGGCAGCCTGCTGTTCTCGGCGCTCAAGCAGGCGGGCGTTCGCACCGGCTTCGGCGACGAGAACCTGCGCATCGGCGCGGTCAAGTACAGCGCGGACGGCTCCGCCTCGGAGCGCACGATGGCGATGCGCACCCCGTACGTCGGGCGCCCGGACGACTACGGCATCAGCACCATGATCCAGGAGGACATCGACCGGGCGGTGGACGACGCCGTCCGCGCCGGCTTCCAGATCGCCATCCACGCGAACGGCGACAGGACGATCGACATGTGCCTCAACGCGTACGAGCGGATCCAGCGCGAGCTGCCGCAGGCCGACCCCCGCTTCCGCCTCGAGCACTGCTCGCTCGTGGACGATCCCCTTCTCCGGCGCATCAAGGATATCGGCGCCATCCCCACGCCCTTCTACACCTACATCCACTTCCACGGGAACAAGTGGGGCGAGTACGGGGTGGAGAAGATGGAATGGATGTTCGCGCACCGCCGCTTCCTCGACTACGACATTCCCGTGGCGGGCGCCTCCGACTACCCGCCGGGGCCGTTCGAGGCGCTGATGGCGATCCAGAGCATGGTCACGCGGACGGACATGCAGGGACGCGAGTGGGGCCCGAGCCAGAAGATCTCCGTCCCCGAGGCGCTCCGCATCTGCACGATCAACGGAGCCCACGCCTCCTTCGAGGAGCACCTCAAGGGCTCGATCACCGAGGGGAAGCTGGCGGACTACGTCATCCTCGGCGACGATCCCCACACGGCGGACCCTTACGCGATCAAGGAGATCGAAGTCGTCCGCACCGTCGTCGGCGGCCGCACCACCCACGAAGCCTGACCGCGCGCCGCGCCCCGAACAGTCAACCTGTAGCCTGGAGTCGTCATGAGTGACGTTCTTCTCGTCGAGAAGCTCGACGGACATATCGCCAAGCTCACGGTCAACCGGCCGGAGAAGCTCAACGCGCTGAACGGCGCCGTCCGCTGCGCCATCTTCGGGGCGCTCGACCGCCTGGCGGCCGACGACGATGTACGCGTCGTCGTCATCACGGGGGCGGGCGACCGCTCGTTCATCGCGGGCGCCGACATCTCGGAGTTCAAGGACGCGCGTCCGGTCGAGCAGTACCGCAGCATGACGCGCGGCGATATGTACAGCGCGATCGAATCCTTCCCCAAGCCCGTCATCGCGATGATCAACGGCTTCTGCCTCGGCGGAGGGTGCGAACTCGCCATGTCGTGCGACATGCGCGTAGCCTCGACCTCGGCCCGCATCGGCCAGCCGGAGATCAACCTCGGGCTCATCCCCGGCGCGGGCGGCACGCAGCGGCTGCCGCGGCTGGTCGGCGAGGGCTGGGCGATGCGGCTCGTGATGAGCGGCGAGCTGATCCCGGGGGAGAAGGCGGAGCAGATCGGCCTCGTGGAGGCGGCCGTCGCCCCCGAGGAACTCGAGGCTCACGTGATGGAACTCGCCTCGAACATCGCGAGCCGCAGCCCGGTCGCGCTTCAGGCCGCCAAGGAGTCCATCCTCGCCGCGCGGCGGATGCCGCTGGATGAGGGGCTGAAGTTCGAGCGGAGCTGGTTCTCGCTCCTCTTCTCGACGGACGACATGGCGGAGGGCGTGGGCGCCTTCCTGGAGAAGCGGAAGCCCGAGTTCAGAGGCTCCTGACGTTCAGGGGCTCCCTGGCCGGATCGTCACGGGATGCCGGCGGCGCCGGGACGGCCCGGCGCGGCTGCAGCCGGTGGCGGTGCGGCTGCGAGCGCGCGGCGGGCCGGTGCCGCGACGCTAGGACGCCGGCGTCACGACGCTGACGAAGCGGCGGCCTCGCCGGCGATGGAACTCGACCTGTCCGTCGGCGAGCGCGAACAGCGTGTCGTCCTTCCCCCGGCCGACGTTGCGGCCCGGGTGGAACGGCGTGCCCCGCTGCCGGATGAGGATGTTCCCCGCGATGACGTGCTCGCCGCCGTATTTCTTGACACCCAGGTACTGCGGGTTCGAATCGCGTCCGTTGCGGCTGGAGCCGACACCTTTCTTGTGCGCCATCAGTCGCCTTCCTTCGCCGCAATGGCCTTGTCCACGTCGCTCTTGAGGATGCGGCCGTCCTTGCCCGTCCCCTCGATCGCGCCCAGGTCGAGCCCGTGCTCCTCCGCCAGCTTCCGGGCGACGGGCGTGATGTCCACAGGCGCCGGCTCGGCTGCCGCGGGCTCGGGAGCAGCTTCCGCCTTCGGAGCCGCCTTGGCCTTCGGAGCGGCCTTGGCCTTGGGCTTCGCCGCCGCCTCCTGCGGCTCGTCGGGCAGATCGATGCCGAGGATGCGGATCTCCGTGTAGCCCTGGCGGTGGCCCTGCTTCCGCCGGTAGCCCTTCCGCCGCTTCATCTTGTAGACGACGATCTTGTCGCCCCGTCCGTGGCTCACGACCTCGGCCGCGACCGAGGCGCCCACCACGCATGGGGCCCCGACGTGCACGTCCCCGTCCTGCTCGGCGAGCAGCACGTCGTCGAACTTGACCGTGTCCCCGGGCTCGGCCTCGAGGGAGGGGATGCGGAGCACCGCGTCCTCCACCGCTCGAAACTGCTTCCCCTGGGCCTTGAAAATCGCGTACATATCGTCAGATCACCACTGGAAATTCCACGAATTGCGAGCCGCTGAGATTACCCGCGGCGGGCGGATGTGTCAAACAATAACGGCGCGCATTCGACTAGCTCGAGATGTACTTCTTCGTGACGTCGGCGTCGGCCGGGTGGGCGAGGAGCCGGAACTCGTCGAGACCGAGCAGAGGGTCGTCGCGGAGATCGATCGCGATCCTGCCGCTGTTCCTCATTCGGCCCAGGAACTCGCGCTCGCGCTCCAGCAGGTGGAGGGCGATCACCGGGTGCGTGAGGATCGTGATCCCGCTCTCCCGGCCGGCCGCGGCGACCCGGTCCAGCGCCCGCTCCAGCCGGCGCACCACCGTCTCGGAGGCGAGGATTCTCCCCGCGCCCTCGCAGTATGGACACGGTTCCATCATCCGCTGGTGCAGGCTGGGGCTCACGCGCTGCCGGCTGAGCTGGAGCAGGCCGAGTTCGGAGAGCCCGAACACCTTCGTGCGCGCGCGGTCGTGGCCCAGCAGCGTCCGCATCTGCTGCACGACCTTGTTGCGCGCCTCCTCCTCGTTCATGTCGATGAAGTCGATGACGATGATCCCGCCCACGTCGCGCAGCCGGAGCTGGCGGGCGATCTCTCCCGCCGCCTCGAGGTTCGTCTTGAGGATGGTCTTCGCCGGGTCGCGGCGGCCCGTGTAGCGCCCCGTGTTCACGTCGATCGAGACGAGGGCCTCGGTCTGTTCGATCACGACGTGGCCGCCCGACTTCAGGTCGACGGTGCGGCGGAACGCGCGCCGGATCTCCTCCTCGATCCCGAACTCGTCGAAGATCGGCGCGGCGCCGTCGTACCGGCTCACCCGCTCGAGGAGGTCCGGGTCGACCTGTCCCAGATAGGAGCGGATCTCGTGGTACAACTCCGCCGAATCCACCGTGAGCACGTCGATCCGGTCGCTGAAGAGGTCGCGGATGATGCCGGACGTCAGCCGCGCGTCCTGGTACACGAGGGCCGGCGCCTTCATCCCCTTCTGCCGGCGCCGCACCTTCCGCCACGTCTTGCGCAGCGACTTGAGTTCCCGCTCGCAGGCCTCCTTCGTCAACTCCTCGCCGACGGTCCGGACGATGACGCCGCCCTCGTCGCCGAGGATGTCGCGCACCATGCGCCGCAGGCGGGCGCGCGTCTCCCGGTCGCCGATCTTGCGGCTGACGCCGACGTGGGAGGAGTCCGGGATGTACACGAGGAAGCGGCCCGGGAGGGAGACCTGCGTCGTGACGCGGGCCCCCTTCGTGCCGATGGGCTCCTTCACGACCTGAACGAGGAGCGTCTGATCCTTGCGGATCGTTTCCTCGATGCGGGGAGCGTTCTCGTTGCGCGCCCTCCGACGCCCCCCGTTCCGCTCGCGTCCCCCGTTTCCGTCTTCATCGGGATCTTCGTCGGGCTGTAGATCGGAGGCGTGCAGGAAGGCGGACTTCTCGGCGCCGATGTCGACGAAGGCCGCCTGAAGTCCGGGCACGATCGCATCGACCGCACCGAGATAGATATCGCCGGCGATGCGGCGCTCGTCGGGCCGTTCGTACATCAGTTCGACGAGCTTGCGGTCTTCCAAGATCGCGACCCGTTTCTCGCGGGTCGTGGCGTTTACGACGATCTCGCGGCGCACGTCAGCACGCGCACGGGTTCGCCGCACCCGATTGTGCTACCAGAGGGCTGGCATCCTGTAAGATTCGATTCTTCGCTGCGAACCGCCGGCCGCTGCCGGGGGTTCGTGTATCTCTTCGTTACTGCCCGGTTTCCGTTGACGGCCGTGACGCACGGCCGAACCGCTCCCCCAAACTAATCGAGGGAGCCCGCTTCGCGCAGCATCTCCCTCGAAATCACGATCTTGAGGATCTCGCTCGTCCCCTCGCCGATCTCCGTGATCTTCGCGTCGCGCATCATCCGTTCGACGGGATACTCGCGCGAATAGCCGTACCCGCCGTGCAACTGCACGGCCATCGTCGTCACGTCCATCGCCGTCTCCGAGGCGAAGAGCTTGGCCATCGCGGCCTCCTTCTTGTGCCTCGCCCCCGCCATCCGGAGGCGCGCGGCCTGGTGCATCATGAGCCGCGCCGCATGAATGCGCGTCTGTGCTTCGGCCAGCATGAAGCGGACCCCCTGAAAGTCATGGATCTTCTTGCTGAACTGCTTCCGCTCGCCGGTGTACCGGACCGTCTCGTCCAGTGCCCCCTGCGCGATCCCGATCGCGTGGGCGGCAATCCCGATGCGTCCGCCGTCCAGCGTGTCGAGGAAGATGGGGAAACCCCGATCCACCTCGCCGAGCACGTTTTCCTCCGGAACTTCAACGTCCTCCAGCGTAAGTTCGCGCGTATCGGAAGCGTTCCAGCCCAGCTTGCGCAGCTTCTGCCCGGCGCTGAAGCCCGGCATCGGCTCGAGGTCCGCGGAGTGTCCGAACCCGACGCGCGCGGCGTCGTCGAGATCGCACGTCTCCTTGGTGAGGACGAACGCCGTGATGCCGCGCGAACCCTTCTCGGGGGATGTGAGGGCGCCGACGACGAACACCTCTCCCACCCCCCCGTGCGTGATCCATGTCTTGCGGCCGTTGAGAATCCACCGGTCGCCGGCCTTCCGGGCCGTCGTCCGCATGCCGCCCGCGTCGGAGCCCGATCCCGGCTCCGTGAGCCCGAATCCGCCGAGCACGCGGCCGCTCGCCAGGGGGCGGAGGAAGCGTTCCTTCTGTGCTTCCGTCCCCCAGCGCGCGATCGGGGTCGCGGCCAGGCTCGTGTGCGCCCCGATCATGATCGAATGACTCGCATCCACGCGCGCGAGTTCCTCCACGGCGATCGACGCGGCGAGAAGGTCCATCCCGGCGCCGCCGATCTCCTCCTCGAAGGGAATTCCGAACAGCCCCAGCTCTGACATGAGGGCGCCGGTGTCCCACGGGAAATCCTCCGATTCATCGTAGCGGGCGGCGACGGGAGCGATCTCCGCCTCGGCAAACTCCCGCACCATCTCGAGGATCATCCCATGATGGTCTTCCAGGTAGAAACTCGGGTCTCCCATTCACTCCTCGGTTCGGTACGTGCGGCCGGCGCTGCGATCGGCCGTTCGAATGCGCGCCGGCGTCGAGTGCGCGGCCCGGCGGCGGGCGGGCTGTGACTTCAAGACGCCGCACGCCTAACGTACCGGAGGCGGGCCTTCCGCCCAAACGGCTGAAGTCGGACGCGTCATGATCGGGCCCCGGCAGGCGTTGACCCTATAGGATGGCAAGGGTGCGAGCCCGCGGCGCTCTTCGCGTACCGGCAACGGTGTGGAGGGGAGAACCGTGGACTTCGAAGCGGCATACAAGAGCCACTGGACGCCACTCTTTCGGTATGTCGACCGGATGGTGGGTGACGCCGACCTTGCGGCGGATATCGTACAGGAGGCGTTCGTTCGGCTCTTGGAACAGGCTCTTCCGGACGAGGAGGTGCGGCGCTGGCTGTTCACCGTGGCGACGAACCTGGTACGGGACGACGCTCGCATGAGTTCGCGGCGGCGGCGGTTGCTGTCGCAGCGCTACGAGCACACGGACCTCGCACACGATCCGGTGGAATTGCCGGATCGGCCGGTCATGCGGGCTGAACGGGTCGCGGCGGTGCGCGCCGCGCTGGCGGAGATGCCCGAACGCGACCGTCAGTTGCTGCTGATGAGAGAGGAGGGCTTCCGGTACGCCGAGATCGCCGAGGTGATCGAAGTCGCGCCGGGGTCGGTGGGAACGCTGCTTGCGCGCGCGCTGCGCAGGTTCACGGAGGCGCTGGATCCGCGGATCGTGGAGGACGAGATCGGTCGGGGCCGGTGAAGGGGGACGATGGGTGACGGGCCGGGCTGCGACTGGAAATCCGCGTCGAAAATAGTGAGGATTGAGTATGTCTACGCGTGAACAGCCACATGTCGACGACGGAGCGCTCCTGGCTCTGCTCGACGGTGAGCTGACCACAGCAGAACGGAGATCCGTTCAGGCGCGCGTGGCGGGGTGCCCGGAGTGCGCGGCGCGCCTCGACGAAATGCGCTTTGCGACGCGGCGCGCGACGGCGGCGCTCGACCTGCTCTCGGTGCCGGAGTCGCGGCGCGAGATCCCGGCGGCGTTGCGGGAAGCCGCGCGCAAGGCGCCGGTGTCTCTTGCAGGCGCGCGGGCGCGGCGCTGGGCCAGGCTGAGCCGGCGCTCCGCCGCGGTGGCGGCGGGGATTACGCTTCTCGTCGCCGCGGGCGCCTACGCGGTGCCGGGATCGCCGGTCAGGGGCTGGGTCGACAGCGGGGTCGGTGCTGTTGCCGCCTGGATTGCGGGCGACTCCCAGGTCGCCGGGGACGCCGGACCTTCCCGGGTTTCGGTGGATCCCCGCGACGGCGCCGTGCGCATCATGGTTGTCGGCGGGCACGAAGGCACGGGGTTGCGGTTGACGGTCGAACTGTCCGACGACGAGAAGGCCACGGTAGCGGCCCGTGACGCGAGCTTCCACGTGGAGCCGGGCGTCATCGAAGTTGCGGGAGCGGCGGATGAGATCCGCGTGACCTTGCCGCGGAACGCCGCGGCCGGTTCTGTAGTCATCGATGGGCGCGAGGTCGTCCGCCTCGAGGACGGTGAGTTGCGGCGCGCGGATTCGGCGGCTGCGAGTCGTGTGGAGATCTTTCTCGGCACCGACGGGTAGCAGCGCAGGTAGCGGACGCCGCCCCGGCGGACGACGGTGACCTGACGGACTGCTAACATCGAGGGGTAGATCCCGGGATGACGAAGCCCATGTACCAAAGGTCCGGGCCCGTCTCCCATCGGTGGCGGTTCGCCCTGCTCTTCGGACCGGTGTCGATCTGCTTCTTCGCCCCGCCGGCTTCCGCTCAGGATCCCCCGCGGCCGCCCCCCTCTTCCGAGGACGCGCCGGTCGTCGGCGCCGTCTTCGGCCGGGTGCTGCGCGCTGAAACCCAGACGCCGATCGCGGCCGCTTCGGTGGAAATCCGCTTCCCCGCGTTTTCGTGGTTCCTCGTTACGGACGACAACGGCTCCTACCGGGCGGAGGGGCTTCCCGCGGGACCCATCCACCTCGTGGCGCGGGCACTGGATCGCGACCCGCTCGCCGCCAGCATCGTGGTGCCCGCGGGCGGTGACGTGCCGCTCGACCTGGCTCTGGAGCGGCGGCCCGTCGCGATGCCCAGCCTTTTCGCCCAGATCTCCGCACGGCAGCTTTCGGCTCCCGGCCTCACCCGCGCGGGGTTTCGGGAAGAGGGAGAAACGGAACTCCGTGCGCTCGATTCGTCGCCGGGCGTGGCGGAGGCGGGTCTGACGCTGGACGAAACCGGCATTGATCCCACCGATCCGACCAACGTGCTCTACGTGCGGGGCGCCGCGTCGGACCTGAAGCTCGTGCTGCTCGATGGCGCGCCGGTCTACGCGCCGTTCCACCTCAGCGGACTCCTCGACGCCTTTCCGGATGGCGTGCTCGACGAGGCGTCGCTCTACATCGGCGGAACGCCAGCCCGCTACGACGGGGGACTCTCCTACGTCCTCGATCTCAAGATTCGGGAGGGAGACTCCGAACGGTTCCACGTCGCCGGTGCGGCCGACCTCCTGGGCGGCACCCTGCGGGCGGAGGGCCCGATCGGACCCGCCGGCCGCCTGCTCGTCAGCGGCCGCGCGCTTCACGGACTCGGCTATCCAATTATCACGAACGAGCGGGAGATGCCGTACGGGTACGGCGACCTCCTGGGCCGGTTCGACTATCGTCTGGGGCCCGGACAGCTCACGGCCACCGGGTTCTGGAACCGCGAATCCGTGTTGCTCGACGTTGGTCGGCTGGAGGACGCCGGGGCGGTGGGGTCGGCCTACTGGGGCAACCTGGCAGGGTCGGCAAGCTATCGCGTTCCGCTGGCCGACGGCACGTTCACGCTGAGGGGCGCTCACGGACGGTTCGGCACGGGCCTCCCGTTGCCGCGCGACAAGGAACTGGACTTCGAGGTTTCTTTCGCGGACGCCATCGCACGGACGGTACGAACCCGCGCCGAGGCGCTGTTCGAATCGGGAGGCCGCAGAATCCGCTGGGCCGCGGGCGGCGGCTTCGACTCCTACGAGACGGTGGTAGACCGGCGGACCGTACTCGGCGGCAAGACGGCGCACGACCTGACGCACGCGGTCAGGCGCGCCGAAGTGGTGGCCGGCTGGGGCGAGGCCATTTGGAAGCTGGCTCCCGAAGTCGAGGTGAGAGGGGGATTCCGGACTAGCTATTTCGCCTCCTCCCGCCGCGCGAAGTTCGCGCCGCGGGGCACCATCACCTGGCACGTCACAGAGGCGGCGGACCTCCGGCTTTCCGCCGGAAGGTTCTATCAGGTCGTGCGCGGACCCGAGTCCATTCTCTCGGGAGACCTCACCGGACCCACCATCGGCGGTGTCCTCCCGGCGTTGGATCCCGACCACATCCCGCTGTCGACGCCGGGGTCCAGTATCGCGGGAGCCTCCCACCTGGTGGTTGGATTCGGGAACTCGCTCGAGAACGGCGTCGACGTCGGCGTCGAAAGCTACCTCAAGTCCTTCGACGATCTTCCCGACGCCAAGCAGCTCTACTCCTGGGGCCTGGACCTATGGTTGCAGGCGAAGGAGGGTCCGGTCCGGGGCTGGGTCGGCTACTCGATCGCGTTCGTATGGACGAACGACCCGGAAGAGGAAACCCCGTTCGTGGGCCGGCAGCTCCTGAGCGGCGGACTCTCCTCGAGCGTCCGGGAGTTTGACTTCGGGATACGGCTCGCGTACGGGGCCGGCCTTTCCTTCGCATCCGTGACCGGGGGAATCGAGGAGAAGGGTGTGCCTACCGGTGACGATCCCCTGCCGGTGCTCTCGGGGGCGCCGGAGGATTCGTATCTCCGGGTCGACGCGGAGATTTCGCGACGCTGGGTCGCGAGCATCGGCCGCTCGTCCGTCGTGATCGCCCCGTATGTGCGCGTGCTCAACGCGCTGGATCGCCGGGACGCGCTCTTCTACCAGACCACGTCGGACCAGCCGCTCACGCGTCCCGCCCCGCTCGCTTCCCTGCCCGTGGTCGCCATCTTCGGCGTGTCGTGGTCGTTCTGACGCGCCGGCCAGGGGTGGGCGCGGTCGCGGCGCGGTCGCAGTTGTCGCAGCCGTCGCAGACCGGAGCGCGTTCGCCGAAGTAGGCGGCGATGGCCGCCCGGCGGCAGGTGGCGGTTGCAATGTAGGCTCGCATGGCGGCGCGCCGTTCGGCGTAGGCGGCGGCCCGGTCGGAGCCGGGCGGCGGGCTGCCCGGCCGGGGGCGCTCGCGCCGGCCGAACGGAAGGGCGCGGCGGCGCTTCTCGCGGATCGCGACCATCGCGCAGCGCGCCGGTTCGCCGTCACGGCCGGCGCGACCCGCTTCCTGGACGTACTCCTCCAGCGACTGTGGGGCGCCGAGATGCGCGACGAGGCGCACGTGCGGATGGTCGATCCCCATGCCGAACGCGGTCGTGGCGCAGACCACGCGAATGCTCCCGTCCAGGAAGGCCCGCTGCGTCGCCTGGCGCCGCTCGATCGGCAGACGCGCATGGTACGGCGCGCTCGGCACGCCCGTCCTCGAGAGCGCGATCGCGAGCTGCGCGCTCAGTCCCCGGGTGCGCGCGTAGACGACCGCCGACGCCCCCCGGCACGCCGCCACCTCGCGCCGCACCCGCCGATACGCCTCGCGCGTGTCCGGGGCGATCTCCACGGAGTAGCGCAGGTTCGGCCGGTTCGCGGGCACGAAGATGCGGATCGGCCCTTCCATCCCCAGGAACCGCTCGATTTCGCGCCGCGTTCGCCACGTCGCGGTCGCCGTGAGGGCCGTCAGCGGCGGGCGGCCCATCCTCTCCCTCGCACGCCCGATCCGCAGGTACGACGGACGGAAGTCGTGCCCCCACTGGGAAACGCAGTGCGCCTCGTCGACCGCGATGCCCGCCACGCCGACTTCGCGCAGGCGGCCGCACACGGCCCCGCTCTCCAGGCGCTCGGGCGCGAGGTACAGGAGGTCGAGTTCGCCGCGCCGGGCGCGCTCGAGGGCCTCGTCCACCTCGTCGCGCGGGGTCGCGCTCGTCCAGCCGAGCACGCGCATGCCCCGGCGCGCAGCCCCCGCGACCTGGTCCTCGATGAGCGAGATGAGCGGCGAAACCACGAGCGTCGCCCGCGGACGCAGCAGCGCGGGGATCTGGAAGCACACGGACTTGCCGAAGCCCGTCGGGAGCACCGCGAGCGTGTCCCGTCCGCTGAGAACCGCTTCCACCACGCGCGCCTGGGCGGGGCGGAAGTCGTCGTAGCTGAACCGGTCTCTCAGGACGTCGCGCGCGTCCCGGAGGGTGGCTGCGGGGCGGCCCGAGGCGGTGCTGTCGTAGGTATTCACACCCCTTGATGCGCCGCGCGATCAACGCGGGATCAACCGCCAGTCGCCGCCGGGTTCCGGGGGCCGCGACCGCCGGACCCGGTCAGGCCGTCGTACGCCCCAGGCGGAGGACGACGGCGGCGACGAGGAGGCCGCAGCCGGCGCCGGCCACGAAGTCCTGCTCCGTGAACGCGCCGATGAACCACGTGGCGCCCCCGGCCAGGCCGAGACCGATCTGCAGTCGCAGCCACCAGTCACGGCGCGCCGTCGGCGCCCCCGTCCGGTCGTCCAATCCGTTACCGTCCGATCACTCGTCGATCGGGCGGGCGACCGGGGTCTCGTCGCCCGCTTCCCCCCAGCCCAGCGTCGCGCCGGCGATCGCTCCCCACAGCACGTTGACCGCAAGGATGGAGAAGACGGCGAATACGCCCCGCCCCGCGTAGAGCGCGAGCGCGGACACGAGCGGAAGGTCTCCTCTCGCAAAATCCAGCGCGGGCTCGCCGAGGCCGAGACGGATGACGACGTAGAGGGTCGGCGCCAGGGCGAAGGTCGCGCCGCGGGCGGCAGGCGAGCCGGACAGGTAGGTGTAGAGGACGCCGAGCATGAGGCCCCAGACCGCGCCGCTGCCGAGGTGCGACAGGAACTCCGCCCCCGTCCACCCCGAAGTGAGCCCCATGCTCATCGCTCCGATGGAGCCGAACTCCGCCAGGACCGAGCGCGCAACAGCCGAGACCGCGGCGCCGAGGAGTCCGCCGAGCAGCCCGAGGCCGAGGCGGGCGCTCAGGTCGAGCCGGCCCTCGACGGCGACGCCGTGCGCACCGCCGCCGAGGAGCACGCCCGCGGCGGCCAGCGCCGCCATGAGCAGGAGGACGGCGAGCGTGAGCGGCGCCCCGTCCGTCGCGAGGAGGACGATGCCCGACGCGCCGGCGCCAAGCGCCCCGACCCGCCACAGGAAGCCCGACCCCAACGCCGCAGCCGCGCCGTTCTCGCTCATGCTCGCTCCCCTTTCTCCCGTTTCCCCCCGCGATCCAGGAACCGGCGGATCCCGGCCTGGCAGTCGTCCGTCATGCGGGCGAGCGCGTTCACGCGCGCGCCGGTCGCCACCGCCGCCTCGAAGCTCTGCCCCTCGGTGCCGTACAGCAGCTTCTTCGTGAGCGCGAGCGCGGAGGCGCTCCGCCCGGCGAGTTCGGCCAGGAAGGCGGCACTCTTCGCCTCGAACGCCGCGTCCGCGTAGATCCGGTTCACGAGGCCCAGCCGAGACGCCTCCGCCGCATCGATCGTGTCCCCGAGCGACATCAACTCGAAGGCGCGCTTCTCCCCCAGGTTCCGGCGCAGGATCGCCGTCACCATCGCGGGCACGAAACCGAGCCGCACCTCCGGGTAGCCGAAGCGGGCGCTCTCCGCCGCAAGCACGAGGTCGCACGCCGTCGCGAGGCCGCAACCGCCGGCCAGCGCCCGGCCGTGCACGATCGCGACGACCGGCTTCGAGAGCTTCCTCAGGAGCGTGAAGAGTTCGCCCAGCGCTTCCGCCTCCCGCAGGCTGGCCATGACCCCTTCCTCGACCGAGGCCTGCACCTCCGCCAGGTCGGCGCCCGCGCAGAAGTCCGGACCGCGCCCTCCGATCCCGATCACGCGCACGCGGGCGTCCGCCTCGGCGAGCGCGAGCGCCTCCTTCATTTCCGCGACGAGCGCCCCGCTCAGCGCATTGCGGCGCTCCGCGCGGTCGAGACGGATCCGGTTCACGCCGGTCCGCTCGTCGATCTCGATCTCGAGGTATTCGAACATGGGCGCCTCCGAGTCCCCGAGCCGAACCTAGTCCGCGCGGTTCAGGAGGTGGTCCGGCACGTCGACCTCCATCCTCAGCAGCGCGGTGGCGAACGTCTTCCCCTGCGCATCGAGCATGAGCGATACGGTGCCGCCCCCTCCCAGCGATCGGTGCAGGAGGAAGTTGAGCGCCCGCAGGTTGGGAAGCTCGAACCGCTCGACCTCGCCTTCGCAGATTCCCTTGAAGTGATACTTCACACGTTCCGCCGTAACTTCCTTTATCAAAACCGGATAAATGGATGGCCTGAATGCGATGAGTCCCACGTTCGCCGTGTCTCCCTTGTCGCCCGAACGGGCGAACGCGATCTCCCTCAGCTGCACTCTCACAGCTCCATCGTCTCCACCTTCACGTTGCCCTCCACGACCCCGCGGTCGATGAGCGCGGGCCAGTACGCCACGACCTCCTGCACGCGGGGGCGGCCGCCCGCGAAGCCGGTGACGGTGGGCGGGCCCGCGAGGATCAGGGGCGCGATCTCCCGGCTGAAGCGCGACACGGCGTGGCGGTCGGGACTCCGGACGCCGACCCGCAGCGTGACCTCGGGCAGGTCGTCGGAGGGAGCGCCGGCCAGCGGCCCGTGGCAGGCGCCGGCGCCGACGAACTCCGTCCGGATCTCATCGAACTCGAGCCCCAGGTGCCGCAGGCGGCCCCGGAGGATCTCGTCCGCCCGCTGCGCCTTGTCCACCGCGTCGGGCCAGGCGTAGGTCAGGGCGCCCACCGCCTTGAAACCATCGTGGTACGCGATGGACACCTTGAGCTTGTCCGTGCGCGAACGGCCGGCCACGCCTTCGACCCGGACCCGGTCCCCCCCAAGATCGCGGAGGCGGATGGTCGAAAAGTCCGCGATCACGTCGGGTGTGATGTATTCCCTCGGGTCGCCGAGTTCGTACAGGACCTGCTCGGCGACGGTCTCCCACGTCACCCGCCCGCCGAGCCCCGGGTGCTTCGTCACCACGAAGGTCCCGTCTGCTTCCGCTTCGATGATGGGATAGCCCGGAAGCATGAGGTCGATCTCCCGCCAGTCGACCAGCGAGTTCCCCCCGGAGGCCTGGCAGCCGCATTCGTTGATGTGTCCTGCGACGACCCCGTGCGCGAGCCGGTCCCAGTCGTCGGCCGGCCAGGAGAACTCGTGCATGAGCGGCGCGTAGGTGAGCGCGGTGTCCGTCGAGCGTCCGGCCACGACGATGTCCGCCTCCTGCCCAAGCGCCTCGATGATCGGTTCGGCGCCGAGGTACGCGTTCGCGGCGGCCACCCGGT
>VXMQ01000050.1:19509-24435 GCA_009841015.1 Candidatus Palauibacter denitrificans | reverse complement strand
CGTGGGCGAGTGCGTGGGGATGCAGCTCATGCCCAAGTACGCCAACGGCGAGTACGAGTTGGGCGCCTTCCTCACGACCGATGAGGATGCCACGCGCGAAGTCGTCGCCTCTCAGTCGATCGCGCTCGATAACCCCAACTACGTGATGCTCTCTCACAGCGCGGGCAGCGAGTCGGCGGTTGCTGGCGGCACCACCTTCTACGGCGGCCCGGCCGGGGACGACGAGAGCAACGTCAACTCCTTCCACGCCTGCCCGGTGGCCTTCAATGGCACCATGGTGAGCGAGATGTCGCTTCACGCGATGGTAACCGGCCCCGACGCCTCGGCACTCGAAGATGCCCCGCCGGCGCTGGCGTTCCTGGCGACGAGCAGCGGTGCCCCTCGGAACGGCGTGGCCCGGGTCGACAAGGAAGCTCCGTTTACCTGGAGCGTTAATCCGGGGATCAACTGGAACGTCGAGAACACGGCGGGCGAGAACGAGCACTGGCTCATCAACGGCGGCGACATCAAGGATGACGGCGGCCTGCTGGTGACCGACGAGTTCCGCGGAGACGAGGAAGCGAAGCTCGGCCCGCTCCACTTCGACTACAAGGGACCCACCTTCGACACCGACGACGGCGACAGGGGAATCTCCCTCCACCTCGGTGGCACCACCGTCGTGGGTGTGATGAACACGTACTATTCCGCCGGCAACTTCAGGGTCAACGGCCTGGACGACGCTGGCGTGGGCGGAGAGACCGCCAGTTTCGCCGTGGGCGACTGCTCCGTGGCCGCCAACAGCGACGGCGACCGTCGGACGGCCTTCATGGCCCTCGAGGGCCTCGGGAACGTGAGCGGCATCGGCGACCTGCCGGAGGACGATCGCGACAGCGACTTCGACGACGACGATGGCGCCAACTGCTATCTGGCCGAGGTTACCGCGATCTACGACAAGCTCATGAACGCGCGGGCCCCGCGGTCGGGCAACAGCACGATCCAGACGGCAGCCGCCTTCGGCGTCGACAAGGGCGATCCCGAGCTGAGCGACATCGAGCCGGATGAGGCCGGCTTGGTGCTGGGTGCTGGTGCCGTGCTCTCCCTCGATGTCGAGGATCCGGATCTCGCCACCGGCGAGCCCGGCAGCGGCATCGCCGAGGTCAGGTGGTGGGTCGGGAGCCGCAGTTACACCCACCCGCTCACCAGAGTCAAGGGTACTGTCGACGGGTCCAGCGGAACCGTTGAGATCAACACCAACCTTACGGCCGCTGCGAGCTCCTCGGGCGAGGGTGCGCGCAGGGTGAACGTGCAGGTTCGGGACGGCGCCACGCCCGTGAACGCGACTTCCACGAGCTTCTCCTTCATTCGGGATACGAAGCCGCCGACCTTCACGCTGAGCAGGACCCAGGGCGACATCAGCCCGCAGTCGGCCACGGCGGTCACGGTCAGCGTGGGCGGGACCATTTCCGACGCGAACGTGATCCGCTCGGCGGAGCTCCAGCTGCGGCGAGTGAACGCGGGTCAGACCTGCGCAACCGCCGACACGCTTCCGCGGCGAGAGGGCGGGAACACGCGCGTCTCGCGCAACAGGGTCGATCTCGAGAACGACACCAATGCGATCACCTTCGACGAGACGTTCACGATCCGGAGGAACGGTACCGGAGCCGGAACCGAGAACCTCTGCTTCTATCTCGATTCCGAGGACGTCGCGGTCGAGCCCAACGGTCGGGACGCCGGCAACGCAGGGGACTACGTACTCAACGAGTTCATGGTGGCGTGGCCTGATGGCCGTCCGCCTCCCGGCCCGACGTTCGAGTTCTCGACCGCGGACGACAACAGCAGTCCGACGACGTTCACGGATGCGGACTCGATTCGCGTGGCGGAAGGCACTGAAGCGTCAGCCAACATGGGCTACTGGGTCCGGCTGACGAACGTCGCGACGGCCCCGACGGCGACCGCGCCCCTCGCGGTGGCGGTCAGCGCGCCGCCTGGGTCTGGGGTGACAGTGACTCCCGCGACCCTGAGCCTCACGTCAGCGACGGACAGTGCGTTGGTGACGGTCGCGACCGCTCACGACCTGAACCTGACGTCCGAAATGCACATGGTGTCCCATACGGCGACGGGCTACGACGCCGCGTCGTTCCCGGTGCGCGTGCTGGACGATGACTTCGCGCTCTCCACGAGCGTGATGTCCGTGACCGAGGATGCGGACAGCGCTACGGTGATCATCACGGCCACGGCGGGCACCGCGCCCACGGACGCGGCCGGGACCGTGCTAGCGGTGGGAGCGACAGGTATTGGCGGCGCAACCGGCGACGATTTCCGCGTGACCTCGGACGCTGATGGTGACAACAACATCACGATTCCGATGGGCATGACGTCGGCGATCGACACCGTGTACGTGACCGCGCTCGATGATGCGGAGATGGAAGAGGTCGGTAATGCGATTGAGTTCGCCGTCAGCGCCAACTCCGCTGTAGAAGGGATCTACGTGGCGCCGACTTCGATCATGATCGTCGACGTCGATCCGGACATCAGCGTAACGCTGAGTCACACCTCTCTGGATGAGGGATCGGGTGCGACGCAGGTGACGGTCACGGCGACGTTGGGTGCGCCGTCCGATGGGATCCTAACGTTCACGATCGGGGATGTCTCGGAGTGCGACGCGGTTGAGACCTCCGTTGCCGGAGGGACATTCAGGATCGACCGGGGTCAGTCCTCGGCCAGCGGGACGGTGACGGTGACGCCGGAGGCGAACATCGACGACGGCAACACGGACTGCCCCGTTCCAGTCACCGTTGCTCCGACAGCCAAGGCCAACACGGTGAACTGGACGCTCCAGGCGACCGAGGTGACGATCGTCAACGCGGACGACTCCTCGAGCTAACCACAACTCCCGTCCCTGGACGGGACCAGGCAGTAAAGAAGGGGGCCCCGCACTCGCGGGGCCCCCTTCCTTTTAAATTCCCATTATTCCCATTCAACGCGGTCAGGGGTAACTGCCAGGTGATCACGGTGTCAGGACAATCCCCGTGCCGACGCAGTTTTCGTCGAGCGTTCGCCCTCGGAGCCGCCGTTGCGAGTCTGGGCTGGCTGGCGGGCTGCGGCGATTCGACCACCGATCCGGTGCCTCCGCCGCCTCCACCCCCGGATCCCCCACGGGCGACGACGGTCGCGGTCAGCCCGGCCGCGGCCGAGTTGGCCGCGCTCGGCGCGACGGTGCAGCTCGCGGCGGAGGTCCGCGACCAGAACGGGCAGGTGATGGCGGGGGCTGCGGTGACCTGGACATCCGGCAGCCCCGGAGTGGCGACGGTCAGCGCGTCGGGTCTCGTGACGGCGGTGGGCAACGGGACGGCCACGATCACGGCCACGGCGGGTTCCGCAGCGGGAAGCTCGACGGTCACGGTGGCCCAGGCGGACCGGGCCGTGCTCGTCGCGCTCTACGAAGCCACGAACGGCGCCGGATGGCTCGAAAACGGGGGCTGGCTGTCGGATCGGCCGATCGGGGAGTGGCACGGCGTGACGACCGCCGCGGACGGCCGCGTCACCGCGCTGCGGCTCTCGGCGAGCAACTTGGTCGGGTCGATTCCGCCGGAACTCGGACGTCTGGTGCGCCTGGAGACGCTCGATCTAGAGCGTAACAGGCTGGCGGGGCGGATTCCGCCCGCACTGGGCCGGCTGGCCAGCCTGGAGAGCCTGAACCTCGGCGTAAACCAACTGAGGGGTGGGATTCCGCCGGAGCTGGGCGCGCTCGGCCGCCTCGAGGTCCTTCGGCTGCGCCGGAACGATCTGACCGGGCCGATACCGCCCGAGTTGAGCAACCTGCGCAACCTCCGGAGGCTGGGGCTCGAGAGGAACCGGCTCACCGGGTCGATCCCGGCGGGGTTCCTGGAGCTCGAGCGGTTCCAGACGCTGCACTTCGAGAGCAACGACGGCCTCTGCGTCTCCGGGTCGGCGGACTTTCGGGCCTGGCTCGCGGGCCTCGAGGTCTACGTGGGCCCGCTCTGCGATGCGCGCGACCGGGCCGTGCTCGCGTCGCTGTACGAGGCCGGCGGCGGGACGGACTGGATCCGCTCGGACGGGTGGCTCGGAGACGGCCCGCTGGGCGACTGGCACGGCATCGACTCCGACTCCCTCGGGCGGGTGGTCCGCGTTGACCTCGCGGGCAACGCGATGACCGGCCGCGTCCCCGCGCGGCTGGCGCAGCTCGGCAGCCTGACGTCGCTCAGGATCGGCGGGAACCCCGGCCTGGGGGGTCCGCTGCCCCTGTCGCTGTCCGCGCTCTCCCTGCGGGAACTTCACTATGCGGACACCGGACTCTGCATCTCGCCCGCCAGATCGTTCGGCGCATGGCTGGGCGCGATTCCGTCGCACGAGGGCACGGGCACGGCGTGCTCGGCCCTCGACGACCGGGAGATCCTGGCGCTGCTGTACGAGGCGACCGGCGGCCCCCGCTGGGCGGACCATGCAAACTGGCTTTCCGACCGGCCGCTCAACGAATGGGCGGGGGTGACGCTGGACGCCGATGGCCGTGTCGTCGGGCTGTCTCTCGCCTCCAACAACCTGACGGGGCTGGTGCCGCCGGAGCTGGGCGGCCTCTCCAACCTTGCCCGGCTGGACCTCCGGGCCAACAGCCTCACGGGACGCATCCCGGCGGAGCTGGGCAACCTGTCCGGCCTCACGACGCTGGAGCTGCGCTCCAACGACCTTACGGGGCGGATTCCGCCCGCACTGGGCGGCCTTTCCTACCTCGTGGTGCTGGACCTCGCGTTCAACGACCTGACCGGACCCATCCCCCCCGGACTGGGCAACCTCTCTCGCCTGACAACGCTGAACCTCGGATCCAACGGCCTGACGGCATCGATCCCGCCCGAGCTGGGCGGCCTCTCCCGCCTGACCGTGCTGAACCTCAGGTTCAGCGGCTTGAGGGGCCCGATCCCGCCCGAACTG
>VXMQ01000050.1:17278-19409 GCA_009841015.1 Candidatus Palauibacter denitrificans | reverse complement strand
CCGATCCCGCCCGAACTGGGCCGCCTGCCGAACCTCACGGAGCTGTACCTCTACAACAACGACCTGGCGGGCCCGATCCCGGCGGAACTCGGCGCTCTGTCCCGGTTGCGCGTGCTGTCGGTGATCGGGAACCGGCTGACCGGCCCGCTGCCGGAGGAACTGGGCGACCTCGCCTCGCTCCGACAGCTCCACCTGACGAACAACCCGGGACTGTCCGGGCCGCTGCCCGAGCGGCTGACGGCTCTGACCGGGCTGCAGGAACTCCTGCTGAACGGTACGGATCTGTGCGCGAACGCCGACGCCGGTTTTCAGGCATGGCTGTCCGGCGTTCAGCTGGCACAGGTGCGGGCGTGCAAGGCGGCGCGCGGCTCGGGAGCGTACCTGACGCAGGCCATACAGTCGTCGGCGTTTCCCGTGCCCCTCGTCGCCGGCGACGCGGCGCTGCTGCGCGTCTTCGTGACGGCCTCGCGCAGCACGAGCGAGGGCCTCCCGCCGATGCGGGCCACGTTCTACCTCGATGGCGTCGAGACGTACGTCGCCGATATTCCCGGCTCCGGGACCCCCATCCCCACCGACGTGGAGGACGCCGAGCGCGCGCTCGACAAGTCGGCGAACATCGAGATCCCGGGGTCCGTCATACAGCCGGGGTTGGAGCTCGTCGTGGAGGTCGACCCCGCCAACACACTGGATCCCGGACTGGGGGTCGCGCCGCGGATCCCCGAGACGGGCCGTGCAAGCGTTCGGGTGGAGGCCGTGCCGGCGCTCGACCTCACCGTCGTTCCGTTCGTGTGGGCCGCGGGTTCCGATCTATCCATCGTCGACATTGCCGAGGGGATGGCGGAGGATCCGCAGGGACACGAAATGCTGTGGCATACGCGGACGCTCCTCCCGGTCCGGGACCTCGACGTGAAGGCCCACGAGCCCATCCTGACGTCGACCACGAACGTCGTCACCCTGTATCTGGAAACTGCCCTGGCCTGGACCCTGGAAGGCAGAAGGGGCCGGTACATGGGCATCATGCCCGCCTACGTCATCGGCGGGCAGTCGGGGATCGCCGCGATCGGCGGCTTCTACAGCTTCAGCGTGGCCGACCCCTTCGTGATCAGCCACGAAATCGGGCACAACCTGAGTCTCCGCCACGCGCCGTGCGGCGGCGCCGGCGGCCCGGATCCGGCGTTCCCGCAGCCGGATGGGACGGTTGGCAACCGCGGATACGACTTCCGGGGCAGCGGGGCCCTGGTATCGCCCCGCGCGGCGGACATCATGTCCTACTGCGGTCCTCCGCACTGGATCAGCGGCTACGGGTTCACGAAGGCCCTGAACTACCGACTCCGGACCGAGACCGACGCCAACGCGTCCGCCGTCGCGTCCGCGAGTACTCCCGTCCCCGCGGGGCCTCCGACCAGGACGCTTCTGCTCTGGGGCGGCGCCGACGCCCAGGGCGAGCCCTTCCTCGAGCCCGCCTTCGTGCTGGACGCCCCGCCCTCCGTGCCACCCTCCGACGGCGAGTACGAACTCACCGGCCGCGCGGAGACCGGCGACGAGCTGTTCTCGTTGACCTTCGACATGCAGGAAACGGTGGACGGCGACGGCGAGTCGGCGTTCGTCATCGCGCTGCCCGCGCCGGCCGAGTGGGTCGGCCGCCTCGCGAGCATCACGCTCTCCGGCCCCGCCGGATCAACCACGCTGGACCGGGCCACGGACCGGCCCATGGCCATCCTGCGCGATCCAGAGAGCGGCCGTCTGCTCGGCATTCTGCGCGGCCCATCCTCCGGCGACCCCGTCCGGACCGCCGCGTCGGCCGGGCTGGCGGCGGCCGGAGCGGCCGGATCGGAGCTGGAGGTTCTCGTGAGCCGCGGCATCCCGGCCGCCCCCCCGCGGTAACGATAGGAGGTCGGTACAAGCTCGAATCGCTGCCGACCGGCGCTAGTCGGTCCCGGTATCCGTGAGGGGCACGCCGAACACACGCCCTTCGAGTCTGGCCACGCGGTCGCCAATGGCTAAGCGCATCTCGACCACTTCCGAGTGGACGGCGTCGATGCGGTCTCGCAGACCGGCGATCTCGCCCTTCACTTCGTCTCGCAGACCGGCGATCTCGCCCTTCACTTCGTCTCGCAGACCGGCGATCTCG
>VXMQ01000050.1:16400-17268 GCA_009841015.1 Candidatus Palauibacter denitrificans | reverse complement strand
GTCTCGCAGACCGGCGATCTCGCCCTTCACTTCGTCTCGCAGACCGGCGATCTCGCCCTTCACTTCGTCGCGCAGACCGGCGATCTCGCCCTTCAGCTCGCTGCGCAGACTCACGATGTCGCCCTTCACTTCGTCGCGCAGACCGACGATGTCGGCTCTCCCTTCGTTGCGCAGACCGACGAGCTCGGCTTTCAGCTCGTCGCGAAGCTCCTTGTGCGCGCTCTCCAACTGGTCGGAGAGCCTGTCGGTCCTCTTGGTGAGATCCTCCTTGAGATTCCCGATGCCGCGGAGCGCGAGGCCGCCCATGGTCACGCCCACGCCGAGGATCGCCAGCATCACGCTCAGGATTCCGATCACGTCCAATCCCATCGTTTCCACGCCTTCCACAGGAGGTTCGAAGTGCGATGCGCGCCGTGCGGCCGCGTTCACCCGTCTGCACCGAACCTCCCGGCGACGTTCAATGTCGTATCAACCGAACCCGGCCTCAAGTGTGTCGCGGCCTTGTTGATGGTCTCTTGAGCGCCGGTTGGACTCTGGTACGGTAGCTCGAATCGCCGGCTTGAGATCATCGCCGGAGGATCATCCATGCAGACGACGAACCTGGGTGAAACGCAGGGGCAACTCGCCGCCGGTGTTGGCGGGTTGGATGCGCGGACGACCGGCCTGGAGACGGAGATGCGCGACCTGCGTACTGAGATACGCGAAGAGATCGGCGGGATACGGCTCAGCGTCCGGCGATCGCGCCCAAGCCGTTTCGGCGGGCGGGCTCGGGGGGACGACCACAGCGGCCGGATCAGACCTGGAAATCCTCGTGAGCCGAGGCATCCCCGCAGAGGCCGAGCGAGCGCGATAGGGCACCAGCCGGGTT
>VXMQ01000050.1:0-16390 GCA_009841015.1 Candidatus Palauibacter denitrificans | reverse complement strand
TCCATCCGTTCTCCGCGGCGTCGAACACGGCGAACTCGTAGTTCCTCGTTCTGGACGACGGCAGCAGGAGCCGGAAGGCGCTGAACCGGTCGTGGCCCGTAAACCAGATCACTCCCGGGTTCGCCTCACGCGTCACACGACTGATCTCCGCGGAGAGTTCCCACCCCCGCAGCCTGGGCGGCGACAAACGCGCCGCGGTCCCCGGCGTGCCCGTGACGAGGTTCGTCAGATGTAACGCGCTGTCGGTAGCCGTTGCGCCAACCGTCGCGTCGGCGTTCCGGACGCTCCAGCCCTGGAGGTTGGCGGAGGTCTCGAAGTCGTCGCGGAAGCCGCCCACTCGCCCGCGGACGGAGACCTCGATGGTCTGCGTTCCGGTAAGGCCGCCCGGGTCCGTCGCCGTCACCGTCACCGTCGCCGTGCCTCCTGCTTGGCCGACCAGGGTCAGGTTGCTGCGGGACAGCCAGCGCGACACCACGTCGGCGTTCGATGTCTCCGCGGAATACCTGAGCGCATCACCGTCCGGATCGCTGAAGTACTCGGCCACATCGAAGCTCACGGACCGCCCCGCGTCGAGGTTCTGGGCCGGAATCGAGCCGACCGGCGCCGGCGCGCGGTTGGACGTCACCGTCACGTTTACGCTCTGCGTGGCGCTCAGGCCGTCCGGGTCCGTCGCCGTCACCGTTACCGTTACCGTACCGCGCGCCCCCGCCACCATGGTGAGGTTGCTGCGGGACATCGACACCGAGACGACGCCGGCGTCCGAGGATGTCGCCGCATATTCGAGCGCGTCGCCATCCGGATCGCTGAAGTACCGGGCCACATCGAGCCGCCTGGTCCGGCCGGGATTGATGTTCTGGGCGGGAATCGAACCGGCCTGCGCCGGTGCGCGGTTGGGCACCTCCACGGTCACGTCCACGCTCTGCGTCGCGCTGAGGCCGTCCGGATCCGTGGCCCTCACCGTCACCGTCGCCGTGCCGAGCGCCACGCCGGTGAGCGTCAGCGTGCTCCCGGACATCGACACGGACACCGCATGGGCGTTCGACGTCGTCGCGGCGTATCGGAGCACGTCGCCGTCCGGATCGCTGAAGTACGAGGCCACGTCGAGCGTTGCGGTCCTTCCGACGTCGACGCTCCGGGCGGGAATCGAGCCGGCGGGCGCGGGGGCGCGGTTGGATTTCACCGTCACCTCTGCGCTCTGCGTTCCGGTCAGGCCGCCTGGGTCCGTCGCCGTCACCGTCACCGTCGCCGTGCCGTCGGCCACCGCGACCATGGTCAGGTTGCTGCCGGATATCGACACGGAGACGACGCCGACGTTCGATGAGGTCGCGGCGTATCGGAGCGCGTCGCCGTCCGAATCGCTGAAGTACGAGGCCATGTCGAGCGTCACCGTCCGCCCCACCTTGAGGCTCTCGACAGGAAGCGAACCGACTGGCGCCGGGGCGCTGTTGGGTGTCTGCACCGTGACGCCGACGGTCTGCGTCGCGCTCAGACCGTCCGGGTCGGTCGCCGTCACGACCGCCGTCGCCGCGCCGTCCTCCACCCCGACCAGGGTCAGGCTGCTGCCGGACATCGACACGGAGACCACGCTCGGGTACGCAGTCGTCACACCGTATCGAAGCGCGTCACCGTCCGGATCGCTGAAATACGACGCCATGTCGAGCGTCACGGGCCGCCCCACGTCGATGTTCTGGGTGGGAACCGAACCGACCAGCACGGGGGCGCCATTGGACGTCTGCACCGTGACGCCGACGGTCTGCGTCGCGCTCAGACGGTCGGGGTCCGTCGCCGTCACGATCACCGTCGCCGTCCCGTCCGCCACTCCGACCAGCGTCAGGCTGCTGCCGGACATCGACACGGAGACCGCGCGGGGGGACGACGTCGCGGCCGCGTAACTCAGCGGCCCTCCGTCCGGATCGCTGAAATAGGGCGCGACGTCGATCGCGACCGATTCGCCCACCTCGACGACCTGAGCCGGAATCGAGCCGACCTGCGTCGGCGAAACCGCCGGTGGGGGCGGAGGCGGGGCGGGCATGGTCGGCTCTCCCGCGCATGAAGCGAGACTCGCCAGGAGCGCGCAGAGAAACGCCGCGGATACGGTGCGTCCGCCCGGCTGAAGCAGAGTGCGGCGACGGTTGGTCACGGACATGATCCTCCAAAAGAAAGAAGGGGGCTCCGCAGACTTCGCGGAGCCCCCTTCCGTGAGGCCTCTCGTCAGAGACCGTTAGGGTTACGAGTCGTTGTCCTTGATCGTCAGAGTCAGGGCCTTGACGGTGTACGTCTTACCTCCAGCCGCAGCTCCATCCGCGTCATCGAACACGATCGTTTCATCGGCTGCGTCAACGGCGGCGGCGTCGTCAACGATCGTCAGCGTCAACGTCGCCGTCCCGGTCGTCCCCCTCGCGTTGATCGTTATCGGAACCGGAGTGGTCTCGGTAATGGTGTAGTCCGTCCCAGCGCCCGTAGCCGTACCGGTAACGGCGAGCGCGAGGTTGACGGTCCCGTTCACCGGCGCGTCCGCCGTCGCCGTGATCACTACGGTCACGGTGCCCGCACCCTCGCCCACCTCGGACGTCGCCACGTTGTCGACAGTCACCGAGAGATCGATGTCGGGATCATCGTCCATGATCATGATGCGGTCGGGCTTGTAGTACACGCCCGCGGGATTGCTACCTGACACCGTCAGTTCGATCGCCTCGTTCGCCTCATCCCGCACGGCGTCGTCGAGCGCATCGACCATGACCTTAGCCTCCCCGGACGTCATACCCGCAGCGATCTCCACAGCCACCTCGGTGGGAGCAGCAGGTGTCGTCTCCGCATCGTCGGTGGGGTAGCCCAAGGCCACCGTCACGGTTGTTGCGTCGGTAGCGGAGGGCGCCGTGCCGGCCGTCACCGTCACGGTCACTTCCTCGGCGGCCTCGTCCTCCCTAATCGACTCCGTGTCCACCGTGATCTCGAAGTCGTCGTCATTCGACTTCACCGTCAGCGACGCAGCGTCGTAGCCCGTCGCCGAGTGGGTCACCGCGTCCTCGTTCGACGTGATGTCAAGATCGTGTTCGGTCGTGACTGATACATGCGCCGTGTCGCTCGCGGTCGTCCCGTCCGTCGCGGTGCGCGGGAAGGTCACCGTCTGCGGAATCACGTTCACTCCGGCCGGAGCGGTGATCGTCACGTTCACCGGCGCCGTTGCCGTCGGTGCCGTGGCCACATTCGCCAGCTTGACAGCGTAGACCATCGCGGTCGTGCTGCCCTCGGTCACTTCAAGCTCCGTGATGGCATCCCCCTCTGTCTGGTCCGTGGCGTCGATTGGGACGAACTCGAACGTCGGGCCAGGAGGCGGTGCCGGCGGACCTGCAGGCCACATCACGCTGAACGTGGCGACCTGATCGCTGTACGTGTTCGCGTCGGCGCGGTCATCGGCGTCGCGCGCGTCATCCTCGGCGGTCAGGAAGAAGCAGTAGCTCTGCTCGCCAACGTCGCCGCCCTGCTTGACCGTGAACACCTCGGAGAACTCGATCGCGTTGGTGCCGTTGTGGAGCCGCCGGACCGGGCCGCTCACCTGAGTCGACGCCATCGCTTCGCTGGTCGCCGTGCACGAGGCACCCTTGTGGATGCTCAGGAACGAGCGCCGGATCTCGGTCGCGTCGCTCAGCGTTCCCGCCACGGTCACGCTCACCGACTTCGCCGTCGTCGCGCCGAAGTTGCTCGGCACCGCCGACAGCGAGAGGACCGGATCCGTGTGGTCGCGCGTGAAGGTGAAGGACACCCACCCGCTAGTATTGCCAACCTCGTCGAACGCTCTGGCGTACACGGTGTGTTCGATTTCACGCCCAAAGTAGTTGTTGCCCCACACGTCGGTTCCGGTCGTCGGGTCGATGTTGATCTCGACCGTTTCGCCGTCGACGTCAGCCGTCGTGGTCCAGTAGACGTTACTGCCACTGGTGGCGCCGGCCCGCACCTGGACCTCGGTGTCCATGGGACTGCCGTCTTCTCCGGTCGCGATCGGCGGATTCTCGACATCGAAGCGAAGCGCCGCTTCGTTCAGCACCAGCGGTTCGGAAGGCCGCAGGCGGCTGATCACGGGCCCGGTCTTGTCCACGCCGAAGGTCGTGGCCGTACGGATTCGCCGGTTGCTCATACCGGTGGGATTCCCCAGCCGGTCCGCGAGAGACTGGACCTCGGCCACGTAGCAGTCGACGCCGCCGCCATCCGCTACACCGTTGAGAATGGGATCTTCCTCGTCCAGCTGGCTGACGAGCGTGATGTTGTCGTAACCGTCCAGGGCAGTGAACGCCGTGCTGGCGCGAGAATCCCTGTTTCCGGCCACGGAGCAGTCGCCCACGGCGATCATCGACGTCGTGCCGTACACGTGCCCAACGCCCATTTCAGTCATTCCCTTGATCCGGAAGCGTCGGGCGACCGACCCGCCGCTGGGGCGGTAGTACCGTGCGGTCGTGGACACCCAGCTGGAATGCGTGGGGCTGTTCGAGGTGGCGATCACGACTTCCGCACCTTCGGCGGCAGCCGGAGCCTTGAAGTCGAAGTGAAGCGGTCCGAGCTTGGCCTCCTCGCCGCCCGCGCGGAACGTCGCGCTCACGTCGCGACCGTTCGGGTCGGTGATGGAGCCGTCGTTGACGATCCACGTCTCCGTCTCACCCGGCATGTTCTCCAGGCCAAGGTTGGGGTTCCACCACTCCGTGCCGGCCCTCCACGTGAACGGCGCTTCCTTGACCGGATAGTCAGGACCGAAGCGGCTCTCCCTGAATCTCAGGGTGGTGGCGCCCTCCACCGGTGCCGGATTCGGCCTGGCGGTGTCGGTGTGCCGGGTCGTCAGCTGCATCGTCCCAACCACGGTGCCGTCGTACGCGACCGGGCACGCGTGGAACATGTTGACGTTGCCCTCGGCGTTCGGACCGCCGTGGAAGGTGAGGCCCTTCGTGTGAGTTCCGACCTCAGACGCACTGCCTGGCATGTGCGCGAGCTGCACAAAGCCGTGGTTCTTCAGTGCGATCGGCTGAGAGGCGACGACATCGCGCCGCTCGTCCTCATCGGTCGTGAGGTAGGCGCTCAGCGTGTACTCGCCGTTGGCGTACTTGGGCTCGAGTTGCATCCCCATGCACTCGCCCACGACGGCATTGGTCTGGAGGCGGCACTCAACCTCGACCTGCCCCGCGGCGGCGAGTCCCGGACCCACGGCCACGTCGGCGGAACTGCCGCCGGTGCCACGGCACATGGGCGTGACCGTCTCGCCGTTCAACGTGAGAGCGATCTCCGTCCACGTCTCATCGTTCGACTGCACATCGAGCACCGCAAAGATCGTGCCCGAGATGCCCGTCGGATCGCTGATCTGATTCCGATCCTCGTCCAGCAGCCTGGTGATCACGAGCGTGGCCTGCTCCGGACCGTCCGGAACATCGATGCGGAAGCCCTGGGAGACCGAGGCGGATCCGTCGCTCGCGGTGATCGTGATGACGGCGTCACCGGCCGCGATCGCAGAGATCGTGGCGGTCGAACCTTCCATCGCGACGGTCGCGACGGCCTCGTTCGAGCTGGCGCCCATGTAGGACAACTCGTCGCCGTCCGGATCGTTGAAGTAGCCGGCCACGTCGATCGTTGACGTGCCGCCGATCTGGAGCCTCGAGCCCGGAATCGTGCCCACCGCAACAGGGGCCGCGTTCCTGGACGCTGCCTCGACGGTGACGGCGAAACCCTGGTTGGCCTGGAGGCCATCCGGGTCGGCCGCTGTTATCGTGACAACGGCAGAATCATCATTAATTGCTGATAATAAACGTGTTATTGATCCATCATCTGCCGATATTCCCTCATTCGATTCCTCATTATGGTCGCGACGGGTGGCCCAGGTAGGCGGCCCAATCGTTCATCAGGGTACGCCGGCGCTCGAACAGATCCGTGCGCCGGTAGGCGGCCTCGACCTTGTTCTGCAGCACGTGCGCCAGCGCCGCCTCGACGACCTCGCGGGGATGATCCGTCTCCTCGGCCGCCCAGTCCCGGAAGCTCGACCGGAAGCCGTGCGGCACAGCCGCGATCTCCTGCTTCTTCAGGAGTCGGCGCAGCGTTTTCTCCGAAAGGGGGTGTGCGCTGCCGCGGGTGAACACGAACGGGCTGTGGCCGTCGAGCTGTCGCGCCCGGTCGAGGATCTCCAGGGCGCGGCGGCCCAGCGGCACGCGATGCTTCCGCTTCGCCTTCATGCGCGCCGCGGGCACCGTCCACACGCCCGCGTCGTCGTCGATCTCCTCCCACTCGGCCCACCGCACCTCGCCCCACCTCGCCGCCGTCAGCACGAGGAACTCGAACGCGAGCGGGCCGGCGGCCGACCGGCTCGATCCTCGCACGGCCTCGATGGCCGCCGCGACCTCCTGGTGCGGCAGGGCCCGCATGTGCCGTATCACGCGGTTCTGGGGGCCGAGCACGGGCCGGAGCCGGTCGCAGGGGTTGCCGGTGCGGAACTCCATCGCCATCGCCCACTCCAGCACTGAGCGGATGCGCTGCAGCACGACCCGGGCCGTGGGCGCCTTCGTGTACCAGATCGGGGTGAGGACCTCGAGCACATCGGCGCTCGTCACCTCCGAGACCGCCACTTTGCCGATGCGCGGGAAGACGTACCGCTGGAGGCTCGACATCCAGTCCCTTCCGTGTTTCTCGCTGCGCCAGCCGGCCTGCTTCTGCGCCAGGACCCGCGCGGCCGCTTCGGCGAAGCTGGGTACGTCCCGGGAGCGCCGCCGCTCGGCGAGCGGATCGCCGCCCTCGCGGGCCAGCTTGCGGTTCCTCCGCGCCGTCTCCCGGGCCTCGGCCAGCGGGACGAGCGTGACGCTGCCGAGTCCGAGGTCGCGCCGCCGCCCACGGATGACGAGGCGCTGGACCCAACTCCGGGCTCCGCTCCGCTGGACGAACAGGTAGAGCGTATTGCCGTCGCAGTACCTGCCCGGCGGCGCCGCGCGCACGAACGAGGCCGAGAGCGCCTTGTCCGGATGGCGCCCCTTCGGCTTTCCTTTTTCGGGGGGAATGGGAGAGGAGGCCGGGTTATTCATCGCACTACATATAGAATGCCCCCTGCGGGTTCCGTGGCGCGAGCCCCGGCGTTATGCCGGCTTCGCCGCCGCCGCCGTCGTCTCTTCATAACCCGTTGATCTCCTCCGCGATCTTTTTTGTGTGACCGTGCCGACGCGGCTGACGTTCATATGGCGGAACAGGGAGAAGACACCATTGGCGACCCGAAGAAACGCACAGGAGGAGAGGGCCACGTCCGTCGACGTGCCCGTGCCTCGGGCTTGACAAGTGTATCCAATGGGATACACTCGTCCTCCCGTAGAATACACCGTCGTCAAGAGCGAGACGTTTCGCCGATGGTTGAAGAGCCTGCGCGACAGGCGAGCCCTTGCGCGGATCATCGTTCGCATCGAACGCGTCGTCGAGGGCAACTTCGGCGAACGCGCCCGGCGCATGGCGGGCGAGCTCTGAGGAGGAGGCGGCGTGAGCGGCGAAACCTACACCCCTTGGGACAGCGCTGAGTTTCTCGATGATGACGAAGCGCGCATCGAATACCTGAAGGCCGCGCTGGCGGAGAACGATCCGGAGTTCTTCGCGAAGGCGGTCGGCAACGTCGCCCGTGCTATGGGCATGACGACGGTCGCCCGGGGGGCGCAACTGGGCCGTCCGAGCCTGTACAAGTCGCTATCCGGCGAGCGTGACCCGCGACTCGGTACGGTGATGAGGGTTCTTGACGCGCTGGGGGTTCGCCTCACTGTCGCGCCCGGATCGGTCTGACGCCAACGGCGTGGCGGTTGATGCCCCGTCTGCGGGTTACGTGGCGGGTGTTCCGGCGTTATCATGGCCCGCCGTCGCCGGTTCGCACGGCCGCTTTCGCCGGCTTGCGCGGCCGTCTGCGGGGAAACTCCGGTCCGGTCCGCCTCGTAGGTTCGTTTCGCCGATGGCGGCCGGACCCGGGCGGTACCAGTTGCGTCAAGGACGGCGATGAGCGTCTTCGTCTTCATCATCATCATCGTGGCGCTCGTCACGTTCGGGGAAGTGGCCCAGAAATGGTTCGCGGCCCGCCCGTCGCCCACGCCGGTGGAACCCGGCGGGGATGACGAGATCGAGCGTCTGCGTGAGCATGTCGCGCTGCTGGCGGGCCAGGTGGACCGGTTGACGGAGGAGCAGCGCTTCATGACCCGCCTCCTCGAGGGCGGCGGGCTCGGGGGCAGGGCGCCATCGGATGAGTCTCGCCCGGAAGGGCGACCCGATTCACGACTGCGGGGGCCGAACTGATGCTGAACAGAGAGGACATAGAGAGCTTCCTCATCCGCACCGAAGCGGACTACCAGGAACTCGACGAGGGACTGTGGATCGTCCACCCGGACGGCGCGAGCGCCGAGCGGCAGCCGAGGATCCTGGTGAACTACCAGCCGCCCGTGCTCGTGTGCCGGGCGGACATCCGCGACCTCCCGATCGATGATGAGGACCAGCTTGCGCTCTACCGGAGGCTCCTGGAGTTGAACGCGGTGGATCTCATCCACGGGGCCTACGGCCTCGAGGACGGAGAGGTCATCCTGAGCGACACGCTGGAACTGGAGAACCTCGACTTCTCCGAGTTCCGCGCCACGCTCGAGAGCCTCACCCTCGCGCTGACGTCCCATTGGGACAGCCTCACCGCCGACATATCTACCGACTGACGAGCAAGCACAGGAAACGAGCATACACCATGGGTGTCCTGGACCGTCTTTCCCGGCTGATTCGATCGAATCTCAACGACCTCATCGCTCGGGCCGAAAATCCCGAGAAGATGCTCACCACGATTATCGAGGACATGCGCCGCCAGCTCGCCCAGGCGAAGCAGGAGGTGGCGGTCGCGATCGCCGACGAACGCAAGCTGCGGGCGCAGTTCGAGGAGTCGCGCTCCACGGCGCAGGAGTGGGAGCGGCGGGCGCGGCTGGCGATCCGCGAGGGCCGCGATGACCTCGCGCGCCAGGCGCTCGTGCGCGGGCAGGAGCACGCCGAGCACGCGCGCGAGCTGGAGGCGCAGTGGCAGAACCACCGCGCCGAAACGGAGAAGCTCAAGGACTCGCTGCGCCAGCTGAACGCGAAGATCGAGGAGGCGAAGCGCAAGAAGAACCTCCTCATCGCGAAGCAGAAGCGCGCGGAGGCCCAGAAGCGCATCCACGACACGATGCAGGGGCTCCACGACAAGAGCGCCTTCCGCGCCTTCGACCAGATGACCGAGAAAATCGAGCAGGCGGAGCGCCAGGCGCTCGCGAGCGCGGAGGTCACCGAGGAACTCACCGGCGACACGCTCCTCAGCGAGTTCAAGGCGCTGGAGGCGGGGGGCGACGCCGCGGTGGAGGACAAGCTGCTGGAGATGAAGGCCTCCATGGGTCTCCTCTCCTCCGGCGAGCCCGAGGACGTGAAGGCGCTCGGCTCGGGCGAGGACGCCGGGTCGGAGGCGGATTCCGGGTCGGGGGCGGCTGAAGCCGGCGACGCGGATGACGTGGAGGAGATCCCCGAGGCGGAACTCCTCGAGCTGCTGGGCGAGTCCGGCGAGACGGAGCGGGCCGAGAGCGAATGAGCCCGGGCCCGGGGCGGAAGCGGCTTTCCTCCTCTCGGCTCGCGATCCTCGCGGAGGGGGCCTTCGGGGTCGAGACGGCGAAGACCGCCTCGTCCGCCGTGCGCTACCAGCCGGAGCGGGTGGGCGCCGTCATCGATTCCCGCTTCGCCGGCAGCACCGTGGGGGAGACGCTGGGCTTCGGCGGCGACATCCCCATCGTCGCGACCTTCGCCGAGGCGCTCGCGGCCGAACCCCGCCCTGAGGCCCTTCTCGTGGGGATCGCGCCCCAGGGAGGGCAGCTCCCCGAGGCGTGGCGGGCCGTGCTCGTGGCCGCGCTCGAGGAAGGGCTCGACATCATCAGCGGCCTTCACTTCTTCCTCTGCAACGATCCCGAGCTGGCGGCGCTGGCGGAGCGGCACGGCTGCACGCTGTTCGACCTCCGCAAACCGCCCCCGGATCTGCCGGTGGGCGCGGGCCGGGCCATGGCGACGGACGCGTTCCGGGTGCTCACCGTCGGCACCGACTGCAACACGGGCAAGATGACGGTCTCGCTCGAGTTGCAGCGCGCCCTGCGGGCCCGGGGCGTGCGCGCCGGCTTCGCGGCCACGGGACAGACGGGGATCCTCATCGCCGGCACGGGCATCGCCGTGGACGCGGTGGTGTCGGACTTCATCTCCGGCGCCGCCGAACGGCTCACGCTCGAGGCGGCCCGCGGCGAGGACGGCGAGGGAGTGGACATCGTCCTCGTCGAAGGCCAGGGGTCGCTCATGCACCCCGGTTACTCCGGCGTCACGCACGGCCTCCTCCACGGCACGCTGCCGCACGCGATGATCCTCACCTGGATGCCGAGCCGCCCCCGCATCTACGGCGGCAACCACAGTTGGGTCGTGCTCCCGGAACTGGACGAAGTGATCCGCCGCTACGAGGACGCGCTCGCCTGGGCCTGCCCCGAAGTCCCCGGCCGCGTGATCGGCGTCTCCCTGGCGACGTACGACATCCCCGAAGACGACGCCCGCGCCGCCGTCCGCCATGCCCGCGACGTCACCGGCCTCCCCGCCACCGACCCCATCCGCTTCGGCACCGATCCCCTGGTCGAAGCCATCCTGAACGCCCACGGAACCCACCGGGAGGCCGCACCCCCCGCCTGACCCGCATGTCCGAAGCCGACGTCGTTGCTCACCGCCGTTGATCCTTCGTTAAGGGCCGCCGGGATCATGTGACTGGAGGCGGCGCGGGACGTTTCCGCGCCGCACGCCAACGGGTTACGTTCACAGCATCCCAGGGATCCTCAATGTCCGAATCGAACACAGACGCGGCAAAACCCCGGACGGTGGCCGGCAAGCCCGCCGCCGCTGCGGGCCGCCGTTCGCGCGCGGAAGGGCGCCGCGTCGCGGACGGGATCATGATCACGCGGTGGAACCTGAGCCTCTCGCTCACCCTCGCGCTCACGGTCGTGATGGGAGGCTTCTCCCTGCTGTGGGAGCGGACGAACGCCCTTCACGCGACGCAGATCGAACTCGTCACCCGAGCGACCCGCCTGGAAGTGCAGGTCACGGCCCTCCAGGAGGACGTTACGGTTATTCGCGAGGACGTCACGGCCCTTCGCGAAGAACTGCACGCGAGCGTGGCGGGTCTCCGCGAGGAGTTTCGTGCGGAGATGGCGGGTCTCCGTGAGGAGCTTCGGGAGGAGATTGCGGGTCTCCGAGAGGAGCTTCGGGAGGACGTTCGGGAACTGAGCGACCTGATCCGCGCTCGCGAGACGCTGGAGGTCGGCGCGCAATGACCGACCGGGCCCCTTCGGGGCCGCGCAAGCGCGTGTTCAGCGGGATCCAGCCGACGGGGCACGCGCATCTCGGGAACTATCTCGGGGTGTTCCGGCGCTGGGCGGCGATGGTCGACGAGTACGAGTGCTACTACTGCATCGTCGACCTGCACGCGATCACGCGCGAGTACGAGCGCGAGGATCTGCTGCGGCGCGTGTTCGATCTCACGGTGTCGCTCGTGGCCTCGGGGATCGACCCGGAACGCTGCACGCTCTTCGCGCAGTCGCACGTGCCCTACCACAGCGAACTCCAGTGGCTGTTCAACACGGTCACGCCGGTGGGCGACCTGGGGCGGATGACGCAGTTCAAGGAGAAGTCGCAGGGCCGGGAGTCGGTGAACGCGGGCCTTCTCAACTATCCGGTGCTGCAGGCGGCCGACATCCTCCTCTACCGGGCGCACTTCGTGCCGGTGGGCGAGGACCAGCGCCAGCACCTCGAGCTGTCGCGGGAGGTGGCGCGGCGCTGGAACGCGCGCTTCGGCGACGTCTTCCCGGAGCCGGAGACGCTGGTCGGGACGGGGGCTCGCGTCCGCGGGCTCGACGGCGTGGCGAAGATGTCGAAGTCGAAGGACAACACGGTGCGCATGGTGGCCGAGCCGGACGAACTGTGGGCGCGGCTGCGCACCGCGGTCACGGACCCGGCGCGGGTGCGGAAGGACGATCCAGGGAATCCACACGTGTGCAACGTCTTCGCCCTGCACGAGTTCTTCACCGATCCGGCGGAGCGGGAGGAGATCGAGATCCTCTGCCAGACGGCGGGGATCGGCTGCGTCGCCTGCAAGCGGCAGCTCGCGGACAACGTGGCCGAGGAACTCGCGCCGGTGCGCGAACGCGCGGCGGAGTTGCGCGCGCACCCGGAGCGTGTGATCGAGATCCTGGCGGCGGGGGCGGAGCGCGCCCGGGCCGAGGCCGCCCGCACCATGGAGGTCGTGCGCGAGCGCATGGGCGTCGGCCCCCGCACGCTGGACGCCGATCTGCCCCGCCTCGCCGCGGCCGCCACCGCCGCGGCCGCCACCGCGGGCGACGGCGGCTGAGCCCCAAGCGCCGGGAGTCGCCTTGCGCCGCTTCGTGATCTGGATGTACGCGCCGGAGACCCCCCACTGGTCGATGCCGGAGTGGTCGTTCGACCGCATCCGCGGCGCGCTGGATCCGGAGTGGGAGATCGAGTCCGTCCGCGTCGCGCTCGAGGCGACGGGCGACGGCGTGCGCGTGACGCCCTCGGAGCTTCTGGAAGCGGTGGCCGACGCGGAGGTCTACTGCGGGTGGGGCATCCGGCGCGACGTCTTCCTCGCCGCCCGCAAGCTGCGCTGGTTCCACTCGGGCGCGGCCGGGGCGCGGAACTCGCTGTTCGAGGAGATGCGGGAGAGCGATGTCATCTTCACGAACTCGGCGGGCATGTACGCGGACTCGCTCGCGGACCATGCCATGGCCGGCATCCTCTATTTCGTCCGCGGCCTGGACCTCGCGGTGCGGGCGCAGCGCGAGCGCAAGTGGGTCCAGTCCGCGCTGAACTCGCCCCGCAGCCCCCTGCATACCGCGCCCGCCGCTGGCGAAGTGGCCGGGGCCTCGCTCGGCATCGTCGGCTACGGCGGCATCGGATCGGCGCTCGGCCGCCGCGCGCACGCCCTCGGCATGCGAGTTAAGGCCATTCGCCGAACCGTGGGCCCAAAGCCCCCCGAGCTCACCCGCCTCGACGCGCCCGACCGTCTGCCCGAACTGCTGGCGTCCTCGGATTTCGTCGCCCTCACCGCCCCCGAGACGCCGAAGACCAAGGGCCTGCTCGGCGCCGCGGAACTCGCGCGCATGAAGCCGGGCGCCGTGCTCATCAACCTCGCCCGCGGCACCCTCGTGGATGAAGCCGCGCTCGTCCGGGCGCTGGAGGGGGGACACCTGCGCGGCGCAATGCTGGACGTGTTCAGGATGGAGCCGCTCCCGTCCCGCCACCCACTGTGGGGGCTGGATAACGTCCTCATCACCCCGCACGTGGGCGGCACCTCGGCACACTTCTGGCAGCGCGAGACGGACCTCATCGTCCGCAACATCTCCCGCTACCAGCGCGGCGCCCCCCTGGAGAACCAGGTAGACAAGACGCGCGGCTACTGACCTTGAATACGCCCGACGAGGCGCTGTGGAACCTTCAGGACGCCAAGCAACTCTACATCGAAACGATGCTTGAAGACGGTATGACGCCACCGCCGCCCCGGGACTAGGCGGTACAGCGGGCGACCTGAATCGCAGGCACCTTGCTCGACAAGGCGCGCGGCTACTGAGTCCGAGGCCGCCGGACTCTTTATCGTAACCGATTGTGTGCGATCTTTGGGCGACCGGAAGTTGTATGCCGACGATATTTCGGCGATATAACGCCGGGACGGCCGCCGACGCCGGCGCCCCCCGCTGTTCCGTGCCGACCTTGAAGCCGGTCCCCGATGACACCACATTGAGCCCTGCCCGGACTTGGGTTCGAGACACCAACGAACCCGAGACACGAGGAGACGGTGATGACGACAGAAGGTTGGACAATTATCGGGGTGGCCATCTTTCCCGCGGCAACGTCCATGACCTGCCACCGACCCTAACTTCGGAAGTCCCATGAGAGATCTTTCAGGTGTACATCCGCCCGTGGCCACGCCCTTCGGCGAGGACGGCGAGCTCGCGCTTGACGCGTTCGACAACAACCTGCGCGAGTGGCTCTCGCACCCCATCGCCGGGATCGTCGTGGCCGGTTCCACGGGGGAGGCACCGCTCCTCGACCGCCGTGAACTGTGCGCGCTGGTGGAGACGACCGCCGCGCGTATCGGAGACCGTACCCTCACCGTCGGGACGGGGGCCGAGTCCACGCGCGAGGTGATCTCCGTGACCCGCGAGGTGGCCGAACTGGGCGCGAGTGCCGTCCTCGTGCGCTCCGGCTCCTACTACCTGAAGGCGATGAAGCCGGACGTTGTGCGCGATCACTTTCTTGCGGTGGCCGACGCGTCGCCCGTGCCCGTCGTCCTCTACCACATCCCGCAGTTCGTGCCTGTGCACCTCACGCCCGATCTCGTGGGCCGGCTCGTCGAGCACCCCAACATCATCGGGATCAAGGATTCCTCGGGCGATCTCCGGAACCTCGGCCAACTCATCGAGGCGTGCGGCCGCAACGCGCAGGTGCTCGTGGGCTCCGGGGCGCTCCTCTACGCCGCGCTTGAGGCGGGGGCCGTGGGCGGCATCCTCGGCGTGGCCGTGGTCGCGACACGCTCGTGCTGCCAGATCTTTGACGCCTGGCGCGAGGGCGACCATCGCCGCGCCGGGGCGATGCAGGAGCGCGTGGCTCCCCTCCACAAGCGCCTCGTCGCCGAGGGAGGCATCGTGTCGGTGAAGGCCGCCCTGGACCGGCTCGGCCTCTACGGAGGCCCGCCGCGCAGCCCTCTCCAGCCCGCCGACGACGCCAGGCTCGCCGTGGTCGACGCCGCGCTCGAGGCCGCCGCCCTCGGCGTCTCCGCCTGACCGCGGCCCGAAGCCGGGCCCGGGTCGCCTCGCCCTGCGGCGCGTTCAAGCGGGAACGCATCATTGAGCTATCTTTGAAATCCGTCGCAGCACAGCACCCGAATCGAAAGCCAAAGACACACCATGTTCAGTGACAGCGTGCGCTGCGTCGTCGTGGTCGGCGCGCAGTGGGGAGACGAAGGGAAGGGGAAGATCGTGGACGTGCTCGCGGAGCAGGCCACGATCGTGGCGCGCTACCAGGGGGGCGCGAACGCGGGGCACACGGTGCGCGTGGGCGAGGGCGCGAACGAGGAGGAGTTCATCCTCCACCTCATCCCCTCCGGAATCCTGAATCGAGAGACGCGCTGCCTGCTCGGAAACGGCGTGGTCGTGGATCCGTGGGTGCTGGCGCGGGAGATGGACACGCTCCGGTCGCGCGGTATCGACCTCGACGGGCGCCTGGGGCTGAGCCGGCGCGCGCATCTCGTCCTCCCCTATCACCGGCTGCTCGATGCCGCGCAGGAGGACAGCCGGGGCGCGAAGAAGATCGGGACGACGGGGCGGGGAATCGGTCCGGCGTACCGCGACAAGATCTCCCGAACGGGGCTCCGCGTCGGCGATCTGCGCAACCTGGACCGCACGCGCGAGATCGTGGCCGCGGCGGCGGTGCGCGCGAACGTCACGCTGGCCGGACTCGGCGACGAGCGGCGCGTAGACGCGGACGAGGTGATGGCCGAACTCGAGACGGTCCGCCCCACGATGGTCGGACTGTCGACGGACGCGGGGGATGAGATCCGCGGCGGGCTGGCGTCGGGGGGACGGGTCCTCCTCGAAGGGGCGCAGGGGGCACTTCTCGACATCGACCACGGGACGTACCCGTTCGTGACCTCCTCGACGACGACGGCGGGAGGCGCCGCTTCGGGGGTCGGGATCGGGCCGACGCTCATCGACGAAGTGATCGGCGTCGTGAAGGCCTACATCACGCGCGTGGGCGAAGGTCCGCTGCCGACGGAACTCCCGGAGGCGGAGGCCGAACGTCTGCGGCAGCTCGGCGGCGAGTTCGGCGCGACGACCGGCCGCCCCCGCCGCCCCGGCTGGTTCGATGCGAACGTGGCGCGCTATGCGGCCGGCGTGAACGGTCTCACCGGCCTCGCGGTCACGAAGCTGGACGTGCTCGACACCTTCGAGACGATCAGGCTCTCGACCGGCTACGAACTCGATGGGGCGCCGACTGCTTCGTTCCCGGACTCCGTTGCGGACCTCGCCCGCGTGCGTCCGGTCTACGAGCGCTGGGCGGGCTGGAACGCGGACACGAGCGGGTGCCGCGCCGTCGGCGACCTGCCCGCCGCCGCGCGCCGCTACCTCGCCCGGATCGAGGAAGTGTGCGCCGCGCCCATCCGCTTCGTCGGCGTCGGCGCGGCCCGGCGCGAGACGATCGCCCTCTCCACCGGAGCCGCCGCTTGAGTTCGTTGCCTGAAATCGAGAAAACCCCTAGACTGCGCGGCTCAATACGGATCGGGTGCGGGCGGTTCGGCGCCTTCTCGAGACGC
>VXMQ01000219.1 GCA_009841015.1 Candidatus Palauibacter denitrificans | reverse complement strand
ACGACGTGGCGCGGGCCCCGGCTCTGAATCCAGCGCGCGGCCCGGGCCAGGTTGTACTCGCCGGAAAGCTGTTTCGCTTCCTCGTCGTTCAGCGTGATGAGGTCGATCTTCGCGATCACCTCGGCGAGACGTTCCGGCGTCCCCTCGATCCAGTAGTTCATCGTGTCGCACGCCGCGAGCACCGGCGAATCGATCTGATCGAGCACCTCGAGCTGAAGAGTGGGGTCGATGGCTCCCAGAAAGGCCCAGGGCGCACCCCGGAACGCGTCAGGGATCGTTGGATGGAAGTCCGCGAACACACCCAATTCGGTGAACGTCGTGTCCCTCGTATTCATGTCCCGTCGATAGAAGCCGCCCCACCGGAAACTGCGGCCGGGCCGCTGCTCAAGCCCCGATAGATCCGCGCCCCTGCGGAGGAGAAAGTCGAGTTCGCCCGTCGGATAGTCGTCGCCGATCACCCCCACGAGCTGGACCGGCGCGAACAGGGAGGCCGCGGCGCTGAAGTTGACCGCCGTCCCGCCGACCACGCCCTCCCGGTGTCCGGCGGGGGTCGAGATCTCATCGAGGGCGACGCTGCCGACGACGAGGATCGGCGCCGCGTCGGTCCGGCCGCCGCCCGTCACGGGGGCACGGGGCGTCACTTCGCGTCCCGGATCATGGTTTCGGGAGCCGAGAGGCCGAGCGCCCGCAGCCCGTTGCGCAGCGTGAGCTGCACCGCGCGCGCGAGCCGTATTCTCGCGGCCCGTTCCGGCACGTCCGCCAGGATTCTCTGCGCCGGGTCCAGGTTCCCCTGGTGGTACCAGGCGTTCACGAGCCCCGCCGTCGCCTCCAGATACGCGCAGACAAGGTGAGGAGCCCGGCTCGCGGCGGCCGTCGCGATGACGTCCGGAAGCCTCATGACGGACAGGGCGACCTCGCGCTCGGCCGGGGTGCCGAAGGTGTCCGGGACGTCGAGCGCGGCCGGTACTTCGTCAGCGACGATCCCGGCCCTGCGGAAAACGCTGCACATGCGTGCATGGGCGTACTGGACCTTGTAGACGGGATTCGCGTCCGACGTGTCCAGAGCGAGGTCGAGATCGAAGTTGAGATGCACCTCGGCCCGGCGCATGAGGAAGAAATACCGCGCCACGTCCGGGCCCGTTTCGTCGACGAGTTCTCCCAGGGTCACGAAACGCCCGGCGCGCTTGCTCATCCGGACTTCCCTGCCGTCGCGCAGAACCGTGACGAGCTGGATGATCAGGACCTCGAGAAGGTCGGGGTACGACAGCCCGCGCAGGGCCGCGAGCATGCGCTGCTCGTGGCCCTGGTGATCCGCGCCCCAGACGTCGATCGCGAGTTCGAAGCCGCGCTTCGCCTTGTCGAGGTGATAGGCGAGATCGGGCAGGAAGTAGGTGAAGGAGCCGTCGCTCTTGATGAGGACCCGGTCCTTCTCATCGCCGAGGTTCGAAGTCCGAAGCCAGGTCGCCCCGTGCGAGCGGTAGATCAGGCCGGCGGCCTCCAGCGCCTCGATGAGGCGGTCGATGGCTCCGGACTCGTAGAGCGAGCGTTCGGAGTAGTACAGATCCATGTTGACTCCGAACCGCCCCAGGTCCTCCGCCTGTTCCTCGCGGAGCAGCCGCACCGCTTCGCGCCGGAAGTGCGCGCGCCGCTCGTCCGGCGCGAGCGAGGCGAGAACCTCCGGACCAGCGGCGTCTCGAATCGCCAGCGCCGTGTCGCGGACGTACTCCCCGTGGTATCCGCCTTCGGGAATGGCCACGGATCGGCCGACCGTTTCCTCGTAACGCGCCTCGACGGATTCGCCGAGGAGTTCGATCTGCCGTCCGGCGTCGTTCACGTAGAACTCGCGCGTCACCTCGTGTCCGGCCCACTCCAGCAGCGACGCGACGGCGTCGCCGAGCGCGGCGCCACGACCGTGGGCCACATGCAGCGGCCCCGTCGGATTGGCGGAGACGAACTCCACGTTGATGCGGAGAGCCGGCGAGGCCCGCGTCCGTCCCCAGTCGTGGCCGGCCTCGATGACCTCCGTCAGTCGCCGCCAGACCGATCGGTCGGAGAGCCGGAAGTTCAGGAATCCCGGGCCCGCGACCTCCACCGTCGCGATACCGGCGGCCGCGTGGTCGATCAGATCGCAGACGCGCGCCGCGATCGCCCGGGGAGGCTGGCCCAGCCTCTTCGCGAGCACGAGCGCCGCGTTGGACGCCCAGTCTCCGTGCGTCGGATCCCGCGGCCGTTCCAGTCCGGGAGAGAAGCCTTCCGGAGCCCCGGCGGCGGAGAGCGCGGACTCGAGCGCCTCGGCGAGCCGGGTCGGCCCGACGTCAACCGTCAAGACCCGGAGCCGCCTTCCGATGACCCGGATGGAGCGGGTTCGGACCCGGACGAGGCGCCGTCCCGCGAAGGAGACGGGTCCGCGTCGGACGCCGTCGCCGCGGCGGGCTTCCCGGCATCATCGGCCGGCCGCCGATAGTCGGTGGCATAGAAGCCCGACCCCTTGAAGACGATTCCGCCTCCGGTCGAGATGAGCCGCTCCACCCGCTCTTCCCCGCACGACGGGCAGACGCGGATCGGGGCGTCCGACATGCGCTGGAACCGCTCGAAGTCGTGTCGGCAAGCGCGACATCTGTATTCGTACGTTGGCACCCGTGCCCCCGGATCCATCCGTGGAACGCCCGACGCCGCCAGCCGTTAGCCGGGACGGTACTCCCCCCATACCTCGCGCAGCGCGTGGCTGATCTCCCCCAGAGTCACGCGGCGCCGGACAGCGTCGATCAGTACGGGCAGGAGGTTAGCATCTCCGGCCGCCGCCCGCCGGATCTCGGCCAGCGACGCTTCCACGTCCGCGCCATCCCTCGCCGCCCTGAGCCGCGCGAGCCGGCGGCGCTGTTCATCCGCCAGGCGGGCGAAGTCCGGCGCCGTCGGCATGTCGACCGGTTCGGCATCCGCGTGCACGTTCACGCCCACGACCTCGAGTTCGCCTCTTTCGACCGCCTCCTGGTGCCGGCGGGCGGCGAGGTGGATCTCCTCACGCATGTAGTCGATCGCCTGCACCGGGCCACCCAGTTCCTCGACGCGCGCAAGATACTCCGCCGCGCTCGCCTCGAGGTCGTCCGTGAGCGACTCCACGAAGTGGGAGCCCCCGAGGGGATCGACGGTGTCCCCGACGCCCGTCTCGGCCGCCAGGATCTGCTGTGTGCGGAGCGCGAGGCGGGCGGCATCCGCTCCGGGGAGCGAGAGCGCCTCGTCGTAGCTGTTCGTGTGCAGCGACTGCGTCCCCCCGAGGACGGCGGAGAGCGCCTGAATCGCGACCCGTACCACGTTGTTCAACGGCTGCTGGGCCGTAAGCGCGGCCCCGGACGTCTGGGTATGGAACTTCAGCCGGCAGCTCTCCTCCGCAGCTTCGAACCGGTCCCGCATCAGCCGGGCCCACAGGCGACGGGCCGCGCGGAACTTGGCCACCTCCTCGAAGAACAGCCGGTCGGCCGAGAAGAAGAAGCTGAGCCCGGGAGCGAAGTCGTCGATCGCCAGTCCCCGCCCGATGGCGCGGCGCACGTATTCGAGCCCGTTGGCGATCGTAAAGGCCAGTTCCTGGGCCGCAGTCGCGCCGGCCTCCCGGATGTGATACCCGCTGATGGAAATCGAGCGCCAGCGCGGCATCTCACGCGCGCAGAAATCGAACACGTCCGTCACGAACCGAACGCTGGGTTCCACGGGGTAGATGTACGTCCCCCGCGCGATGAACTCCTTCAGCACATCGTTCTGGACCGTGCCACGGAGGACCGCCGGGTCAATCCCCCGTTCCTGAGCCACTCCCGCGTACATCGCGAGGAGCACGGGCGCGGTGGCGTTGATCGTCATGGCCGTCGATACGCGCTCGAGCGGGATTTCCTCGAACAGGCGGTGCATGTCCTCGATCGAGTCGATCGCCACGCCGACGCGTCCGACTTCTCCGCGCACCCTGGCGTCGTCGGAGTCGTACCCCATCTGGGTCGGAAGGTCGAAGGCGACGGAAAGACCCGTCTGCCCGGATTCAAGCAGATAGCGGAACCGCGCGTTGGTCTCCGCGGCCGTACCGAAGCCGGCGTACTGGCGCATCGTCCACAGCCGTCCCCGATACATCGTGGGGTATACGCCGCGCGTGTAGGGAAACTCGCCGGGCAGCGCCGGATCCGGACCCGCGGCGCCCGCGCGATACACCGGGTCGATTTCGATGCCGCTCGTCGTGAAGAAGCCCGGACGCCGCTCGCTCACGACGTCTCCGCTTCGAGCGTCACGAGCACCTGATCGCGGTCCACGACGTCGCCGGGCCGGATCGCGATCCCGGCCACCGTGCCCGGTTCCCGGGCGCGCAGCTCGTTCTCCATCTTCATGGCTTCGATCACGACCAGCCCATCGCCCGCGTCCACGCGCTGTCCGGCTTCCGCGAGGACGCGCGTGACCAGCCCCGGCATCGGGGCGCGCAACTCCTGCGGTCCCTGCGCCCCCGCGCTCCGGTCGGCCAGCGCACGGAGGGTCCGGGTGCGTTCATCCTCCACCCTTACGTCGAACGTCCGCCCGCGCACGGTCAGCCGCCACCCCCCGGCCGTCCGGCGCGCAAGCACGCGATGGTTCGCGCCGTCCAGGGTGAGCTGCACCTCGCCTTCCGCCATCCACTCGAACTCGGCCTCGCGCTCCGCGCCGTTCAGGCGCAGTCCCGAGGCCAGCCGTTCGACCTCGAAGCTCCCGCCGTCCACCTCGACGTGGTACTTCATGACGGCTTCACCACTCCCGACCCGCCCGCACCCAGGCCGACAGCCCGTTCCTTCCATCGTGGGAGCGAGGTGCGCCGCCGGAAGCGACCCGCGGCCGCTCCCCGTCCGCGAGGAGGACGGCGGTCGCCATCGCCACGTCGCGCAGTCCGGGATCCGCGGTCTCTCCAAGTCCGGCGTGCTCCTCCACGTACCGGATGGAGAGGTCGTTCATCCGGTAGTCGGGTTCGTCCATCACCGCGAGATGCCACGGGACGGTCGTCTCGACGCCGCCGATGACCAGCGCTTCGAGCGCAGACCGCATGCGCGCGATCGCCGCGTCCCGATCCGCGGCGTGGACGACGAGCTTGCCGAGCAGCGAGTCGTAGTGGGGGCCGACTTCCGACCCGTTACGGATCCCTCCGTCCCAGCGCACGCCGGGCCCCGTCGGGACTTCGAGGCGGTCGATGCAACCGGTCGACGGGACGAATCCGACGGCGGGGTCCTCCGCGTTGATCCGGCATTCAATCGCGTGCCCGCGCGCCGCGGGCGGCTCTCCGCCGCCGAGCAGGGGAAGCCCCCGGGCGACGCGCAGTTGCTGCCGGACGAGGTCCACGCCGGTCACGAGTTCCGTCACGGGGTGCTCGACCTGAATCCGGGTGTTCATCTCGAGGAAGAAAAACTCCCCTTCCTCGACCAGGAACTCGACCGTACCCGCGCCCCGGTAGCCGACCGCCTCGGCCGCCCGCACCGCGACCTCCGCCATCCGGCGCCGGAGGGCGTCGTCGATGGCCGTGGACGGCGCTTCCTCGATCAGTTTCTGGTGTCGCCGCTGGATCGAACACTCCCGCTCGCCGAAGTCCACGGTCCGCTCGTCGTCGGCGAGCACCTGGATCTCGATGTGCCGCGGGGCCCGCAGGAAGCGCTCCGCGAACACGCGTCCGTCGCCGAAGGCGCTCCGCGCCTCCCGCGTCGCCCGCCCGAACGCTCCTGCCATTTCCGCCGCGTCGGAGACGACGTGCATGCCCTTGCCGCCCCCTCCCGCCGCCGCCTTCAGGAGGACGGGGAATCCGATCTTTCCGGCCTCGGTGACGGCTTCCGCCGCCGAGGCGAGCGGACCGCTGCCCGGAATGACGGGGACTCCCGCCTGGACCATCCGCTCCCGGGCACGCGTCTTGTCGCCCATGATTTCGATCGCCTCCGGGGGAGGTCCGACGTGGACGAGTCCGGCGGCCTCGACGGCGCGCGCGAAATCGGCGTTCTCGGCCAGGAAGCCGTACCCCGGATGGACGGCGCCCGCGCCCGTCTTCTCCGCGGCTGCGAGGAGCCGGTCGATGGACAGGTAGCTCTCCGCGGCGGCGGCCCCGCCGATCCGGATCGCTTCGCCCGCCAGAAGCACGTGGGGGGCCCGGCGGTCCGCGTCGGAGTAGACCGCGACGGTCCCGAGGCCCTCCTCGTGGCAGGCGCGGATGACGCGAACCGCGATCTCGCCGCGGTTCGCGATCAGGACCTTGTCGAACATCCGGCCTCGGAGGGGATCACAGCGGGATGTTGCCGTGCTTCCTGGGCGGGTTGAGGTCGCGCTTCTCGGCCATGGCCTCGAGCCCCGACACGAGGCGCGCGCGCGTCTCGCGGGGGTCGATCACGTCATCGATGAACCCGCGCTCGGCAGCCAGGTAGGGGTTGGCGAACTTCGCCCGGTACTCCGCTTCGAGTTCGGCGGCGCGCGCCACGGGGTCCTCGGCCGCGGCGATTTCGCGCCGGAACAGGACCTCCACCGCACCCTTCGCGCCCATCACCGCGATCTCCGCACTGGGCCAGGCGAGATTGAGATCGCCCCGGATGTGCTTGGACGACATGACGTCATACGCGCCGCCGTATGCCTTGCGCGTGATGACGGTGAGCTTCGGCACGGTGGCCTCGCAGTAGGCGAAGAGGAGCTTCGCGCCGTTTCGGATGATGCCCTCGTGCTCTTCCCTCAGTCCCGGGAGGAAGCCGGGCACATCCTCGAAGGTGACCAGCGGAACGTTGAACGCATCGCAGAAGCGGACGAAACGCGCGGCCTTGATGCTCGCGTTGCTGTCCAGGACGCCGGCGAGGACCGCGGGCTGGTTGCCGATGATGCCCACGGCGTTCCCCCCGAGCCGGGCGAAGCCGGTGATGATGTTCCGGGCGTAGTCCTCGTGGACTTCCATCAGGCTTCCGGTGTCGACGACCCGATGGATGATGTCCAGCATGTCGTAGGGGAGCTTCGGGTCATCCGGTACGATCTTGAGAAGCGCCTCGTCGGCCCGGTCCGGCGGATCCGTCGTCTCCCGCCATGGCGGCGTCTCCTGATTGTTCGAAGGCAGGTAGGACAGGAGGCGGCGTACGGCGCCGAGGGCATCGACTTCGGTCGCCGAACGGAAGTGCGCCACGCCGGACCGGCTCGCATGCACGGCCGCGCCGCCGAGTTCGTCGAACGTCACGTCCTCGTGCGTGACCGTCTTCACGACGCCGGGGCCCGTGATGAACATGTGGCTCACACCGTCCACCATGAACACGAAGTCCGTAATGGCGGGGCTGTAGACCGCCCCTCCCGAACACGGCCCCAGGATCGCGCTCAGTTGCGGGATCACGCCCGAGGCCAGCGTGTTTCGGAGGAAGATGTCCGCGTAGCCGCCGAGGGAGGCGACCCCCTCCTGAATCCGCGCGCCGCCCGAGTCGTTGATTCCGATGAAGGGGGCGCCGTTCCGCGTCGCGAGATCCAGCACCTTCACGATCTTCCCGGCGTGCGCCTCCGAGAGCGACCCCCCGAAGACCGTGAAGTCCTGGCTGAACACATAGACGATTCGGCCGTCGATGCGGCCGTAGCCCGTGATGACCCCGTCGCCCGGGATGCGCCGATCTCCCAGCCCGAAGTCGGTGCAGCGGTGCTCGACGAAGCGGTCGAACTCCACGAAGCTGCCCTCGTCCAGGAGGATCTCGAGGCGCTCCCGGGCGCCCAGCTTGCCGCGCTCGTGCTGGCGGGCGAGCCGATCCGGATCTCCGCGGACCGCACGCTCGAACCGGGCCTCGAGTTCCGCCAGCTTCTCGCGCATGCTCACCGGATGCTCACGGTTCCCACCCCGCGCAGCGCCTCCGCGCGCAGGGTATCGACGCGCACCGAGTCGCGCGGCGCAAAGGGAGACGGCGCGGCCCGCACCTCCGCCAGCCAGGCGAGAAGTTCCTCCCTTTCCGCCTCCACGGGCGAACCATCGACCAGCATGCGGACCTCCGTGGAGCGCCGCACGACGGATCGTCCGGCTTCGGGACGCAGACGGCCCGTCACGCCCTCGACTTCCGGCCCCAACTCCAGATATGCCGCCAGCGCGGCCGGGATCGGCAGTCTCGCACCGTCGAGTGCGGTGAGTACGAGGAGCGTCGCATCGTGTGCCAGAGCCGGCATAATGTTGTCCCGCAACGTCTTTCGGTATCGTCTCTCATAGTCCGCTACAAATCGCCGCCACGGCGTATCCCGGCTGACGCGGTCCGTGGCAAGACCGACCACGCGATGATCCGTCGCGAACCGCTCGAGACGACGCAGCGCGGCCGGCTCGGCCCAGGCCTCGCTTCCGATCACGATCACGTCGTACAGCCCGTAGTAGAAGAGCTGAGGCGCAACGGCGAGGACGCCGGAGGCGGACGCCGCCGGCGCGAAGACGACGTCCGGCTCCGAGGCCGCGATGGCTTCGATGGGTCCCTGGAAGGTCGTGAGTCCGGGGTCGTAGCGTTCATGTCCGACAAGCAGGCCGCCGTGCTCGCGGATCGTTCGCGTGAACGCGGTAACGGCACCGCCGAGTCCGACCCCGTCCGGCTCGAGGACGGCGACGCGCCGTAGCCGCAGTACCTCCAGCGTCCAGCGCGCCAGTTCCTCCGCCACATCCGAGGCGCGCGTATCCGTGTCATAGAGGGTGTAGGTCGCGGGCGCGGGATTCAGCACTTCCGTCGCCGTGGGGCTGATGATCGGCAGCCTCGGATTCCGGCGCGCCCGGACGGCCGCCGCGAACGACTCGGAGCGGAGGGGGCCGACGATCGCGATCACGTCCCGTTCCTCGAGCGACCGGACGAGCCCCACCGTGTTCTCCGGATTCGACTCGTCATCGAGGACGATGAGTTCGACATCGAAGCCGGCCGGGCGCTCGGCGCCGTATCGCTCGACGGCGAGTTCGATCCCCTCGCGCAGCACCTGGCCCACCTCCGCGAGATCGCCGGTGAGCGGCAGGATCGCGCCGATGCGCGCGTCGCCACTGCCGAGGTCCGTTTCGGCCCGCACGATCATCTCCGCCGTGACCCGCTCGGGCTCGGCGGGCTGTCCCTCCAGGATGCGGGCGGCCAGACGCCTCGCTTCAGCACCCTCCCTCTCGATGACGAGAAGTCGGACGAATTGTGCATGAACGATCGCGGCCGCGGCGGTCTCCGGCGGGAAAATCTCCGTCAACGGGCGCAATTCGCGGACCGTGAGGGCCGAGGTCAATCGGCGGAGATCCTCCGCGCCGACCGCCTCGATCCCTCCGGGGGTGGAGAGGACCGCGGCGACCGCCTCGGGTTCGCGGTTCGTGTCCGAGAGAATCCGAACGAGTCGCTCCAAGGTGGCCGTTTCCAACGAAGGAGCCGGCGCGCGCGCCAGGAGCATGCCGTAGCGATCCGCCGCGGCGCCGGGGAGTCTCTGCGCCTCGAACGCCCGGCCCGCTACGGAGAGGGCGCGGTCCGCGAGGGCGCGGAGGGACTCGATCTCACGCCATGCGGCGTCGAGGGAATCCCCGCGCGCGGCCGCCTGGACGAATCGCCCCTGCTCGTAATCGGACTCGGCGACCCGGAGCGCGGCGACCGCTCCCTCGGGGTCGACGGTGCTCGGTGCGGCGGTCTCGATGGGTGGGTTGCCGCCGATGAGCGCACACCCCGCAGCCGCGACCAGAACGGCGCTGCAGCCAAGAGCTACGCGCCTTGTCGCTGTTCTTCGCCGCTCGTGGAAGGGGCTACTCCCCTGCCTCACCACCGGAATCGGACTGCTCCCCCTCGTCCGTGTCGTCCGCCGCGGAGCCGGACTTCGACGCCGCCATGTTCTCGTACTCTACCTCCTCGGCGTCGTACGGAACATCGGGCGCGTCCACGACGGCGAGAACGATGCGGCGGTTGATCGGATCCGTCTCGAGTACGCGCAGGTCCAACCGATGGCCCTCGTCGAAGTGGTCGGCGGGCTCGGTGATCGGCGCCTCCATGCCCAGTTGCGAGATCGGCACGAAGCCTTCGAGATCGCTCCCGAGGTCCACGACGACACCCTTCTCGAGCAACCGCGTGATCGAGCCCGCCACTTCCCGTCCTGGCTGATACGCCTGCGCGAGCTGATACCACGGATCTTCCTGCACCTGTTTCAAGCCGAGGGAGATCCGCTTCTGGTCGGGGTCGATCGACAGAACGACGACGTCGACCTCCTCGCCCTTTCGGAGCACCTCCGCCGGATGCTGCACCCGCCGCGTCCAGCTCATGTCGGAGATGTGGACGAGGCCGTCGATTCCGGCCTCGACCTCCACAAAGGCGCCGAAGGACGTCAGGTTGCGGACGAGGCCGCGGATCTTCGTCCCCGGTGGATACTGCGCCGGGAGCGCCAGCCACGGGTCCTCCTCCACCTGCTTCATCCCGAGCGAAATCTTCTGCGCCTCTTCATCGACGCGCAGCACGACGCATTCGACCTTGTCGTTGATGCCGACCAACTGCGAGGGATGGCGGACGTTGCGGGTCCACGACATCTCGGAGATGTGGACGAGACCCTCGATCCCGCGCTCGAGTTCGATGAAGGCGCCGTAGTTCGTGATCGAGACGACGCGGCCCAGCACGCGTATCCCGACCGGGTATTTCTCGGCCACGTTCTTCCAGGGGTACTCCTGAAGTTGCTTGAGGCCGAGCGAGATCCTCTCCCGATCCCAGTCGATGTCGAGGATCTTGATTTCGAGCGACTGGCCGATCTCGCAGACTTCCGAGGGGTGGCCGATGCGCCCCCAGGACATGTCGGTGATATGGAGGAGGCCGTCCATGCCGCCGAGATCGATGAAGGCGCCGAAATCCGTGATGTTCTTGACGATCCCGGGGCGCACGTCGCCCACCGACAGCTCCTTCTTGAGTTCCTCGCGCTTCCCCGCCCGCTCCTCCTCGAGAAGGACGCGACGGCTCACCACGATGTTCCGGCGGCGCTTGTTGAGCTTGAGGATCTTGAAGTCGTACTCGTCTCCGAGGAGATCGTCGACGTTCGGCACGCGGCGGAGCGCGATCTGGGACCCGGGGAGGAAGGCGTCGACCCCCATGAGGTCGACGGTCACCCCACCCTTGATCTTCCGCTTGATACGCCCCTGCACGGGCCGGTCGTTGTCGAAGGCGTCCTTGATCTTCTCCCAGACGCGGAGGAAGTCCGCCTTCTTCTTCGACAGGACGACGACGCCTTCCTCATCCTCGAGGCTCTCGAGGAGGACATCGACGGAGTCGCCCAGCTGAACTTCGTCCGGATCCGAGAATTCTTCGAGCGGGACGGCCCCTTCGGACTTGAAGCCGACATCGAGGATGATGTCCGTCTCGGTCTTGCCGATGACCTGCGCGGAGACGATCTCGCCTTCCGTGATGCGGCTGAGCGTGTCCTCGTAGAGCGCGTAGAGTTCGGCGTACTCCGCCTGGTCGTGCTGCGAGTCGTCCCGGGGATCGGCGTCGAGATCCAGATCGATGGCACTCGGCTCGAAGGCGGCCGGAGTCGCAACGGCAACCTCCGCGTCGTCCGGAGCGGAGTCGTCGGCTTCCGTCGACGCATCCGTAGTCTCGGGGATGTCGGTCTCGGGGATGTCGGTCTGAGGGTTCGTATCGTCGGGCATTGGGAATCAAGCTCCCGTGCGGGGCCAACCGTGCATCCCGCCGGGCCTCGTGGCAAAAAAGAATCGACCTCAACCGAGCTTCACCATCTCCGCCCAGCCGCCGGCCGATCCCCTGGTGTCGGGTCTCCACAGGATCCGGGGCGGAGCGCCACTTTTTCCGCCACCGATCCTCGAACAGTACGCCAACTTAGATTCAGGCTGCGGAAGCGTCAACGGAAAGCGGCCGCCGCAAGCTCGAGGATCGCTTCCACGACCTCGTCGGGGGACATGGAGGTCGTATCGATCTCGATGGCGTCGGGAGCCCGCCGAAGCGGAGAAAGCGGACGCGATCGATCCAGCCGGTCCCGCGCCTCGAGACGCCGGGTCTCCCGTTCGACGTCGTCCATCGTGAAGGAAGCGTCGCGCTGGCGAAGCCGGCGGCGCGCCCTCTCGCCGGCTTCCGCCACGAGGAAGATCTTCAGATCCGCGCCGGGAAAGACGGCCGTGCCGATGTCGCGTCCGTCGCAGACGATTTCGTGCCGGCTGCCTGCCCGGCGCAGCCGCTCCAGCGCGGCCTCCCGCACCGCGGGAAGCGCGGAAACGGCGGACACCCGCGCCGTCACTTCGGGCGATTCGAGGCCCGGGCCGGGCCGGGTCCCCTCCACGGATACGTCGAATCCGCCGCGCGCGGGGACGAGATCGATGTCCAGCCCGGACACGGCGGACTCGATCGACGGGCCGTCCTCGGCGATGCCCCGGTCGAGAGCCCACCAGGTGACCGCCCGGTAGAGCAGTCCGGAGTTCACATGTACGAAGCCGAGCCGGCGGGCCACGCTCAGGGCCGTGCTGCTCTTGCCGGAAGCCGCTGGGCCGTCCACCGCGATCACTCGTCCCGTCCGCGAGGATCGACCTGGGCGAGCCCCGCGGCGGAACGGATCGATCGCCTCCCAGAAACCCGGATACGAGACGTCCGCGCACGCGCGGTCGTCGATCCGCAGGTCAGCATCACCGGCCGCGTCGAGGACCCCGAATGCCATGGCGATCCGGTGGTCGCCGCGCGTCTCGACGTCGCCGCGCAGCCGTCCGGCGCGCCCCTGGATCGTGAGACCGTCGGGCCGTTCCTCCACGACGACTCCGAGTGCTTCGAGCGTCCGGGCCAGCACGGCGAGGCGGTCGCTCTCCTTCACGCGCAGCTCGGCGGCATCCCGAATTTCCGAACGACCGCGCGCCCGGGCGGCAAGCACGGCGAGAAGCGGAATCTCGTCGATCACCCCCGGAATCCGGTCGCCGCCGATCGAGAACGCCCGGAGGCCGTCCGGGGGATGGACGGTCCACGTTTCCAGCGGTTCCCCCGCCTGGGCCGGCTCGGGATCCCGGTCGACCCGGGCCCCCATCTCCTCGAGGACGGACAGAAACCCGATGCGCCCGGGGTTGGCCGCCACCGCTTCCACTCTCAGCGTTCGGCCGCCGAGGAGCGACGCCCCCATGAGGAAGGCGGCCGATGAAGGGTCCCCGGGCACGGTCATGCGGAGGCCCCTCAGCCCACCTTCCCAACCGGCCGGGTCGAAGCTCACCTCTCCCCCACCGGTCCGCCCGGGATCGAAGGCAACCGGCACACCCATCCCGGCGAGCATGCGTTCGGTGTGGTCCCGGGAGAGGGCCGGTTCGCTGACTTCGACCCGCACGCGGGCCAGCACGCCGGCCAGGAGAACGGCCGACTTGACCTGGGCGCTGGCGACCCGGCCGCGGTGGCGCAGCGTCCGGAGGGTCCCGGTGGCTCGCCCGCGGAGACGCACCGGAAGCCGCTCCGGCTCACCCTCGTACTCGATCCGCGCCCCCATCGCCTGCAGCGGGTAGATGACGCGGCGCATGGGCCGGCCGCGAAGCGACGGATCGCCATCGAGCACCGCCGCGATGCCCGCACCCGCCAGGATCCCGGCGAGCAGACGTGCCGTCGTACCGCTGTTCCCGCAGTCGAGCCGCGGATCCGAGCCGGAGGCGAGCCCGCCACCCGCACAGCGGATCGTGAGACCGCGTTCGTCCTCGGCACACTCCACGGCGGCGCCGAGCCGCTGCATCGCCCGCACGCTCGCCCGCACGTCGGCGCCGTCGGAAAGACCGCGCACGACAGACGCCGACGAGGCGAGCGGCGCGATGAGCGCGGCCCGGTGGGAGATCGACTTGTCCCCGGGTACGCGCACGCGGATCAAGGGTCCGGGTTCCCCGGGTCCGCGTCAGCGAAGGAGACATCGGTGGACCAGCCGTCGCGCGCGAGTTCCGCCGGCTGGAAGACCGCACGCGCCTCCTCGAGCAGTTGCGCGGGCCGCTCGGCGTAGCGGGCGCTGACGTGCGTCAGCACGAGCCGCCGCACGCCAGCGTCGCGCGCGATCCGGGCAGCGTCGGCGGCGGTCGAGTGGCCGGTGTCCCGTGCCCGACCCCGTTCCTCCTCCGTGAACGTCGCCTCGTGCACGAGGAGGTCGGCGTCTCGCGAGATCCGGACCGTTTCGGGAGAGGGGCGCGTATCGCCGGTGTACACGACCCTCCTGCCCGGGCGCGGAGGACCCACGAGCTCCGCGGGACGGACGCGCCGTCCGTCCTCGAGGTCCACGCTCTCCCCGCGATGGAGTCGGCCGAAGAGCGGGCCTTCCGGGACGCCCAGCTCACGTGCCGCCGTCACATCGAACCTCCCGGGGCGCGTATCCTCGATGAGGGCGTATCCGAGTGAGCGCCGCGTATGCTCGGTCGCGAACGCCTCGACTCGAAAGCCTTCTCCTTCCACCGCCTCTCCGGCCCGGAGTTCGTGCACGGTCGCGTCGAACGCCAGGCGGTCCCCTCCCAGGTCCCGGAGCGCGCGGAGCGTCTCGCCCGCCCCGCATGGCGCCCAGATCCGCAGCGGCTCCTCGCGCCCCTGGAGGCTCATCGTTCGGAGCAGGCCCGCGAGACCGAGGTAGTGGTCGGAGTGGAGGTGCGTGACGAGGATATCGCCAACGGAAAAGCCCACCCCATAGCGCATCATCTGCCGCTGCGTCCCCTCGCCGCAGTCGAGGAGGAACAACCGCCCCTCGCGCTTGAGCGCGAGCGACGAAACGTTCCGCGACACCGTCGGGCGCGAGGAAGCGGTTCCGAGAAACGTCAATCGGAGGATGGCACGACTCCCTCGGGCGCGCCGAGGCGCGCGGACAGTTCCGCGTCCGACATCTCGGAGAGCGTGGCCCCATTCAACTCCACCACGGGGCACTGAGCGCTGATGCAGCGCAGACGAAGGCCTGTCGTACCCGCCGCGCTCCCTCTCTCGGCCCAGACCGGACCCACGCCCTGGGCAAGCCAGATCGCTCCGCTGTCGTCGACGACCCGGCGTTCCGTCGACGTGAGCGGTCGTCCCGCCTCCCACAACGCGCGAAATGCGTCATCGTCGAGATCCGCGAGGGCCAGCCCCGCGGGAAGCGCCGCCCGCCGGTCCCCCATCCCGGAATCGTCGCACACGAAGTAGCCGAGCCCGACGCCGGACGGCGCCCGCGCCGCGTCGTATAGCGTCCACGCCGCGCCATCGATCCGGCCCGACCGCCGCGGGCGGGCGCCACCGCCCGTCATGCCGCCCCTCCGCCGTACACGCCGCGCGTCACCGTTTCGCCACGGGGAGCGGCCGTCTCACGGCTCGCCAGCGCCTCGGCCGCGGCCTGCTCGATCTCCGCCTCCACCTCGCGCTCGACCGCTGCGAGCTGCCTGAGGTTCCGCTCCCGCAGGTTCCCCGAGCCGGCGACTCCGAGGTCGATCCCCGCCAGGTACTCTTCATAGAGCCCGACCGGATCCCGTCGCCCCCAGTACCGGAACAGCTCGCTCGAAAAGGTGGCGCGGGCCTCTCGCACGTCGTGCGTCGCGTGCCCTCCCATCCGGAAGGTCCGCGCCTCGATGAGTTGCGGCCCCTCCCCCCGCCGGCAGCGTTCGGCCGCCACCCGGGTCGCCGCATAGACCTCGAGCACGTGGTTCCCATCCACCGATTCGGAGGGAATCCCGTAGGCCGCGCCCCAGTCCGAGAAGTCGGGCGGCACGTGGTGCTGGTCCAGCCGCGTCCCCAGCGCCACCTGGTTGTTCTGGATGACGAAGATGATCGGCAGCCTGAGCGATGCGGCGAAGGCGAACGCCTCGTGCGCCTCGCCGTGTTTCGTCGCGCCGTCCCCGACCCAGGTCAACGCCACCCGGGGTTCGCCGCGGATCCGGAACGCGAGGGCGAACCCGTTCATGACCGTCGACAGCGTCGCGACCATGCTGATGGGCGGACACACGCCGTAGCGCAGGTCTCCGAGGTGCAGATCCCGTCCCCCCGCGGGGGCATCCGCCGTCCCGAGGTAGGTGCGGAACACCTCCGCCATCGGCATGCCCATCTCGTGATTCGCGCCCTGGTTGCGGATCATCGGCCCCACGATGTCTCCCTCGGAACCGCGACGGTCGAGCGCATTCACGGCCCCCACGGTCACGGCTTCCTCGCCGGTCCCGAGCCACGCCTTCGAGATCACGCCCTGCTTCACCCACCTCGTGAGGGCGATGTCGCTCAGGCGGAAGCGGAGGAGCCCCCGGTACAGTGCGATGTGCGCGTCGGGAGGCAACGCGGCAATTTCCCGCGCGCGGGCGTCGTCCGCCCGGATGCGCGACCTGTACGCCTCCAGGAGTTCGGGGTCCGGCTGCCAGGAGACGTACTCAGGGGGGTCGTAGGCCGAGTATCGACGCATCGTCCAGGTCCTCGTGGTCCGGCAGGCCGGAAAGCGGCCCGTCGCGGGCACATCCTAACAGTCCGTGGCAAAACCCCGCTACGTTCGAGCGGCGCTGCATCTCGCCTGAACCGCTGCGCTCTTCGTCGCTCCTCGGTCACGTAGCGCTGCTATGCTCCCTCGTCGCTCCTTGTCAAGCGAGTGCTCCTCCGCTCTCGGCGCTGACGCGGGGTTTTTGCCACGGACTGCTGGCCTTCGCCAGGGAGCGCGCGAACCGATAATCTACCTGCCCATCGTCGTCCCGCACCCGCAGCCGGGACGGCGGGAAGATGGGTGAGACACGGCGCGGCCCGCATGCCGCGCCATGCGACCGAGGCGCCGCGATGAAGCCAGGCAAATGAAGCCCTGCCGACGCTGCAAATGCAACGTGCCGGACGCGACGCGAATCTGTCCGCACTGCCGGGCCACGCAGCGGCGCGGCGACCGGACGCCGCAGATGGTGATCGGGTTCGTCACGGTGGCTGCCGCCGCATTGGCCGCGCTCGGCTCCTGTCCGAGCCTCGCCGGCCAGCCGCCGGGCGGCTCGCAGCGGACCGAGCCGCCGACGATCACACGACTGCGCTACGACGGCGGCGGCGACTGGTACGCGAATCCGTCGAGCCTCGACAACCTCCTCGAGCAGATCCGCCTCCGGACCGGCATTCCGGTGGCCGACCGGCCCGCGGAGGTGGGCGCCGCGGATCCCGACCTCGCCGACCATCCGTACCTGTACGCGACGGGACATGGCAACATGTCCTTCACCGCGCTCGAGGTCGAACGCCTGCGCGCCTACCTGTACGGGGGCGGCTTCCTGCACGTGGACGACAACTACGGCCTGGACGAATCCTTTCGACGGGAGATCGCCCGCCTCTTCCCGGACACCCCGCTCGCCGAGGTGCCGCTCGAACACAGCATCTACCGGATCTTCTACGAGATGCCGGACGGCCTGCCCAAGATTCACGAACACGACGGGAATCCCGCACAGGGGTTCGGCATCTTCCTCGACGGCCGTCTCGCGGTCTACTACAGCTTCGAATCCGACCTGGGGGACGGCTGGGAGGACGAGGGCGTGCACGGGGACGCGCCCGAGGTTCGGGAGTCCGCTCTCCGGATGGGCGTGAACCTCTTCCTCTACGCCCTCTCCGCGACCCCGGCCCGCTGAGGGTCCGGCACCCGGTTCGTCATCAGGCGCCGAACTTGCCGAAGATCGCCATCAGTCCGACCACGATGGCGGTGGCGATGAACACCCCCCAGGCAAAGATGGCGGTGAGGACCGGGCCGTCGGACTTCAGGTGCATGAAGAACATCGCGACGAGCGCGAATTTCGCCGCCATCATCACGAGCAGGATCGGGATGAGCACCGGGGCGAGCGCCTCGATGTAGAACACCATCACCTCAAGCGCCGTCAGCGCGGCGAGGATCACCGCGACGGCGATGTAGAGGCGCGTGCTCGGGTGCGATTCGGCGGAGTGGCGGCTCACGTGTGCCTCACACCAACAGGTAGATGAGGGTGAAGAGGATAATCCACACGACGTCCACGAAGTGCCAGTAGAGACCGGCAATCTCCACCGTCTCCGCATGGCGGGCGTCGAGCTGCCCCTGCACCGTCCTCACGAGGAGCGTGCTCAGCCAGATCACGCCTCCGGCGACGTGGGCGCCGTGCGTCCCCGTGAGGACGAAGAAGGTGGACGAGAACAGGTTCCGCGAAAGCGGCAGCCCCTCGTGGACGAAGTGGCTGAACTCGTAGTACTGGCCGCCGAGAAAGATGAGGCCGAACAGCGCCGTCAGGCCGAGCCAGAGTTTCGTCGCCCGCAGATCGTTCTTCTGCACCGCCGCGAGCGCGAGCACCATCATGAGGCTGCTCATCAGGAGCACGAAGGTCGTGATGGTGATGAACGGGATGTTCAGGAGGTCGTGCGGATAGGGCGGCACGAGGTTGCGGCCGCGATAGATCATGTACGTGGCGATGAGGGTGCCGAAGAGCATGCACTCCGACCCGATGAAGGCCCACATGGCGAGCTTGCGGTTCGGGATGCCCGTCGAGGTCGGCCCCTCCATCAGTGCGCCTCCTCGCCGAACGCGGGCTCGAAGGCCCACGCGAAGAGCCCCACCGCGGTCACGAGCAGGCCGAAGAGCGTCAGCCCCAGCGACCCGAGCCCGCCGATGGTCATGAGGAGCATCCCGACGGCGAGCACGAGCGGCCAGTACGACGGATTCGGCATGACCACGGGCGCCGGCGGCTCGTCCGGCTGTCGCCGCGGCACGGCGCCCCCGGGCTCATCCCCCTCCGCGCGCGATTCCGGCTCGATATAGGGATGCCAGAGCGGGTCCCGCCGGTCGACCGCCGGGATCTCCGCGAAGTTGTAGTGCGGCGGCGGCGAGGCCATCGTCCACTCGAGCGTCGACGCGTCCCACGGGTTGTGTCCTGCCGCCTCCCCGCGCCGCCACGTGCGCCACAGGTTCCAGACCAGCGGCACGAAGGAGAGGGTGAAAATGAAGGCCCCGACGGTCGAGATCAGGTTGAACACGTCCAGGCCCAGCCCCTCCGCGTACGTGTAGGTCCGCCTCGGCATCCCCAGGAGCCCGGAGAAGTGCATCGGGAAGAAGGTCACGTTCAGCGCGATGAAGCTGAGCCAGAAGTGGGCCTTCCCCAGGCCTTCGTGCAGCATCCGTCCCGTCGCCTTCGGGAACCAGTAGTAGAAGCCGCAGAAGAGGCCGAAGACGGTCCCGCCGATGAGCACGTAGTGGAAGTGCGCCACCACGAAGTACGTGTCTGTCTGCTGCAGGTCCGCCGGCGGCGAACTGTGCATGACGCCGCTCAGGCCGCCGATCGTGAACGTCGCCACGAGACCGACCGCGAACAGCATCGCCGTCCGGAAGCGTAACCGTCCCCCCCACATTGTCGCGATCCAGTTGAAGATCTTGATCCCGGTGGGAATCGCGATGAGCATCGTCGCCCCGCCGAAGACCGCGTTCACCACCGGCCCGAGTCCGACCGAGAACATGTGGTGGACCCAGACGCCGAAGCCGAGGAAGGCGATGAGGACCCCCGAGAAGACGACGACCGGATACCCGAACAGGATCTTCCGCGAGAACGTCGGGATCACGTCGGAGACGATGCCGAAGGCCGGCAGGATGAGGATGTAGACCTCGGGGTGCCCGAAGACCCAGAACAGGTGCTGCCAGAGGACAGGGTCCGCGCCCGCCGCCGCGTCGAAGAAATGCGTGCCGAAGCGGCGGTCGAAGAGCATGAAGATCAGGCCGACCGTGAAGGGCGGGAAGGCGAGCAGGATGAGCGCGGAGACGATGAGCGCCATCCAGGTGAAGAGCGGCATCCTCATGAACGTCATCCCCGGCGCCCTCATGTTGAGGATCGTGACGAGGAAGTTCAGTCCGCCCGCGATCGACCCCACGCCGGAGATCAGGAGCGCAAGCACATAGAAATCGATGCCCGGACCCGGCGAATACTCGGGGTTCGTCAGCGGCATGTAGGCGAACCAGCCCCCGTCGGGCATCACCCGGAGGGGGACGCTCGCGTACAGGAAGAGGCCGCCGAAGAGGAAGACCCAGAAGGAGAACGCGTTCAGGCGCGGGAAGGCGACGTCGCGCGCCCCGATCTGCAGCGGCACCACGAAGTTGAAGAAGGCGACGACGAGCGGCATGCCGGCGAAGAACACCATCGTCGTGCCGTGCATCGTGAACAGCTGGTTGTACAGGTCCGGATCGAGGAAGCTGCGCTCCGGGGTGGCGAGCTGGAGCCGGATGAGCTGTCCCTCGACGCCCGCAATGAGGAGGAAGACGAACCCGACCACGAAGTACATGATCGCGATCCGCTTGTGATCGACCGTCGTCAGCCAGCTCCGGATCCCCGTGGAATACCCGTCGGTCATCGCCATGGCGCTAGCGGAGCGAGCCGAGGTAGGCGACGAGCTGCCGGATCTGCGCGTCGCTCAGCTCGACTTCGGGCATCGGGTTCCCGGGCTTCACGTGCTGGGTGGAATCCAGCCAGCGCGCCAGGTTCGCGGGCGTGTTCTCGAGCACGCCCGAGGCGATCGTGAGCCGGCTCCCGAAGTGCGTGAGATCCGGGCCGAACTGCCCCGCCGCCGGCGTTCCTCTCACCGCGTGACAGCTCACACAGGCGTTCGCCATGAACACCCCCTGCCCCGCCCGCGCCTCCGCGGCCGCGGGTGTCGAAGCCGGCGCAGCGTTCGCCCGGGCCCAGCGCTCGAAGTCGTCGGGTTCGTCCACGATCACGCGCATTCCCATGAGCGCGTGCGCCGTGCCGCAGAACTCCGCGCACTGCCCGTGGTACACGCCGACCGAATCCGGCCGGAACCAGAGCTGGTTCTCGATCCCCGGCACGAGGTCCCGCTTTCCGGCGAGGCGCGGGATCCAGAACGAATGCATGACGTCCGCGGAACGGAGCCTCAGGTCGACGGTGCGGCCGACGGGGACGTGCGCCTCGTTCGCCGTCACGATGCCGAGTTCGGGATAGCGGAATTCCCACCACCACTGCTTGCCGATGACCTCGACGACGAGCGCCTCCGGATCCGGCGTCGACCGGTCGATGATGAAGATGGCGCGGATGGACGGAATCGCGATCGCTACGAGGATGAGCGCCGGGGCCAGCGTCCAGCCGACTTCGAGGAGAAGGTGACCGTGCACCTGCTTCGGCCGCGCGTCGCCCGGCCGCTCCCGAAAACGCACGAATACATAGATGAGGATGCCCTCCACCACGACGAACACGCCGACCGCCCACCAGAAGATCTGGTCGAAGAGCTGGTCGATGAGCGTGGCGGAATCCGAACTGGGGTGCAGCGTGGATTGCGGATATTCGCCGCCGCAACCCTGGCTGACCAGCACCCCCAGGAATAGCACGAGCGCTGCGATCGCGCGTCGTCTCAAGGGCGTATCTATATGTGTTTCGGGGAAATCCGGATTTCAGGGCAGGCCCCGCCTCCGCAGGGCCCGCGGGACATTATCCGTGAACGGGGGGCGGGTCAAGAAGCTCCGCCCCCCGGAACCTCAGCGGGCGTGCGGCACGTCTCCGACCGGAGTCACGCGACCACCGTAGAGCTCTCCGACCCACTCGCCGTATCCGTTGAACGGGAGCGTCGGAACACGTTGACCCGTGCCGACGATCTCCTCCTGGGCCTGGGACCAGCGGGGGTGCGGCACGTCCGGGTCCACGTTCGAATAGAAGCCGTACTCGGACGGTTGCAGGTCGTTCCAGAAGGTCGTCGGCATCTCGGCGGTGATGTCGATGCGGACGATGCTCTTCGGGCTCTTGTACCCGTACTTCCAGGGCACATGGATGCGGACCGGCGCGCCGTTCTGCTTCTGCAGGGGATGGCCGTACATGCCCGTCACGACGAAGGAGAGTTCGTTCATCGCCTCGTCCATGCGAAGCCCTTCGTAGTAAGGCCACTTGTACCAGCTCTGCGTCTTCTGGCCGAAGGCCTGCTCCGGACGGTTGAAGGTCACGAAGCCGACGTAGCGGGCGTCGTTCCGCGGCTGCACCCGCTCCAGCAGCCGGGCGAGCGGGAAGCCGATCCAGGGCACGACGACGGACCAGCGCTCCACGCAACGGTGCCGATAGATCCGTTCCTCGAGCGGGAAGGCGCGTTCCAGCTCCACGAGATCGTAGACGCCCGGGTTCTCGACGAGGCCCGTGACCTCCAGTTCCCACGGGCGGGCCTCGAACGGGCCGACGTTGCGCCACACCCCGTCCTTGTCCGTGCCGAACTCGTAGAAGTTGTTGTACGTGGCCACGATCTCCTCGGGCGAGACCTCCCCGTGGCGGTCGCCCGGCGTGAAGCGTGGATCGTTCACGGCTGCCGGATAGAGATCCGCGGTCGGAGTGTCCGGGATGTTGTCGAGGGGGCCGCGCTGCTGGGCTTCCGCCGCCCCGCCCGGCCGGCATGCGAGCGAGGCGGCGGCAAGGACCGCCCCCCCACCCATGCGGGCCACGAACTGCCGCCGGTCGAGGTACACGGACTCCGGCGTCGCTTCGCTCTCCTTGAGCCGCCAGCCGGGGGGAATATGAATGTTCGCCATGGGGAGTCTCCCTTGCCGTTCGGCCTCCGGCCCTCGCCGGTCGCCAGCCGCTTCGCCTGCGGCGTTACGTACCCAAGTATAACCGCTCCGGCACCGCGTGTTTCGCAACCCTTCGTCCGGCGCAGGGCCCCGTTACGAACCGGCGGACCACGGACTGCTAGTGCCGGAAAAGTCGACGGCCGGTGAAGACCATCGCCATGCCGTACTCGTTCGCGGCCTCGATGACCTCCGCATCGCGCTTCGACCCGCCCGGCTGCGCGATCGCCGTCACCCCGGCGGCCGCCGCCGCATCGATGCCGTCGCGGAAGGGGAAGAAGGCGTCGGACCCGAGTACGGCGCCGGCCAAGTCGAATCCCTGCGCCCGGGCCTTGCGGATCGAGATCTCCACCGAGTCGACGCGGCTCATCTGCCCCGCGCCGATCCCGATCGACGCCCCGTCGCGCGCGAGCAGGATCGCGTTCGACTTCACGCTCTGCACCGCGGACCAGGCGAACGCGAGATCGTCCCACTCTGCGTCGCTCGGGGTCCGCGCCGTCGCGACGTGCGCCTCCCGACTCGCCTCACGTGCCGGTCGCGGGGCTGCCTGCATCAGCACCCCGCCGCGCACGCCGCGCACTTCGATCCCGTCCTGCAAATGACCGCTCGCGTCAAGCGCCGCACCCGCCTTCGGCTGCAGAATCCGGATGTTCTTCTTCGCCCGCAGGAGGCCGAGCGCATCCTCCGAATACTCCGGCGCCACGACGCACTCCACGAAGTTGCGGGAGAGGGCTTCCGCGACGGCCTCCGTGAGCGGGTCCGTGAAGGCGATGACCGAGCCGAACGCCGAAACGGGATCGCACGCGAGCGCCTTCTCGTACGCCTCCAGCGGGGATGCCCCGACGGCGAGGCCGCACGGCGTCGAGTGCTTGAGGATCGCGCAGGCGGCGCGTCCTCCCGACACGAAGGGCGCGATCGCCGTGAGGGCCCCGTCCACATCGAGAATATTGTTGAACGAGAGTTCCCGGCCGTGGAGTTGGGCGAGCGCGGGAATCCCCCGCGGCGGACCGGACCCATCGCGGAAGAAGGCGGCCGTCTGGTCCGGGTTCTCCCCGTAGCGGAGCGACTGCACGCGAACGAGCGGGAGGACGGTCTCCCCCGCCGGGAGGGCGGGCGCACCCTCCGGGCTGTCCTGGTCGGCCAGGTAGCGGACGATCGCCGCGTCGTAGGCCGCGGTGTGCCCGAACACCTTCACCGCCAGCTCCCGCCTGAGCTCCGCCGTCTCCGGCGCATCCCCGGCATCGAGGGCACCCAGCACGCGCCCGTAGTCGGCCGGATCGCAGACGGGCCAGACGAATGGATGGTTCTTCGCCGATGCCCGGAGCATCGTCGGGCCGCCGATGTCGATCTGCTCCAGCGCTTCCCGGAGCCTGACGTTCGGGTCGGCCACGGTCTCACGGAAGGGGTACAGGTTCACGGCCACGAGGTCGATCGGAACCATCCCGTGCGCGGCGAGTTGATCCAGGTCGTCAGGCACGTCGCGCCGGGCCAGGATCCCCCCGTGCACCCTCGGGTGGAGCGTCTTCACCCGGCCATCGAGCATCTCCGGATGGCCGGTAAGGTCGCTCACGCCGCGGACCTCCAGCTCCGCCGCGCGCAGCGCCCGCATCGTCCCTCCCGTGGACGCGATGTCCCAGCCGCGCGCGATCAGTCCCCTACAGAATTCCTCGATTCCCGTCTTGTCCGAAACGCTCACGAGCGCAGTCGGCATTCCCACTCATCCTTCCCGGTTGGTGAACGTCTCGGTCTCGAACCACTCGCGAGCCCAGTGGACCCGGCGATCCCCGTCCAGGCGAACCGCCCCCGACGCCAGCGCTTCGACAGCCGCGGGGAGGATCCGGTGCTCGACCCTCAGTACGCGGGCCGCGACGGACTCCGGAGTATCGCCCGCGAGCACCGGTACGGGCCACTGGCACAGGATCGGCCCCCGGTCGTACGCCTCGTCGACGAAATGGACGGTCGCTCCGGTGATCCGGACGCCGGCCTCGATGACCGCCCGGTGTACGCGGGCGCCGTACATCCCCCGGCCTCCGAACGAGGGCAGCAGCGCGGGATGGATGTTCAGGATCCGTCCCCACCAGGCCCGCACGAGGGTCTCGGGCACCAGCTTCATGTAGCCGGCCAGGACCACAATGTCGCTTCGCCACTCGTCGAGCGTGCGGAGGAGGAACGTCGCCATCTCGTCACCTGTCGACGCCGGCGGCGAGACCGCCGACGCCACCCCGGCCCGGCC
>VXMQ01000145.1 GCA_009841015.1 Candidatus Palauibacter denitrificans | reverse complement strand
TCTCGCCCACGATGCCGCCGATCGTCGAAACCTTGTCCCCCCGCTTCAGGTTCTTGACCATCTCCTGGTGCTCCTTCTGCTGCTTCCGCTGCGGACGGAAGAAGATGAAATAGAAGATGGCGATGAACCCGAACATCATCATCATGGTGGCGGCCGGATTCGCCGTCCCTCCCTCGGGGGCGCCCATGAGGTTCAGCATCAGCATGGTCCGTCCTCACCTTCCTGTTCGGTCGGGGGGCGCGGGGAGCCGCGCCGGTAGGTGGCGAGCCAGTCGTCGGCCCAGCGGTCATATTCGCCCCGGAGGATCGCCGCGCGCGCCTGGGAAGTCAATCGGATCAGGAAGCGCACGTTGTGCAGCGAGAGGAGCCGCAGGCCGAGCAGTTCGCCGCTCACGAAGAGGTGCCGCAGGTAGGCGCGGCTGTAGTCGGTGCAGCAGGGGCCGTCGCACGTCTCGTCGAGCGGCGCGGGGTCGGATGCGAAGCGCGCACCCTTGATGTTGAGGGTACCCTCGGCGGTGAAGGCGGTGCCGTTCCGGCCGTTCCGGGTCGGCGCCACGCAGTCGAACATGTCCACGCCGCGCCGCACCGCCTCGATGACGTCGTCGGGATAGCCGACGCCCATCAGGTAGCGGGGCCGGTCGGCGGGCAGCGCGGGTTCGATCGCGTCGAGCACGCGGTGCGTCACCTCCTTCTCCTCGCCCACGGAGAGTCCGCCGATCCCGATGCCCGGCCACTCGCCCAGGGCGAGGGTGCGTTCGACGGATTCGAGGCGGAGGTCGTCGCAGGAGGCGCCCTGAACGATGGGAAAGAGGAGCCCGTCCCCTCCGGGATCCGCATCCCGCGGTGCGTCCCGCTGCGCATCCCTGAGCGCCTCGTGACTCGCCCGGCACCGCGCCAGCCAGGCGAGGGTGCGTTCGACCGCCCTCCGCGCGACCTCGGGGGAGGACTCTCCGGGCGGACACTCGTCGAACGCCATGCGGATGTCGGAGCCGATCGCGGCCTGGATCTCCATCGAGAGTTCCGGCGTGAGCCGGTGCAGGCTCCCATCGAGATGGCTCCGGAAGGTGACGCCCTCGTCGTCGATCCGGTTGATGCGGGCGAGCGAGAAGACCTGGAACCCGCCCGAATCCGTGAGGATGGGACCGTCCCATCCCATGAACCGGTGGAGTCCGCCGAGTTCCTCGAGGACGTGCGTGCCCGGCCTCAGGTAGAGGTGATAGGCGTTTCCCAGCAGGATCTCGACCCCCGCGCCGCGGAGTTCGCCGGGGGTGAGCGATTTCACCGTCCCCAGCGTCCCCACCGGCATGAAGCACGGCGTGCGGATCGTGCCGCGCGACAGGCCGAACGTCGCGGCGCGCGCCCGCCCGCTCGTTCCGTCGACACGAAAGCGCCCGGCGTCCGCGGGTCCGTTCACGGAGTGGTCCTCATGTGATGAGCATCGCGTCGCCGTAGGAATAGAAGCGGTATCTCTCGCGGATCGCGTGCGCGTAGGCCTCGAGGGTGAGTTCCCGCCCCGCGAATGCCGCGACGAGCATGAGCAGGCTGGAGCGCGGAAGGTGGAAATTCGTCACGAGGGCGTCCACCGCGCGGAAGGCGTACGGGGGGCGGATGAAGAGGTTCGTCCACCCCCGCCCCGGCGCGAAGGGGCCGCCCGCCGAGACGCCACCGCCGGCCGCGGGGCCGCCACCGGCCGCGACGGTCTCCAGCACCCGGCAGGAGGTCGTGCCGACGGCGAACACGCGCCCGCCCCCCGCCCGCGTCGCGTTCAGCGCCTCCGCCGCGGAGGGGGGGAAGCTGTACGCCTCGGGGGCGACCTCGTGCTCGTCGATCCGGTCGGCGGTCACGGGACGGAACGTGCCGAACCCGACGTGGAGGGTGAGGGATACGAGACGGACGCCGCGGGCCTCGACCGCGGCGAGCATCTCCCGGGTGAAATGAAGCCCCGCCGTCGGCGCGGCGACGCTCCCGGACGGCGCCGAGTACACGGTCTGGTAGCGCTCCCGGTCCTCGGCATCGTCGTACGCGCGCCGCGCGCCGCCGCGCCCCTCCCGCCTGCCGCCCGTGTCGTCGCGGACGATGTACGGAGGGAGGGGGACGCGGCCGTGGCGCTGGATCAGGCTCCACGGGTCTTCGCCGCCGGCGAGCCGCACGAGACGGGTGCCGTCGGAGGCGGAGTCGAGGATCTCGACCGCGAACCCGTCGGCGATGTCCACGGTGCGGCCGGGCTTGAGCTTGCCGCCGGGGCGGACCATCGCGCGCCACAGACGGGTGTCCGCTTCGTCGAACGGGGCGAAGGGCTGGAGCGCCTCGGACTCGGGGCGGAGCAGGAGGATCTCGGCGCGGGCGCCCGTCGGCTTGCGGCCCAGCAGCCGGGCCGGGAAGACGCGGCTGTCGTTGACCACGACGGCATCGCCGGCGGAGAGCCGCTCGACCAGCGCGGGAAAGGCCGCGTCCGTGAAGCGGCTTCGCGCGCGGTCGAGCACGAGGAGGCGGCTGCCGTCGCGCCGCGCGGCCGGGCGGGCCGCGATCAGCTCGGCGGGCAACTCGTAGTCGTACGCCTCCGTCCGGCCCGCCCGCTCATCCGTCATCGCCGAACAGCGCACCCTGTGCCCCGCCCTCCGACCCTGCCCGGTCGCTCGGGAGGGCGTAACCGAAGCGCTCGTACGCCTTCCGGGTGGCCACGCGGCCGCGTGCCGTGCGCTGCATGTATCCGTTCTGGATCAGGTACGGCTCGTAGACCTCCTCGAGCGTCCCCGCGTCCTCGCCCACGGCGACGGCGAGGGAGGCGAGTCCGACCGGCCCGCCCTCGAAGGTCTCGATGATCGCCTTCAGCACGCGCGCGTCCATCTCGTCGAGGCCGTACTCGTCGACGTTCAGCAGCGTGAGACCCTTCTCCGCCGTCGCGGAATCGATCGTGCCCTCGCTCCGCACCTGCGCGTAGTCGCGGACGCGGCGCAGGAGGCGGTTCGCGATCCGGGGGGTGCCGCGGGCGCGGCGGGCGATCTCCTCCGCCCCGCCGGACGTGATCGGGATGTCGAGGAGGCCGGCGGAGCGGGTGACGATGCGCGCGAGTTCCGCCGGCGGGTAGTAGCCGAGGCGCTCGACGACGCCGAAGCGCGCCCGCATCGGAGCGGTCAGGAGCCCGAAACGCGTCGTCGCGCCCACGAGCGTGAAGCGCTCGAGCTTCATCGAGAAGGTCTCGACGCGGGGTCCGTCGCCGAGCCGGATCTCGATGCGGTAGTCCTCCATCGCCGGATAGAGGAACTCCTCGATCACGGGCCGCAGGCGGTGGATCTCGTCGATGAAGAGGATCCCGCGCGGCGGGAGGTTCGTGAGCAGGCCCGCGAGATCGCCCGGCTTCTCGAGCACGGGGCCGGACGTGAGCTTGATCCCGACGCCGAGTTCCCCGGCGAGGAGGAGGGCGAGCGTCGTCTTCCCGAGGCCCGGCGGGCCGTAGAAGAGGGTGTGGTCCAGCGCTTCCTCGCGGCCGAGGGCCGCCTCCACGAAGACGGAAAGGCTCTCCTTGACCCGCGCCTGTCCGATGAACTCGTCGAGCCGCTGCGGGCGCAGCGAGGCGTCCGGACGCTCGTCGCTCTCGATCGCCTCGGGCGTCGTGATCTCCGTGCGCGGGCGGGTCTCGCCGCCGGCACCGCCCGCGTCGCCCGGGTCGCCCTGGTTCCGCGTGTCGCCGGATCGGCCCGGCGGCCCCGGCGCCGTCATACGTGCTGCAGCGCGCGGCGCACGAGTTCCTCCGCGCCGACGTCGGGGTCGTCCCCGGCCTGCGCGAGCCCCTGCAGGGCGCGGCTGACGGCCTGCTCGCTCTGGGAGCGCGGGTAGCCGAGCCCGCGCAGCGCCTGCACGGCGGCCGCCGCGACCCCATCGCCGGACACGGGGTCGTCGCCCGGATCGCCGAGGTCGTCGAGCTTGTCCGTGAGTTCGATGACAATGCGCTCGGCGGTCTTCTTCCCCACACCGCTCACGGTCTGGAGCGTGCGGTGGTCCTTGGCCCGGATGGCGCGCACGACGCGTTCGGGGCGGAGCGCCCCCAGGATCGCGAGCGCGAGCCGGGGGCCCACCCCGCTCGGGACGCGCAGCCGCTGGAAGAGTTCGCGGTCGCGCGCGGTCTCGAAACCGAACAGCTCGAAGGCGTCGTCGCGCACGACGAGCACGGTGTGCAGTTCGACCTCGGATCCCTCGGGCGGAAGGCGTCCGGCGAGCCCGAGCGGCACGCCGACCTCGTAGCCGACCCCGTCGGCCGTGAGGACCTCGACGACGCCGTCCGCGCGCCCCACGAGTTCGCCCCGGATGCGCCGGATCACCGGATCGGTCCGCCGAGGAGGTGGCAGAGCGCGACCGCGCAGCCGTCCGCCGCATCCGCTGGACGCGGTGGCTCGCCGAGCCGCAGATGGTGCTTGACCATGAAGCCGACCTGCTCCTTGCTCGCGGCGCCCGTCCCGACGACGCGCTTCTTGACCTCGCGCGGCGCGTACTCGTGCACCGGCAGGTCCCGCAGCGCCGCCGCGAGCACGAGGACGCCGCGCGCGTGCCCGAGCACGAGCGCCGTGCGCGCGTTCCGCCCGTGAAAGGCGCTCTCGATTGCGACGCACGTCGGATCGAGCCGGTCGATGAGTTCGAGCGCCGCGGTGTGGATGTCCACGAGACGCGAAGGGAGATCCTCTCCGCGCGGCCTCACGACGCCGCACTCGATGAGGCGATGCGCGGGCCCTCCCGGCCGCCCCCCCTCGACGAAGCCGTAGCCGGTCGCCCGCGTGCCCGGGTCGACGCCCAGGACCTTCAGGGAGCCGCTCAGCCCGCCCCCTCCGCCTCCTCCAGATCCACGTTCGTGCTCACCTTCAGCACGTCGTCGTGCTCGTCGAGCGCGTGCAGGACGGCGAGCACCTTCTCCGCGTCGCGCCCCTCCAGTTTCACCGTGTTGCCGGGCACCATCGCGAGTTCCGCCTCCTCGACCGGAAGGCCGGCGTCGCGCAACGCGCCCAGGACGTCGTGGAAGTCGGGCGCGGTCGTCGTCACCACGTACATCCCGTCCTCGGACTCGAAGTTCTCCGCCCCCGCCTCGAGCGCCGCGTCGAGCGCCTCGTCCTCGTCGCACTCGGCGGCGGAGAGGAGGATCTGGCCCTTGCGCTCGAACATCCACGCCACGGAGCCGCTCTGGCCCAGGTTGCCGCCCCGCTTGTCGAGCAGATGCCGGAGTTCGGCCAGCGTCCGGCGGGGGTTGTCCGTCAGGCACTCGAGGTAGAGCGCCGCCCCGCCCGGCGCGTAGCCCTCGTGCGTGACCTCCTCGAAGCTCGCGCCCGGCAGGTCCCCCGTCCCGCGCCGCACCGCGCGATCGATGTTGTCGGCCGGCATTCGCTGGCTCTTCGCGTTGTCGATCGCGGTCCGCAGGCGCGGATTGAAGTCCGGGTCTCCCCCGCCTTCCCGCGCCGCCACGGCGATTTCGCGACCGAGCTTGGAGAACAGCTTCCCCTTCGCCTGGTCGGTTACCGCCTTCTGGCGCTTGATCTTCGACCACTTCGAATGGCCCGCCACCGGCTACCGCCCGCTCGTCCTGCTAGTCGTCTTCGCGCTGCGACTCGGCGATCACCTTCTCCTGAACATGCGGAGGAACCTGCTCGTACGCAGCCAGGCTGCGCGTGTGCGTCGCCTTTCCGTGCGTCAGGGAGCGCAGCGCGGCGGAGTACTTGTAGAGTTCGGCCTGCGGGACGTGCGCCTTCACGACCTGCCGCCGCCCCTTCGAGTCCATGCCGAGCACGCGGCCCCGCCGCTGGTTGAGGTCTCCCATCACCTCGCCCATGTATTCCTCGGGCGTCTCGACCTCGACCTCCATGATCGGCTCGAGGATCACGGGGTTCGCGTCCCGGGCAACCTTCTGGAATGCGATCGATCCCGCGATCTGGAAGGCGATGTCGGAGCTGTCGACGGAGTGATGCGATCCGTCGTAGCACTCGGCCTGGAAGTCGACGAGCGGGTAGCCGGCGAGGACGCCCCGGTTCGACGCCTCCCCGATCCCCTTCCCCACGGCCGGGACGAACTTGGTCGGGATCACGCCGCCCTTGATCGAATCGACGAACTTGTACCCCTCCCCGCGCGGCAACGGGCTGAGCCGGATGTAGCAGTCGCCGAACTGTCCGCGCCCGCCCGACTGCTTCTTGTGCCGCCCCTGCCCGTCCGCCGTCTTCGTGATCGTCTCGCGGTAGGCGATGTTCGGCTGGTGCGTGTCCACGTTGACCCCGTACTTCCGGGTCATCTTCTCCAACGAGATGTTGAGGTGGATCTCCCCGAGCCCGCGGATGATCGTCTGTCCGCGCTCGGGATCGTAACCGGAGGAGAAGGTCGGATCCTCCTCGTGCAGCTTCGCGAGGCCGGCGCCGATCTTGTCCTCGTCGGCCCGCGTGCGGGCCGTGACCGCGAGGGAGAGGTCGGGCCGGGGCCAGTCGATGCCCCCGAAGGAGAGCCGGCTCCCGCTGTCGCACAGGGTGTCCCCGGTGTGCGTGTCCTTGAGCTTGGTCACGACGCCGATGTCGCCGGGGTTCAGCGCCTCGACGTCGATGCGGCGCGACCCGTGCGGAATCGCGAGGTGCGCGATGCGCTCGCTCGCGGAACGGTCGGGGTTCGCGAGCGTGACGCCGTTCGCGATGCGGCCGGAGAAGACGCGGAAATAGCTCAGGTCGCCGACGTGGGGCTCGGATGTCGTCTTGAAGACGAGCGCCGCCGTCGGAGACGCGGCTCCCGGCTCCAGCGACACCTCGTCGTCTCCCTCGCGCGCCGTCCGGGGCGCGGCGCGGTCGGGCGAGGGGAAGAGTTCCACGATGCGGTCCATGAGGGCCGGCACCCCGGCGCTCGTCTGGCAGGAACCGCAGAACACGGGGACGACGTCGCCGGAGCGGATCGCCTCCGCGAACGCTTCGCCGAGCCGGCCGGGATCGAGGTCCTCCCCCTCGAAGTAGGCTTCGAGCAGGTCGTCATCCCCCGACACGATCGCCTCGATGAGTTCCTCCCTGAGGTCCTCCACGTCCGACGCGATGTCGGCGGGAGCATCGGCCACGCCGGCCGCGCCCTTGTCCCCTCCCTTGGAGGTGTGGGCCTTCATCGTGAGGAGGTCGACGACGCCGCTGAAGTCGGCGCCCGCCCCAATGGGGACGTGGACCGGCATCGCGGCGGAGGAGAGTTCGTTCCGGATCTGGGCGAGCGTGCTGCGGAAGTCCGCGTTGTCCCGGTCCATCATCGAGACGAAGACGGCCCGCGGCAGGCTCGCGGCGTCCGCGGCGGCCCAGGTTCTTTCCGTCCCCACTTCGACGCCGGAGATCGCATCGATGACGCAGATGCCGGCGTCCGCGACGCCGATCCCCGCCACGACTTCGCCGAGGAAATCCAGGTAGCCGGGGGTGTCGATGAGGTTGATCCGCACGCCGTTCCGGACGGCGTGGGCGACGGCGAGGTTGATCGAGATCCTGTGGCCGGTCTCTTCCGGCGTGAAGTCGGTGAGCGCGTTCCCCTTCTGGACATCGCCCTTCCGCGTGGTTCCGCCGGCGATGTAGCACATCGAGTCCACGAGCGTCGTCTTCCCGGCCCCTCCGTGCCCGAAGAAGACGACGTTGCGAAGGTCTCGCGTTTGATATTCCGAGGCGGCAGACGCCATGTACACCTCCCGTACTCTTCTGCCTGGGATGACACCCTGCGTGGGATGACACCGGGGCTGGCGGCCCGCGACAGGCGCTTTGCTACGGCCACGGGCCGCTCCGTGCGTGACGCTCCCCGGCCGGGGGGTCGCGCGGGGCGGACATTGTAGAAACCGGCGGCCAAAAACTCTAGTGGGTGCGGGTCTTCTTCCGCGTGCCCTTCGTCTGCTGGTACTGCCGGCTCACCTCGTCGAGGAAGGCGCGTTCGCGCGCGGAGAGCGAGTCCATGCCGCTCGCGCGGATCTTGTCGAGAATCCGGTCCACCTCATCCAGGGAATCCCCGTCCCTCCGGCGACGCCGCCGAGGGGTGGGGTCAGGCGGCGGCGAGGCGCGGCGCGTCCTCCCGCGCGGGGCCGCCGGCCGTTCCTTGTAGAGGAGGCTGTGCGCGCGGCGGCCGATGCGGTCTCCGTATCGGAGATAGACGAACCCGGTCACGAGTCCGCCGAGATGCGCCCAGTGCGCCACGCCGTCCGCCGACCCCTGTACGGTCGAGAGGAGCGTGAAGGCGCCGAGCGCGGCCACGAACCACTTCGCCGGCACGGGAAAGACGAAGTAGAGGTAGATCTTCGCGTCCGGCCAGTTGAGGGCGAAGGCCACGAGGATGCCGAAGATGGCGCCCGAAGCCCCCACCATGATCGTCGGCCCCGTGAGCGAGTAGAGCAGCAGGGAGAAGGCCGCCGCCCCGAGTCCGGTCACCAGGTAGAAGCGGAGGAAGAAACGGCTGCCCCACTTCTGTTCGAGCGGCGGTCCGAAGAAGAAGAGAGCGAGCATGTTCATGAACACGTGCATGAAGCCGCCGTGCACGAACATGTAGGTGACGACGGTCCACGGGCGCAGGAGGAAGCCGGGGACGGCGAAGCCGAGCCACTCGATCGCTCCGACCGGCACGACCCGCATGGCCATGAGGAGGAAGATCGCGAAGTTCGCGATCATGAGGCGCAGCACCCAGCGGCTCATCGGGAAGCCGTGGCCGAAGCGGACCCCGCCGGTCTGGTACGCCGGCCGTCTCATCATCCCGAGCCTCCATCGCCGCCGCCGGCGCCTGCCTCGCCGCCGCCCTGGAGGTCGATGGCGGAGGCCAGCCGCGCATCACGCTCCGCGCGCTCGATCGCCAGCCGCAGGAGACGGTCGATGAGTTCCGGATAGGACACGCCGCTCGCCTCCCAGAGCTTTGGGTACATGCTGATCCGGGTGAAGCCCGGGAGCGTGTTGATCTCGTTCACCACCAGTGAACCGGCCGGGAGCGGGCCGCAAGCCTCCGTCGTGAGGAAGAGGTCGACGCGCGCCATCCCCTCGCAGCATAGCACGCGGAAGGCGCGGACGGCGATCTCGCGGGCCCGCGCCGTGGTCTCGGCATCGAGGTCCGCGGGGATGAGCAGATCCGCGCCGTCGTGATCCAGGTACTTCGCTTCGTAGGAGTAGAAGGCGTGCGTGGGGGCGATCTCCCCCGGAACCGAGGCTTCGGGGGTCTCGTTTCCGAGGACGGAGAGTTCGATCTCACGTCCCCGGATCGTCCGCTCGAGGAGCACCTTGGTGTCGAAGGCGAAGGCCTCGTCGAGCGCGCGCCGGTATTCGGGGTCCGTCTCGACCTTCGAGACGCCGACGGACGATCCCATGTTCGCCGGCTTGACGAAGATCGGGGCGTCGAGGGCGCTCACCGCCTCGTCCCACGAGGGGGCCTCACCCCGGGAGAGAACGGTGATGAAGGGCGCGACGGGCACGCCGGCGTCGCGCAGCAGCCGCTTCGCGACATCCTTGTCCATGCACACGGCCGAGCCGAGGACCCCGGGCCCGACGAAGGGGAGGTGCGCGAGCCGCAGGAGTCCCTGGACGGTGCCGTCCTCGCCGAAGGGACCGTGCAGGACGGGAAAGATGACGTCGAGTTCCGGCAACTCGGCCGGCGTGGGGCCCGCGCCGGCGCCCGCGCCGGAGCCCTCGCGCCCGCCGGGGCCGGCGTCGTCGTGGGGGGCGACGGGGACGATCCGGGGGCGGCGGCCGGGCGTGAGCGCGAGCCTGACCGGCGCGTCGGGGAGGCGGATGCGCCGCGGGTCCGAGGCGTGCCGCAGGAAGCGCGATTCGTCGGCGAGGTGCCAGCGGCCGCGGCGGTCGATGCCGATGAGCACGATGTCCCAGCGCTCGCGGTCGATCGCCTCGATGACGTTCTTCGCCGAGCGGAGCGAAACTTCGTGCTCCGGGGATTCGCCGCCGAAGAGCACGCCGACGCGCAGGCGGGGGTCAGCCACCGGACACCGGCACGGGATAGCTGATGGGGAGTCGCGCCCAGATGGCGGTGGGGGAGCCGCCGTGCCGCGCGGGCCGGTAGCGGAGGAGACGCGCGCCTTCCACCGCGGCCGAGTCCAGGATGGCATGTCCCGACGACGTGACGACCGCGACGGAGTCGACGCGTCCGGCGGCCGAGATCCGAATGCGGAGGAGGATCTCGCCGCCCGCGCCCTCCTCCAGGGCCTCGGCCGGGTAGGGGAACGCGGGGGACGACGAGGATTCGAGCACGGGCCACACGAGGCCGCCTTCGCGGAGCTGGTCCACGCGCAGCGCGCCGACCTCGGGGCCGGGATCGTCCGCGCACCCGGTGGATGCGGCGACGGCGAGGGCGGCGAGAACCGCGAGGACGCCCGACCTGGCGGACCGCGGAGAACGCCGGCTAGGCATCGCCGAACGCCTTCCACTCGGCGAGCGTGTTGAGCGCTTCACGCGGCGTCATCCCGTCGGGGTCGAGCGCGGCCAGCTTCTCGAGCACGGCGCGGGCGGCGGCGATGTCCGCGCTCTCGGCCTCGCCGCGCCCGCCGGCTGTCGCCGGGCCGGGGGCGGCGGCCTCGAAGAGGGAGAGCTGTCCCATCCCCGCCTCGGCGAGCGCGGCTCCGCGGCCGCCGGCGCCCCATGGTCCGCTCTCGAGCACGCCGAGGATGCGGGCGGCGCGCCCCACGACATCGGGGGGCAGCCCGGCCAGCCGGGCGACGTGGACGCCGTAGGACCGGTCCGAGCCCCCCGGCTGCAGCCGGTAGAGGAAGACGATGTCCCGGCCGGTCTCCCGCACGGCGACGTTGAAGGCGGCCGCGCGCGGCAGCGACTCCGCGAGGCCGACGAGTTCGTGGTAATGGGTGGCGAACACCGTGCGCGCCCCGAGTTCGTGCAGTCGCTCCGTCACCGCCCACGCGATCGAGAGACCGTCGTACGTCGACGTGCCCCGCCCGATCTCGTCGAGGAGGACGAGCGAGCGCTCGGTGGCGCCGTGCAGGATGGTCGCGGTTTCCGTCATCTCCACCATGAAGGTGCTCTGCCCCGCCGCGAGGTTGTCGCTCGCGCCCACGCGCGTGAACACGCGGTCGCATACCCCGATGCGGGCCCGGCGAGCCGGGACGAAGGAGCCGATGTGCGCCATGAGCGCGATGAGTCCCGCCTGGCGCAGGACGGTGGATTTGCCGGCCATGTTGGGACCCGTAACGATCAGCGTCCGGCGCTCCTCGTCCAGCCGCATGTCGTTCGGGATGAACTTGTCCCGGGCGACCGCGTTCTCGACGACGGGGTGCCGGCCCTCTTCGATGTCGAAGACGACGTCGTCGCTGAGCCGCGGGCGCACGTAGTCCTCGGCGGCGGCGACCTCGGCGAGACAGGCGAGGAAGTCGATCTCGGCGACGAGCGCGGCGGTGGCCTGAATGCGCCCGACCTCGGCGGCGACGGCGTCCCGCAGCGAGTGGAAGAGCTGCGCCTCGAGCCGCCCGATCTCGTCTTCGGCCCCGAGAACTTTCGCCTCCCACTCCTTGAGTTCCGGCGTGAGATACCGCTCGGCGTTGGTGAGCGTCTGCCGGCGGGTCCACTCCTCCGGGACGCGGTCGAGCTTCGAGCGCGTGACCTCGAGATAGTACCCGAACACCTTGTTGAACCCGATCTTCAGCGTGTCGATGCCGGTGCGCTCGCGCTCCCTCACCTGCATGCCGGCGATGAAGTCGACCGCCCCGCCGCGCACGCCGCGCAGTTCGTCGAGTTCGGCGGAGAAGCCGCTCCGGATCACGCCTCCGTCCTTGAGGGCGTGGGGGGCATCGGGGTCGATGGCTTCCTCGATGCGGGCCGCCACGTCGCGGAGCGGATCGAAGCCGGAGCGAACCTCGGCGAGACGGCCGGCTTCCAGCGTTGAGAGGGCGGCCGCCAGCCCGGGCAGCGCGTCGAGCGAGAGGCCGAGGCCCAGGAGTTCCCGGGGCGCCGCCCCACCGGTGGAGACGCGGGCGGCGAGCCGCTCCAGGTCGCGGATCGGGCGGAGCGCGCCCCGGATGCGCTCGCGCTCCTCCGCCCGCTCGACGAGTTCCTGCACGGCGTCGAGGCGGACCGCGATCTCGCCGCGGACGACGAGCGGGCGCAGCAGGCGGCGGCGCAGCAGGCGAGCCCCCATCGGGGTCCGCGTGCGGTCGACGAGAGCGAGAAGCGACGCCCCCTCGCCCGGACGCAGGGGTTCCACGAGTTCGAGGTTCCGCCGGGTCATCTCGTCGAGATACATGACGCGTCCGGCTCGATCCACGCGTGGCGGCCGCAGGTGGTCGAGGCCGGCCGGCCGCACCTCATCCAGGTATCCCAGGAGGGCGGCGCTCGCCGCCAGGAGAAGCGGGTCGCGCGCGGGGTCGAGCCCGAAGCCGCTGGTAGAGGCGACTCCGAACCACTGCTGGAGCCGCTCGTCCCCGAGCGAAGCGTCGAAGCGCCAGGCTGGCCGCTCGGTAAGGTGCCAGGGTCCGGCCGGCGCCTCCGTCTCCTCGGGGATCACGATCTCGGCCGGCTCGAGTCTCCCGAGTTCGTCGTCGAGGTCCGGCGCCGCCACCTCGCGAAGCTCGAACTCGCCGGTCGAGAGGTCGACGGCGGCGAGCCCGAACGGGGCATCTCCGGCGATCGCGACGACGTAGTTGTTGCGGCGCGCCGCGAGGAGCTTGTCCTCGAGGACCGTTCCCGGAGTGATGATCTCGACGACATCCCGCTTCACGATCCCGCTGGCCTCTGCCGGATCCTCGAGTTGCTCGCAGATCGCCACGCGGCGTCCCATCTCGAGCAGGCGGGAGACGTACTCGTTCACGGCCTTTACGGGGACGCCGGCGAGGGGCACGTCCCGCTTTCCGCCGTTGTTGCGCGCGGTGAGGGTGAGTCCCAGCAGGCCACTCCCCTCCTCCGCGTCCTCGAAGAACATCTCGTAGAAATCTCCGACCCGGAAGAAGAGGAGCGAATCGGGATGGCGCGACTTGATGTCGAGATACTGCCGGATGAGCGGCGAGTGCCCGGCCGGGTCCCGGGTGGCCCGGGCCATCATCGCCTCACGAGACGACGGGGATGACGGCGGGCTCGAAGCCCGCATCCAGGAGTCGGCGCACGAGGCTCTCCGCCGCTTCCCGACGGGCGAAGCGGCCCAGTTGGACGCGGTGCAGTCCGTCGTCCTCGACGACGCGGGAGAAGAAGCCGGCGACCTCCAGCCGCCCCCGCGTCTCCTCCGCCGGATCCCGGCGCGAGAAGGCCGCGACCTGTATCGCAAAGCGCGGGGCGCCCGGCGCGCAGCCCAGCGATGCGGCCTCCGCGAGGCGAGCGGTCTCCGTGGCGCCGACGCGCCGGCCCTCCTCGCCGGCCCGTTGCCACGCCTCGCACGCCCGATCGATCAGGCCCCGTGCCTCGAACGTCCGCGCCGTCCAGTACCAGGACTCGACGGTCTCGGCGCTCCGGGGATGGTCCGACCGAAGGCGTTCGAGATCGGCCGCCGCGCGGGCGGGTTCGTCGAGCGCCAGGTCCAGTTGCGCGAGCCTCAGCCATGCTCGAGATCCGTAGCGCGAGCCGCCATCCATGGCGACGGAGAGGAATTCCGCGCGGGCGGAGTCCGGGTCGGCCAGGAGACGCGCCCGGAGGTACCGCGCACGCAGCACCTCGCCGCGCGCCGCATTCCGCGCCTCGGTGGCGAGCCAGCTCTCGATCGCCTCGGCGGCGCCTTCGAGCCTTCCGGCCTCGATCCGTGCCTCGAGAAGGTCCAGATCCGCCGGCGCGGCGGTTTGCGCGGCCTGCGCGGCGGAGGGGACGGAGAATCCCCAGAACGGCGCGCCGGCGAGAAGGGCCAGCGCCCACCCGCGGCCGCACCGCGTCATCTCGCGGCGTTCTCCGCCCGCCCCAGTTCCAGGAGCGTCTCGGCGAGAACCGCGTGGTCTCCCCGCCCCGACTTGAGGTGCCGGTCGGCGCGGTGGAGCACCCGTAGCGCGCGATCGAGTTCGTGTACGGTCCATGCCCTCGCCTGCTTCGCGTAGGCGTTCGTCTTCCAGGAGAGATAGCCGCGCCCGGTCTCCGACAGGGCGGCTCGCAAGCCGGCGGGTCCCGCGTCGAGGGCCAGACCAAGCAGAAGGTGCTGTTCCACAAGTCCGGCAACCAGCCCGACCCCCCGTTCCGAAGTGAGCACGTTTCCCAACTCGCGCAAGGCGCGGCGGTAGTCGCGCGAGGCCACGAGGTCGAGCCAGCTCCAGCGATCGATCCGGTGGGTCCGGGGAACGATGTCGCGGATGTCCGCGTCGGTGCGGCGGTCGGCGGGAAGCGAGGCGAGCTTCTCGAGCTCGGCATCCAGCGTCGAGAGGTCCGACCCGACGGCTCCCGCGATCCACTGGGCCGCCGCCGGCGAGAGGTCGAGCTTCCAGCGCCTCCTGGCCCGGTCGTGGATCCAGCCGGGGATCTCCGCCGCCCGCGGCGTCGTCCACTCCAGCGTGCGGCAGACCTTCCGGAGGTCGCGGTAGAAGGCCGCACGCGACCCCTTGGGGATGCGCGCCGTCACGATGAGGGCGAGGTCGGCCGGCGGCGCCGCCGCCACCTGCTGCAGGACCGCCCGAGCCTTCTTCCCCAGCCGCTCGACGTCGCGCAGGAATACGACGCGGCGTTCCGCCATCATCGGGGGCATGGCCAGGGTGGCGGCGAGCTGCTCGTCCGTCACGTCCTCGGCCTGGAATTGGTCGTAGTTGAAGTCGCGCGTGGCCGGGTCGACGGCGGCCTCGACGAGTTGGTGCGCGGCTTCGTCCCGCAGGCGGATCGCGTCTCCGTGCAGGAACCAGGCTCCGGCCGGGGAACCCTGGCCGAGGGCTCGCGAGAGCCGCGGGTCGAGGGGCGCGCTCACGGCGACGGGACGGACCCGTGCCGCGGGCCGCGGCGGTGGGTCAGCGAGACTCGTCGAGTTGGCCGGAGCGTCGCTCGACCGGCACGACCATGGAGTCGCTCGTCGCGATCGGCACCGCGTACGACGAGCCGAACAACCCGCCTCCGTCGTCAAGCGCGGGAGCGAACGGTACGAGGAACCAGTCGGGCACGTAGGGGTCGCCGGCGAACCGGGCCCCCTGGCTCTCGGCCACCGTTTCCGCGGGCACGTCCGCCATCACCGGCGGAAGCTGAACTTCGACGAGCAGCGGCTGGATTCCGTTCGACACGCCGAGCGTGAAGAGTCCCGCCGACGCCAGGGCGATCGCGGCGGCCCGGCCGACCTGGCCGCGCCAGGACCGCTTCGGAGACTCGTCGACGTGGTAGAGGCGATGCTGCAGGCGGGGAAGGAAATCCGGAGAGGTGGTGACGCGAGGGAGGGCGCGCCATGCGGCGAGCCCGCGAGTCATGACCCGCTGGTAGCGCCGACACGACTTGCAGCCCTCCAGATGCGCGTCGAAACGACGGCGCTCGCCGTCGGCAAGCGTACCGTCGAGATAGTCGGTGTGTCGCTCGATAAACTCTTTGCAAACCATCATTGCACCGTCACGAAAACGTCCATCCGCCGTGCCCATCTACTCTGAACTGCGTGCCCGGTTCCTTCCGGCTGCCAAGCCTTAGGGGCCCCGGGGCTCAATCGAGCATCGGGGCGATGATGCGGGCGAACCGGTTCCGCGCGCGGTTGAGGCGCGACTTCACGGTGCCCAGCGTTACGCCCGTGATCTCGGAAATCTCCTCGTAGCTCTTCCCTTCCAGCTCGCGCAGCACGAATACGACACGGTGATGCTCGGGAAGTTCCGCCACCGCGGCCTCGACCTGTTCGCGCACCCGCCGCTTGCGAAACAGATCGTCGGGCCGGTAGGCCGTATCCTCGAATTCAAGCGGCCGGTGGTCGGCTTCCCAACTCTTCCGGAGCGTATGGAAGAGCACGAGCGGGTTGCGCGCCCGGTTCCGCAATTCGTTCTTCGCCAGGTTGCTGGCGATCGTATAGATCCAGGTCGAGAACTTCCGCGACGGATCGAACCGGTGGAGGTGCCGGTAGACGCGCACGAAGGTCTCCTGCACGAGATCCTCCGCACGGTCCCGGTCTCCGATGGTGCGGTAGATGAAGTTGAGCAGGCGGTCCTGGTAGCGGTCGGCGATCTCGTTGAACGCGAAGCGCTGCCCCCCCAGGTAGTGGGTGACGAGTTCGGCATCCTCGAGGCGCTTCAACTCGCCGCGCCCGAGCGATGCCGCCCCATCCGGCGCCGCGTATTGCCTCGTGACTTCGAGGTTCGGCTTCGTGTCCATGCCGCTCCCTTTGCGGGACTCCCGTTGCAGGCGACTCGCCGCGTTAAACCCCGGTGCCGGCGATTCGATCCATCCGGCGTGCGACCCAGCGCGCCGCGAGTGTCAGCGCGCAGATCGTCTTGCCGTCGCTGATCTCTCCCGCATCGATCATCTCGATGGTACGGTGCAGAGGCAGCCGATGCACATCCATGAACTCGCTCGCCTCGTGGCGCGTCTCCCCCGCCTCCAGCTCCCACGCCGCGAAGAGGTGGATGATCTCGTCCGTGAAGCCCGGCGTCGTGCGCACGGAGGCCAGCCGCTCCAGGCGTCCGGCGCGCAGTCCCGCCTCCTCTTCCAGCTCCCGGAGCGCGCAGTCCTCGGGAGGCTCGCCGGGTTCCAGGTTGCCGGCCGGCACCTCCCAGATGAATCCGGCGGCGGCGTACCTGTACTGACGCACCAGCGTGACGATGGGTTCGCGCAGAGAGGCGCCGGCGGCCTCGCCGGGCGGGTCGGGAAGGTCCAGCGCGACGACGGCGGCGGCGCCGGGGTGGCGGATCAGCTCGAGCCGTCCGATGGACCCATCCGGAAACCGCACGCGATCCACGTCGACATGGATCCTGCGGCCGGTGTAGACGCGCTCCCCGTCCACGCGGCCCGTCGCGCCGCCGCGCCCGGCTCCCTCGGGCGGGCCGCCGGTCACGGCCGGGTCACGAGGCGGGCCGGACATCGACCGGCCCGAGACCGTTCAGCGTGGGCGCGGCCGTCGCCGCGTCGCCGACGGCGAGGAGCGTGAGGCGGCCGGGGTCGAGGTAGGTGCGGCAGACCTCCCGCACCTCGTCGGGCGTCACCGCCTCGATGCGGGCGCGGTACGTCTCCCAGTAGTCGTCGGGGAGACCGAATATGCGCTGGCGGCTCACCTTTCCGCAGATCTGCACCGCGGTCTCGAACTGGAGCGGCAGCGAGAGCGTGAGGGCGTTGCGGGCCAGTTTCATCTCGTCGGCGGTGACGAGCGTCGTGCGCATCGTCTCGATCTCGCCCAGGATCTCCTCGAACGCGGGTCCGGTGCGGGCGCCCTCGACGGCCGTGCGCGCGACGAAGGGTCCCGCGCCGCGGCGAAACCGGAAGCTCGATCTCGCCCCGTACGTCCACCCCTTGTCCTCGCGCAGATTGAGGTTGATCCGGGAGTTGAAGAGGCCGCCGAGGATCGCGTTGGCCACGATGATCGCGTGATGGTCCCCGGTGTTGTAGGGCACGCCGACCGTCGCGACGCGAATCTCGCTCTGGGGGCTGCCGGGGCGGTCGATGAGGATGAGGTCGTTCGCCTGCGGCTCCGGCGTTTCCGGGGGCGGGACCGGAGCGGCCTCGCCGCTCCAGGCGCCGAAACGCGCCTTCGCGGCGGACATGAGACGCTCGCGGTCGAGGTCGCCGCACGCGATGAGGAGGGCGCCGCCGGGGCGAAAGCGCGCGTCGTGGAACTCCCGTACCGCTTCGGGGCCGATCTCGGAGACGGTGGCGCCGGTGCCGGCGGCGGGTCGGCCGTACAGGCGGTCCCCGTAGAGTTCGGCGATGGTGGCGAGACCCGCGACGGTGGCCGGATCGTCCGCCTGGCGTTCGATCTCGTCGATGCGCTCGCCGCGGATGCGTTCGACTTCGTGCTCCGGGAACTCGGAATCGAGGATGGTCTCCGCGAGGAACTCGAGCGCCTCCTCGAACACCTCCGACAGGAAGTGCATCGAGACGGCCCCGACGGCGTAGCCGACCGTCGCGCGATAGCCGACGCCCAGCCGGTCGAGCCAGCGCGCCATTTCGATGGCGTCGCGGCCGGGAGTGCCGGCGGTGAGGAGCCGGGCCGTGAGTTCGCCGAGACCGCCGAGTCGGGGCGGTTCGACGCCCGCGCCGCACTCGAGGACGAGGTGGAGCGACACCTCGGGCAGGCCGGGCCGCTCGGCGTGCTCGATGCGGAGACCGTTGGGGAGCGCGTGCCGCTCGAAGCGCGGGAGCGCGAGGGCGCGCGGGGCGGCCGGCGCCGGGCGGACGGACCGGTCGGGCGTCATGGCGTCCCCTCCTCGGGCACGACGTGGAGGACCGTGAGGCCGCGCGGGTCGAGCACGGCGCGGGCCACGCGCTCCACGTCCGGGCGCCCGACGGCTCCGTAGCGCGCGAAGGCGTCGTTCACATAGCCGGCGTCGCCCCGCAAGACGGCGGCGTGCGCGATCGCGTCCGCCCGGTCGCCGAAGCCCGCGCGCCCGTTCAGCAGGCCGCGGCGGGCCCGGTTGCGCGCTCCCTCGATCTCCTCGTCCTCGACGCCGTCGCGGAGCAGGTCGTCGATCACGTCCCGCACCTCCGTCTCGAGGTCGGCGGCGGCGACGCCCGGGCGGGCGGTCGCGACGACGAAGCACATCCCGGCGCTCTCGGTCGGCCATGTGAAGGAAGTCGCGTCCGCCGCCATCTGCTTTTCGTACACGAGCGTCTTCTCGAAGCGCGAGCTGTTCCCGTCGGCGAGCAGGTAGTTGAGGATGACGACGGCCTCGAAGTCGGGGTCCGCGTAGCGCGGCGAATGATACATGAGGTACACGCGCGGCATCTGGACCCGGTCCCGAAGGCGCGCGCGCCGCTCTCCGTCGCGCGCCGGCACGGGGACATCCGGGCGCGGCGCCCCGGGTCGCGCGGGAATCTCCCCGAACCAGGCCTCGACCCGCTCCAGCGCCGCAGCCGGATCGAAGTCGCCGACGAGCACGAGGGTCGCGTTGCCGGGTCCGTAGTGGCGGTCGAAGAAATCGTGCACGTCCTCGAGCCGGGCCGCGTCGATGTCGGGCATGTAGCCGATGGTCGGATGGCGGTAGGGGTGCCCCTCGTCGTAGGCGCGCTCGAGCAGGGTCTCGAACGCGAGACCGTAGGGGCGGTTCTCGTACGACTGCCGCCGCTCGTTCTTCACGACCTCGCGCTGGTTGTCGAGCTTCTCCTGCGTGATCCCGGGCTTGAAGAACCCCATGCGGTCGGACTCCAGCCACAGGCCCAGGTCAAGTTCGTTCGCGGGCAGGGTCTCGAAATAGTTCGTGCGGTCGAACCACGTCGTCCCGTTGAGCGTGCCGCCGGCATCCTGCACCAGCTTGAAGTGGTGCTCGCGCGGCACGTGCTCGGACCCCTGGAAGAGGAGATGCTCGAAGAGATGCGCGAAGCCGGTCCGGCCGGCGCGCTCGTTCTTCGACCCCACGTGGTACATGACGTGAACGGCGACGAGCGGCGCGGACGCATCGGGCTGCAGAACGACCCGCAGCCCGTTGTCGAGCCTGTGCTCAAGGATGTCGAATTTCATCGCTGGTCTCCGTGCCGCTCCCGGCGCCGCGGCATGAGGTGAGGCGGAGGGAGATAAGCCGGGTTCTGTTACCGGCGGGCCAGGCCCGCGGCGAGGTCATCTATCTGGGACCTCGGTTGCCCGAGGCCTCGTGCGGCCTACCCGGAACTCGAACGCGACGGGCCGCCGCTCGTTCCTGCTTGGCCTTGCTCCCGGCGGGGTTTGCCGTGCCGTCCCTGTCTCCAGGAAACGCGGTGGGCCCTTACCCCACCCTTTCACCCTTGCCTGTGCGGCCGAAGCCGCCATCGGCGGTCTGCTCTCTGTGGCACTTTCCGTCGCCTTGCGACGCCCGGGTGTTACCCGGCGCCGTGCCCTGCGGAGCCCGGACTTTCCTCGAACGGCGTGCGCGCACCCGTCCGCGACCTCTTCTCCCTCCGCCGCGGACAACCTAACGCGATTGGCAACCCCTTGAGGAATTGTCTACTCTAAGGGTAGGAGGGGAAGTGTCCGGCGGAAGCGGTTTCCGGGCCCGGAGACTTCGGGGAGAAGGAGTCGCGAACGCGCGTAAATCGTATGCTGACTGAGCCTGCCATACCCCGCTTGGCGATGGCCTTGTGGGCGCTGGGAACGACGGCCGGGGCGGCCACGCCCGCGGTCTCCCAGGAAATCAGCCCCGACGGCCCGTCGTCGTACTACGTCTACGTGGCGGCCGAATCGGAGGATCGCGTCGATCTCGTCCGGTTCGATGGCACCGGTGCGTCGGTGCTGGATTCCGTCTTCGTGGGCCGTTTCCCCACGGAAATCGACGGGCCGCACGGCCTGGCGGTCGATCCGAGCGGGGAACGGTGGTACGTGACGCTCGCCCACGGGAACCCCTTCGGCACGGTCGTCGCCTATTCCACGGAGACGAACCGCCCGCTGGGGAGCGCGGAACTGGGGCTCTTCCCCGCCACCATGCAGGTGACGCCGGCAGGGCTGCTGTTCGCGGCGAACTTCAACCTGCACGGCGAGCACGAGCCGAGTTCGGTGTCCGTCGTGGACGTCGGCGCGATGATCGAGGTCGCGCAGATTCCGACCTGCACGATGCCGCACGGCTCGCGGCTCACGGCGGACGGGGCGCGGCACTACTCGGTGTGCATGATGGATGACGTGCTCGTGGAGGTCGACGCGCACCGGCTCGAGGTCACGCAGCGTTTTCTCCTCCACCCGGGCTCGGAGCAGGCGTGGCCGCACGACTGGCTCCCGACGCGGCCCGTGGGAGCGGCGGCGTGCAGCCCGACGTGGGCGCACCCGGCCGTGGACGGACGCCATGTGTACGTCGCGTGCAACCGGAACGCGGAGGTGCTGGAGATCGATGTGGAGTCGTGGCGGGTGACGCGACGGTTCGAGACGGGGGAGGGCCCGTACAACCTCGACGTGACTCCGAACGGCGCCTACCTCGTGGTGACGTACAAGGGCGGTCAGGCGACGGGTGTCTGGGATCTCGTCGAGGGGACGGAAGTGGCCCGGGTTCCGAACACGCGGACGCTGCCGCACGGGATCGCGGTCTCGCCGGATTCCCGGTACGCCTTCGTGAGCGTGGAGGGCGTGGGCGGAGAGCCGGGGACGGTGGACGTGATCGACCTGAAGGCCGGGGTCCGGGCGGCCAGCGTCGACGTGGGGAAGCAGGCGGGCGGCATCGCCTTCTGGAAGGCGGAGCCGCGATGAGGCGGGTCGCGCTTGCCGTGCTCGCGGGGGGGCTCGCGGTCGCGTGCGGGGACGGGGGGAGCACGGAACTCGGCTCTCCGCCGACGACGCTCGTCCCCGTTTCCGCCGCCGTGGACACCATCGTGACGGGAGAGGCCACCGACCCCCCGATCGCGGTCCGGGTCGAGGATGCGCTCGGGAACGCGGTCGAAGGGGCGCCGGTCCGCTTCGTGATCGTGCGGGGCGAGGGCGAGCTGTCGCCGGGGGTCGCGGTCGCCGGGCAGAACGGCGTCGCGGAGTCGGTCTACCGCGCGGGGCCCACGCCGGGCGAGGCGGAGATCCAGGCGGACATCCCCAGTGCCGCGAACGTCCCGCCGCTCCGCTTCCTCGTCTTCGCGGAGGCCGCGGACACGGTCCGTCTCAGCATCGTGGAGGGAGACGGCCAGCGGGCGGAGGCGGGGAGCCAGCTGCCGCTCCCGTTCTCCATCCGGGCGGAGACGACGAGCGGCGCCCCGGCCGGCGGCGTCCGCATCGCGTTCGACTGGACGGCGCCGCAAGAAACCCCGGAACTGCCGGAGGCGGGGGACACGGCGGCGGTGGCGGAACCGCCGGAGGCGCCCGCGCCGGAGGAATCGCCGGAAAGCGGGGGAGCCCTCACGCGCGACATCGTGATGACGGACGCGGACGGACGGGGGGGGGCGGTGTTCACGCTGGGCTCGCGTCCTGGCGACTACCGGATCCACGTCTTCGCCACGGACGGCGTGTACTCGGACACGCTCTCCTTTTCGGCCACGGCGCTCGCATCGCCGGGCGGGGCCGTGCAACTCGACTCGGTCGGGAACGGAAGACTCGGCGCGGGTACACGGGCGCTCCTCTACGGCGGCGGCTTCCGCCCGGTCGCGGCCGACAACGATGTCTGGATCGAAGGCACGGCGGCGACGGTGGTGAGTGCCACGGAGACGGAACTCACGGTTGAAGTGCCGGCCTTTGCACGTACCTGCCTGCCCGAGCGCGAGGTCGGCGTGCGGGTGCTCGTGGGCTCCGACGCGAGCAACGGTCTGCTGGTTCCGATGGAACCGGCCAACCTGCGCGTGGGTCTCGAGGTCGGCGAATCGCTGACCCTGCGCGGGCCCGTCGAGGTAGAATGCGTTCAGTTCCGGCCCGGAGCGCCGGTGGAAGCGGGAGAGGCGGGAGAACCCGGAACGCCCGAAGACTTCGAGGCCGTGACACGGGAATATCGGATCGTCATCGGCAACACGGGACGCAGCGTTTCGAGCGGGCTCCCGCTCCGGCTCACGACGCGGACGCCCGCCGACATGTCGGGGGATGGCCGGACGGCGGCGCTCGGCCCCGGGATGGTCGATGCCCGGGTCACGGAGGCCGCCCTCGCCGGCACGCGCAGGGACATCGGGATTCGCGCCCGCACGCTCGCACGACTTGTCGAGGCCCGGGTCTCGCCCCTTCGGTCCGATGACTCGAGGGCGGTTTCCGCGCCCGTCCCGGGAGACACGCTCGAGTACTTCTTCTCCGTCGGTCCGGAGCTGGCAGCGACCTGCGTCGACCCCACGCGGACGGTACGGGGAACGGTGCGCGCCGTGGGCGACGGCGTGGTCCTGGTGGAGGATCTCGCTGCGCCCGCGGGAGGTCCGACGGAGGAGGAGTGGCTCGCGCTCGCCGGGGAATTGGACGAGACGGTGCTTCCGGCCGTCACCTCCTACTTCGGCCCTCCCGAGGACATCGACCGGAACGGACGGGTCGTCGTCCTGTTCACGCCCGATGTGAACCGGCTCGGCGACGGCGAGGTGGGCGTCGGCGGCTTCTCCCTCCCCCAGGACCTTGCCGCCTCGGGACGGGGCGACGGCGAGATGTCGGACCCGGACGGCGGGATCTGCCAGGCGAGCAACGAGGCGGAGATCGTCTACAGCGTGAGCGCGGACCCCGATGCGACGCTCGGCCGCGCCATCTCGACGGAGGACCTGCTGCGTGAGACGCCCGTCCTCGTGGCGCACGAAGTCCAGCACATCGTGAGCGCGGGCCGCCGCGTGCCCGTCTCTTCGGCGGGTTTCGGGGCCGCCGAGGAAGTATGGCTGGATGAGGCGCTTTCGAGTCTGGCCGAGGAAGTGGCGGGGCTTGCCGCACTCGGGCTCCCCGTGGGCGAGCGCCTCACCTTCGACCGCGTGTCCGAGACGCCCGGGGAACTCGAGACCTTCAACGCGTACATGCTGGGCAACTTCCGAAACCTCGGCCTGTACATGCTCGGACTCCCCGGGGCCCCCACGGTGTCGACGGACGATCTGGACGGCGTCGGCGGGTTGCAGATGCGGGGCTTCGGCTGGTTCCTCCTGCGACGGCTGGCCGACCAGGCGGGAGGCGACGAACGGGCCTTCTTCCGGTCCGTCGTCGGGGGTGGACGGAACTACGGGCGCGGGATCGCGAACCTGGAGCGGGTCACGGGAAGGGAATGGGCAAACATCCTGGCGGACGTGTCGGTGTCGCTGGCGCTGGGGGCCGGGACCCTGGACGCGGACACGGAGGGTCTCTCGGAGGAGGACGTCGAAGCGCCGGAGGCGGCACCGGACGCGGGGCCGCCGCTCGCCGCAGCAACGTGGGACGCCACCGATGTGTTCCGGTCCTTGAATCAGGATTCGGACACCCGATCGGGTCTGCCGACCGCGATCGCGCTCCGGGCCGAGCCGCTGGGGTTTGAAACCCGGGTGCTGAGCCTCGACGTAGGGCCGTCGAGCGTACAGTACTTTTCACTCGCCTCGGTTCCCGGCGCGCCGGGCCTTTCGCTGTCGCTTGAAACGGCGGGAGGAACCCCGGCGGGTGAGACCGCGGAACCGCTAATCACGATCGTGAGGATCAAATGAGACGCCCGTCCGGCGTTCTGCTCTTTCTTTTTCTGTGCGGGCTCGCTTCCGGAGCGTCGCAGCTGACGGCCCAGATGACTCCCGTGGCGCCGCTCGGCGACGATACCGGTCCGGAATTGTTCGGACTCGCCGGCGTCATCCAGCCCCTCAACAACCTCACGGACAACACCGGCGCGTATGGCATCGTGATTCCGCCGGACGTGATGATGGGAGGCGAAGCGACCTACTGGGCTTCGCGGTCGGTCGGAATCGGCGTCATGGGGCTCTATTCCCCCGCGACGCTCGAAGGCGTCGGCGGCGGACCGGGACGGGGAGTCGGAACGCTGGGCGAAATGGAGTACCTGGCGGGCACCGTGAACCTGACGTTCCGGCTGCGGTCCTCCGGCTCGGCGGGCGCGCTCGAACCCTACTTCACGGTGGGCGGAGGGCTCCGGCAACTGAAGTTCTACGGCGCCGAAGTGCCGAAACTGAGCGCGACGGATCCGATGGCGACGGTTGCGGTCGGGGTCCGGGTCCATCTCGCGTCATCGCTCTGGTTCCGGGGCGAACTCCGGGACATGGCGTCCTACTACATCTCCGCCCAGACGGAAGCGTCGAAGCTGCAGAACGACGTCGGCATCACGATCGGCTTCGGCGTCCGCTACCGCTAGCAGCGTCCGCTACGTCTAGCCCGGATTTCTCACAAGATGAAGTAGGCACCGGCCTCCAGTAGTCGCTAA
>VXMQ01000156.1 GCA_009841015.1 Candidatus Palauibacter denitrificans | reverse complement strand
ACGAGGTGGCCGGAGTCCGTCCAGTATGACCCGACAGTGACACTCACGGGAATGCGAAAGAACCAGAAACGGATGGAGAACGTCGCCGTATGAGAGCCTACCAGGCGCCCAGATATGGGATTGTCCGGACCTCCTGTCACGTACGGCGCACACTCGTCCTGTGCCGCGGCTTCGGACGGCTGGGCCAGCGAGAGCGCCAGGGCTCCCGCAAGAAGCCATGCCACCCCGAGCGGCCACGCTCCTCCGCGATTTCTCCTCGTCCTCATCATCATCCACCTCCCCTGATCGGTTCTCGAGAGCGACGCCCTGCCGCCCTTTCCGATACCAGGATCCGGAGAATCTTCAACGGGCCATCAACGGGAGTCGCGACGGCGGGGCGCGATCATCGGTCCCGGTCTACAAGCTGGACCGGTGCGGTCTCGAGGCTCGCGGTCCACATGGGATTGAGCACCGCCCGATCCAGTCGGTCGATATCAACGCGAGCTCCCCGCGCCCATTGTCGATCGCGGTCGGCGCGGAAGACCAGAGGGATCGCCTCGAGACGCTCCAAGTCCAGCACAAGACCCTTCGTGACCAGACCGTCCGCGGTCACCGCGGAGGTGCCAGCGAGCAGTCGACCATCGTCGAGAGGCGTAAGGGTCATCACCACCGGTGAGGAGACGACCCGGTCGCGTCCGCCGAGTGCTTCGACCGCCTCCTCGTTCTGCTTCACTTCGCGAGCCCGCATTTCCCTGGGCAGGAAGACGATGCTTACGAGGTCGCCGTCGGGACGATAACTCACGAGCGCAAGTCGGTCCCCGTCGATGACGTGTATGAGGCCATCGGGCGTCACCGCGACCAGGTCCTCGGGGAGCCGGAATTCGTCTTCGTAGTCGACGACCAACTCGGATGGGATCGGTCCGAAAGCGGTATGCGCCTGCTCCGATGCTCGCACCAGGTAGTGGTCGGGGAACGCATCGCCCGCGACGAGCAGCCCGAGTTCCGGATGTGCCGCGATATCGTTGGCGAGACCGGGAAATCGCTGGCTCCCCACGAAATCGCCCTCCAGCGTCAGGTATGTGACCCGGCCGTTCCCGCCATCGAGGACCAGAATCCGATCATCCGCCCGGGCCAGAAGCCGCGGGAGCCCGTACTCTCCAGGTCCTTCCCCCTCCTTGCCCACGACTCGCACCGGGTCGAGGCCCGGATCGAGCAGGACGATACGCGGGTCGAGCCCATCGGCGACGAAATAGCCACCGGGCGTGGCCAATACGTCGATGATGGAACCGAAGCTGACGCGTTCGTCCAGTTGATCCAGGTGGGCGTCGGACGGCCCGATTTCGTAAGCCCGGCTGGTGCTCTCGCTGAAATAGACACGTAGGTCGTCGGCGTCCGGGGAGCCTCCGCAGCCCGCCGGACCGAGGGCGCCCGCCAGGCCCAGCGCGATGGTGCGTGAAACGATCCCCGGCCACCGAGCGGAACTCGGTGGCCGGGGACGGTTCGCAGCCACAGCCTCAACTCGCGCGCGACGCGATCTCGAACCGATGACTCCGCGCGCTCTACTCACTGGAGGTCCCAGTCCGTGTAGTCATCGCACCGGAGGCTCCGGTGGCTTCCATCGTGCATCCGGTAGATGCCGACGTTGAAGCTCACCGCGATGCTGCCGTTGATCCCGCCGCTCAGGCCGCCGCCACCGACGCCGGCGTTGCCGCCGAAGGTGAGCGTAACGCGCTGCGTGCCCAGCAGCGTTCCACTCGCCGGAAAGTCCCGACCTCCCGATATGTAGTCCCCGCACTCGCTCTGCGCCGCGGCCGCGGACGGCTGCGCCAGCGAGACCGCCAAAGCTCCCGCGAAGGCCCACGCCACGGCGAGCGGCCACGCCGTTCTCCTGCCTCTCCTCGTCCTCATCATCGTCCACCTCCCCTGAATGATCCCGGAGGGCGACGCCCTGCCGCCCTCTCTGACACAAGGATCGGGGCGGGTATCAACGGGCCATCAACCCGCACGACCGGCCATGAGCCGCGTGACCCTCCACCGAGCGGTGGATCCCGGGAGGAGTTTCAGACATCGAGGTTACGCACGTAGCGGGCGTTCCGTTCGATGAAGTCGCGGCGCGGCTCGACGTTCTCGCCCATGAGAGTGTCGAACAGCCGGTCCGCCTCCGCGGCTTCGTCGATCCTCACCTGGAGTAGCGTGCGCTTCTCCGGGTTCATCGTGGTCTGCCACAGCTGATCGGCGTTCATCTCGCCCAGCCCCTTGTACCGCTGCAGCGAGGCGTTCCCCCTGCCGTTGTCGAGTCTCGCCTGCGCGGCGACGCGCTCCGACTCGTCGTAGCAGTAGAACTCCGTCTTTCCCTTCCACACGCGGTACAGCGGCGGCTGCGCGATGTAGATGTATCCCGCGTTGATGAGTTCCTTCATCTGCCGGAAGAAGAAGGTCAGGAGCAGCGTCCGGATGTGGGCGCCGTCCACGTCGGCGTCCGTCATGATCACGACCTTGCGATACCGGGCCTGCGACAGATCGAACTCGTCTCCGATCCCGGTCCCGATGGCCGTGATCATGGCGCGGATCTCCTCGTTGGAGAGGATCCGGTCGATCCGCGCCTTCTCCACGTTGAGGATCTTGCCACGCAAGGGGAGGATGGCCTGGTAGTTGCGGTCGCGCCCCATCTTCGCGCTCCCGCCGGCGCTGTCTCCCTCCACCAGGTAGAGTTCCGCGATCTCCGGATCCGTGATCGAGCAGTCCGCCAGCTTCCCCGGCAGGATGCCGGTCTCGAGCGCCGACTTCTTGCGCGTCAGGTCCCGCGCCTTTCGTGCCGCCTCCCGCGCGCGGGAGGCCTGGACCGCCTTGTCGATGATCTGTCGGGACGGACCGGGGTTCTCCTCGAGCCACGTCCCCAGCCGGTCGTTGACGAGACTCTCGACGATCCCGCGCACCTCGCTGTTCCCCAGCTTCGTCTTGGTCTGGCCCTCGAACTGCGGCTCCATGACCTTGACGGAGAGCACGGCGACGAGTCCTTCGCGCACATCATCGCCGCTCAGCGTGGGGTCGGCCTTCTTGAGGATGTTGTTCCGCTGCGCGTAGTTGTTGATGGTTCGCGTGAGGGCGCCCTTGAAGCCCGACAGGTGCGTCCCGCCCTCGTGCGTGTTGATGTTGTTCACGAAAGTGAACGTGTTCTCGCTGTAGGCGTCCGTGTACTGCATCGCGAGTTCGAACTCGGTGTCGTCCTGCGCGCCCGAGACGGAGATCACGTCCGCGTGCAGCGGCGTCTTGTTCCCCAGGAGATATTCGACGAACTGCGCGATCCCGCCCTCGAAGTGGAAGTCGCGGCGCAGATCCTCCTGCCGCTCATCGACGATCGAAATCCGTACGCCACGGTTCAGGTAGGCGAGTTCCCGGAGCCGGCTGGCGAGCGTCTCGAAGCTGTATTCGAGCTGATCTCCGAGCCCCGCGAAGATCTCGGGATCGGGCCGGAAGGTGACCGTGGTCCCGGTGTCCTTCGTCTTCCGTCCCTTTCTGAGCTTCCCCCGGCTTACGCCGCGCTCGTAGCGCTGCGTCCACTCGTGGCCATCGCGACGCACCTCGACCTGCAGCCACTCGGAGAGCGCGTTCACGACGGAAACGCCCACGCCGTGCAGCCCGCCGGACACCTTGTAGCTCGACTTGTCGAACTTTCCGCCCGCGTGGAGCGTCGTGAGGGCGAGTTCGACCCCCGGCACCTTCTCGGTCGGGTGAAGGTCCACCGGGATGCCGCGCCCGTCGTCCACGACCCGGATCGACTGGTCCGTCCCGATCGTGACCTCGATCCCGGAGCAGTGTCCCGCCATCGCCTCGTCGATCGAGTTGTCCACGACTTCGTAGACGAGGTGGTGCAACCCCCGGCCGGAGGTGGACCCGATGTACATGCCCGGGCGCTTCCGCACGGCCTCCAGCCCCTTGAGGACATGAATCTGCCGCGCCGTGTAGTCCGAGTTGTCGTTGTTATCCTTCACGGGCTTTCCACCCGCCGTCGACTTCGCCATCAACCCCTCCCCTTCTCGGTTCGGCCGGGGCGCGTCGCGGACGGCGACGATTCCCCGGACTGCACGAACACGATTCGTTCGATCCGGCCGCGGGCGCGATCCCTGTTCAGGCGGCCCAGCAACTTTCGTCTCATCATGTTCAGTTCCGTCATCCAGGCCGCACCGGCCACTTCGATGAACACCGTCCCGCCCTTGATCCCGCCAACTCTGGTGACGCGCGCGATGTGCGGACCCACGACCGTCTCCCACCGCGCCGCCGTGGCGCTGCGCTCCACCCGCTCGCGGATCCCCAGGCGCTCGAGAAGTTCCGCCAGCACGCCCCCGACGGGCTCGGGATGCCGCTCGCTCCCTCTCGCGTCGCCGCGCCGCGACTTTCCTCGCGGCAGCGCCCCGGAGGCCGTGCCGTTCATGCGATGATCCGGCCGTTGCGCAGGCGCCAGCGCGCGAGCTTCCCGCCCATCAGTCCCACGTCACCGGGCTTGGGCGCGGTGAGAATCACCTGCCCGCCCCGCTCGGACTCGAAGAGGCGAAACAGCCGATCCGAGCGCCCCTCGTCGAGTTCCGCAAACACGTCGTCGAGCAGGTACAGCGGCTCGCGGCCGAGCCGCTCCCTGAGCCGATCCGCTTCGAGCAGGCGCAGGGCGAGCGCCGCCGTGCGCTGCTGCCCGCTCGACCCATAGCTCCGGAGGTCGCGGCGGCCTTCCGGCGCCTCGACCTCGAACCGGATCTCGTCACGGTGCGGACCCACCACGGTCATGCCCTGGCGACGTTCACGCTCCCCGGTCCTCTCCAGCGCATGCCGAAAGCGGTCTTCCCACGAGACCGCGCCCTCCGGCCCGCCGTCCGAAGCGATCGAAGCCGAATACCGAAGCCCCGCACTGTCCCCGCCCGAGATCCGCGCGTAGAAATCGGCGTATCGCTCCGCGCCCCCCGACACCCACGTCGCCCGCCTTTCCGTGAGGACTCCGCCCGCCTCGATCAGCCCTTCCGTCCACGCTTCGATCTCGTCGTTCGACCCGCCGCGCCGGAGCGCTTCGTTCCGTTGCGACAGGAGGCTCCGGTAGCGCTGCAGCGCCGGGAGGTAGCCCGACACGCCCACGGAGAGCGCAACGTCCAGGAAGCGACGCCGCAGCGTCGGCCCTCCGCGTACGATCTCGGCGTCGTCGAGGCGAAACGCCGCGACTCCCACCGAACCGATCCCCGCCGAAACCCGCTCCACCTCGAGGGCGTCGACCTCGACCTTCTTGATCCGCTGCGACCGGTCGTAGGCGGCCGCCACGGACATCCCCCCTTCAACCTCACCTTCCACCCGGAACACCGTCTGTCCGAACCGCACCAGTTCGCGGTCCCTCACGCCTCGAAAGGACCGAAAAACCTCAAGGTAGCAGATCGCCTCGAGGAGGTTCGTCTTGCCCGATCCATTGGGCCCGATGATCGCGACGCCGGCTTCGGGGAACTCGCATTCGAGTCGTTCGAAGTTGCGGTAGTCGCGAAGGATCAGGCGCCTGAGGAAAGGCGCGGAGGACGCCTCAGGCTGGCGGATATACGGTGCCTCCGGTGTCTTCGTCACAGACTTGAAAAATACGGCGAAAAGCCTTGTGCCGCAAGGAAATTTGCCCATTGGACGTCTCCTCCGGGAGGCGCCGTCGAGCGGTTGCCCGGGAGGCTCCGGGCAGGCAGCTTCGAAGACGTCCATGACATGCCTCGACCGCCGCGGCGCACGCCGCCCGATCGCGCGAAACAGAGCCCTGCGAGGGGCGGTCGCCTCCCTCGGGTTGGCGTGGCTCCTCTCACCGGTCCACCTCGCCGCACAGGCCGTCGAAGCGCCTCCGGATTCGCGGACGCCAGGCGCGAGCCGGATCGGGCGGAATATCGCCGTAGCGGCCGGCGTGCTCGGGGGCGCCTTCCTGCTCGACGAGCACGTCCGCAGTCTGGCGCTGGACCATCAGGGAACGTTGGGACGCGATCTGGCCGAGGCGGGCCACACGTACGGCGACTGGCAGCGGACCGCGCCCTTCCTCGCCGGGGGCGGCATTCTGCTTGGGGTCGCGCTGGACGGGGGACGGGGGGTCCGGCGGGCGACCTCGGCTTTCTTCGGGGTCTTCGCCGGCTCGATGTCGAACACCGTCCTCAACTGGACGTTGGGACGAAGCCGCCCGAGAGACGAGAGGGGCGTCTTGCACTTCGACCCCTTCCGGGGCAACGCCTCCCTGGGTTCCGGCCACACGGCCTACGCCTTCGCCATCGCCGCCGCCGTCGATGAGGTGACCGATGGCGGATGGGCCATCCCCTTCTACGTGGCCGCGGCGGGTACGGGACTCGCCCGGATCTACGGAGACCGGCACTGGCTGTCCGACGTGGCGGTCGGCGGCTTCATCGGCTGGTGGGTCGGGGGCCGTGCGACGACCGCCGCCGCAGGCTGGCTTCGAGTCGAACCCTCGTCGACCTCAACCGGACCGTCTCCACCCGCCCGCGTCCGCATCCGGCCGCTGATCGCCGGGGACGCACTCGGCATTCAGGTCCGCTTCCGGGAGTAGCCCCGGCAGTCGGTCAGCCCGAGGCGCCAGCGGCCGGCTCGGGCCAACCCGAGCCGGGCTACAGCACGAAGCTGGACACGACGGGGTCGTCGCCGCTGTAGTCGTAGAAGCCCTTCCCCGTCTTCCGGCCGTGGTATCCGGCCAGGTACATGCGGCGCAGGAGAGGCGGAGAGGCGAAGCGCGCCTCCTTGTACTCGTCGTACATGATGCCCGTGATGTGATACAGCGTGTCGAGTCCCACGAAATCGCCGAGCGTGAAGGGACCCATGGGATAGCCGCAGCCGAGCCGCAGCCCCTTGTCGATGTCGGGGATCGACGCGACGCCGGCCTCGTACGCGCGGATCGCGTCGAGCATGTACGGCACGAGCAGCCGGTTCACCACGAAGCCGGTGTTGTCGCCGCATGCGATCGGGCTCTTCCCGAGCGACCCGGCGAAGGCGAAGGCCGTCTCGAACGTTTCATCCGCGGTTTGCCCGCAGCGGACGACTTCCACCAGCGGCATGACCGGAACGGGGCTGAAGAAGTGGAGCCCGACGAAACGCTCCGGGCGATCCGTCTCCGCGGCGAGTTCCGTGATGGACAGGCTCGATGTGTTGGAGGCGAAGATCGTCTCCCCGGCGCACAGTCCTCCAAGCTCGCCGAACAGCGCGTGTTTGGCTCCGAGGTTCTCGGTGATCGCCTCGATGATGAGGTCGCACTCCGCCAGGTCTCCCAGTTCGAGCGTCGGGTGGAGGCGAGCCATCGTCTCGTCCCGGTCCGTCGCACCGAGCTTCTCCTTGTGCACGGCGCGGTCGAGATTCTTTCGGATCCCGGCCATCCCCCGGTCGAGGAAGCCCTGCTCCACATCCCGCATGATCGTCTCATAACCGGCCGCCGCGCTGACCTGCGCGATCCCGCCTCCCATCAGTCCCGCTCCAACCACCCCGACCTTCCGAATCTCAGTCAATGTCCACTCCCTCTATAGTCTGTTGGTGTGATACACGCGCCCCCTCAGCGGAGAAGTTTCCGGTGCCAAGGCTCCTCCGCGCTGCGGAGATTCTCTCCACGTTCGAGTCGGTCCAGAAGACCCTGAAGCGCGAGTTCCATCCGCTGCCTGACCTTCCGCATGTCGGCTCGCGCGGACACCGTCGCGATGGCCGTGAAACCGGAGACGATCGCCAGTCCTCCCAGGAGCGGCAGGACACCGCCCCCCGTGGCCATGAACAGGCCGAAGCCGCCGGCCGCGCCACCCAGTCCCATCCCGGCGAACCAGCCGCCGAGCCGTTCCGCCCTCATATTGCCGACGTCTGCCGTCAGCGTGACCAGCGACCACCCACTCTCCAGGGCTTCCACGCTGACCTGGAGGTTACGCGACTTCGCGAGCGTGTACCGCCGGCCGCCGACATCCATCGCGCGGCGCATCTGGCTGACGAGTCCGGTCCCCGGCTCCCAGAGCGATCCGCCCGGTCGCGACCGTACCTGCCGGAGAAGCTCCTCTTCGCGCAGGTACGATTCGAGATTCGCTTCCACATCCGCCGGACTCCCGGGCACCACGCGGCTCGTGCTCACGATCGCGGGACCCACGATCCGGCGCGCGAGCCCCTCGTCCGCGGGCGCATCCGGGATGAGGGAGGCGGCTTCCACCTCGGCCAGCGCCTGCCGGACGTAGCGCTCCTCGATCCCGACTTCCGCTCCGATCTGGACGACTTCTCCCGCCCCGAGTTCCCCGCCGACCGAGGTGGAACTGCGGAACTGGAGATCCGACGCCCGTCGGATCACACGTTCGAGTTGCTCCTGCGTAACCGTCTGTGGGAGCGACGACCGGCGTGTCGGAAGACCGGGGCCGCCTGCACCTTCGCGACTGTCGTCAGCCGGCGGCATCTCGCTCCCTCGACAAGGCCTCCGGCTCGTCCGCCGCCTCCGGTACGTCCTCCGACGCCTCCGCGCGGGGCAGTTGCGGCGCGCTTTCCGAACCTTCGAGCACACGTTCGTCGACCGGAGCCGGGGACTCTTCGTCGGCCGCCGTCGCAAGCCCCTTGAACAGGCCCATCATGGGCCCGAGTTCCACCGGCAGCGGGAAGAGCGTCGTCGAGTTGTTCTCCGCCGCGATCTCCGTCGCCGTCTGCAGGAAACGCAGTTGAAGCGATGCCGGGTATTGGCTCAACTGCCGCGCCGCGTCCCGCAGGTTCGATGCCGCCTGCAGTTCGCCCTGCGCGTTGATCACTTTCGCCCGCCGCTCGCGCTCCGCCTCCGCTTGCCGCGCGATCGCGCGCTTCATCTCGTTCGGCAGGTCCACGTCCTTCACCTCGACGCCCGTGACGTCGATCCCCCAGGCGTCCGTCCCCTGGTCGATGATGTCGCGCAGGATCTGGTTGAACTTCTCCCGCTCCGCGAGGACTTCGTCCAGTTCCGCCTGCCCGATGACCGAGCGCAGCGTCGTCTGGGCAAGCTGCGAGGTGGCGAAGAGATAGTCCTCGATCTCGAGGATGGCCCGTTTCGGGTTCGCGACGCGGAAATAGAGGACCGCGTTGACCTTCACCGACACATTGTCCCGCGTGATGACGTCCTGCGGCGGGATGTCCATGGCGATGATCCGCAGGCTCACGCGCTCCATGCGCTCGACCCCGAACGGGACGAGGAAGATGAGTCCGGGCCCGCGGGTCGGGCGCGCGCGGCCGAGCCGGAAGACGACGGCCCGTTCGTATTCCTTCAGGATGCGGAGACTCGTGGCCAGCGCCAGCGCCCCCGCCCCGGCGAGGATGAAGAATAGAGGATCCATGTTCGCTCCCTCCGGCTGATCGCGGCGCCCGGCCCGGCTGCGCGCGGCGCCCGGGCCGGCGGTCCGCTAGGCGTCCACCTCCACGATGACGGCCGCGCCCTGTCCGCCGCCGATACACGCCGCGCCCAGACCCAGGCCGCCGCCCCGGCGCCGCAGTTCGTGCAGCAGATGGCCCGTGATCCGCGCTCCCGTCATGCCGAGCGGGTGGCTCAGCGCGATGGCTCCGCCGTCCACGTTCACCCTGTCGCGGTCGAGGCCGAGTTCGCGCTCAACCGCCAGGTACTGCGGAGCGAAGGCCTCGTTCACCTCGACGAGATCGATGTCGTCGAGGGTGAGGCCGGCCTTTTCTAGGGCGGCGCGCGAGGCGGGTGCGGGTCCGATGCCCATGATATGGGGAGGTACTCCTGCCACGGCGTAGGACACGAGGCGGCCGGCCGGCTCCAGGCCGTGCGCGGCGGCGTAGTCCCTGCCCGCCAGCACGAGCGCCGCCGCACCATCCCCGATCCCACTCGCGTTGCCGGCGGTGACGAGGCCATCCTGCTTGAAGTACGGCCGGAGCTTCGCGAGCCCCTCGACCGTCGTATCGGGACGGAGGTGCTCATCCCGCTCGAAGGACGTTTCCCTCCCCTTTCTTCCCACCATCATCGGCACGACCTCGTCCTCGTAGCGGCCGCCTTCCCAGGCCTCCGCCGCCAGTTGCTGGCTGCGCACCGCCACCTCGTCGGCCTCCGAGCGCGAGATCCCGTACTCCTCGGCAAGATTTTCCGCCGTCTGGGCCATCGAGAAGCCGCAGTAGGGATCCGTGAGGGCCTCCCACAGTGAATCCTCGAACTTCGGCGCGGGGCCCAGCCGCAGGCCCCAGCGGGCTCCGCGCACGATATGCGGCGCCTGACTCATGGACTCGGCTCCGCCCACGAGGCAGACATCGCTCTCCCCGAGTTCGATCTCCTGCGAGCCATCGATCACGGCCTGAAAGCCCGAACCGCACAGGCGGTTCACCGTGACGGCCGGGGTTTCGATCGGCAGCCCCGCCCGGAGCCCCACATGCCGCGCGAGATAGATCGCGTCGGCCGACGTCTGCATCACGTTCCCCATCACCACCTGCCCAAAATCGCCGGGCTCGGCGCCCGAGCGCTCAATTGCCGCTTCGGAGGCGACGACGCCCAGGTCCACCGCGGAGTAGTCCTTCAGGCTGCCGCCGAACGCGCCCATGGCGGTTCGGGCCGCGGAGAGAAACACCGTCCCGTTACCGTTGCTGTCGCTCATTTCGCAGAGTCCTTCCATCCCCTTGCCGGTCGTGCGACCGGTGTCGTGTGATTCGGAGGTGATTTCGCCGGCACCGTACAGGCGGCGGCGCGCGCGGATCAGGCTACGGAGCCGCACCGGGAACGTAGCGCGACGGATCAGGCTGCGCCCGAGGCCACCCGTTCCGCGAGCCAGCCGCCGACCTCCGACGTCGTCGCGCTCCCCCCGAGGTCCGGTGTCCGGATCCGCGAGTCGAGTGCCGTATCCACGGCCGCCTCGATGGTCTCCGCCGCTTCGCCCGCACCGTGATCTCGCAGGAGGAGCGCGGCGCTGAGCACCGCGGCGATCGGGTTCGCCCGTCCCGTCCCGACGATGTCGGGCGCGCTGCCGTGCACGGGCTCGTACAGTCCATGCACGCCCGGGTTCACGTTGGCGGAGGGCGCGAGGCCCGGCCCACCCACGATCTCGGCGCCCAGATCGGAGAGAATGTCGCCGAGCAGGTTCGACGTGACGATGATCCCGAACCGCTCCGGCTCCCGGATCATCTCCATGGCGAGCGCATCCACGTAGCGCATCTCCGACTCGACGCCCGGATATCCGGCGGCGACCTCCCCGAACACGCGGCGCCAGAGCCCGAACATGTGCGGCACCGCGTTCGCCTTGTCCGCGAGCGTCACGCGCAGCCCCCGGGGAGCGGCGTACTCGAACGCGCGGCGAACGATCCGCTCCACTCCGAACCGGGTCGCGATCGACTCCGACACCGCGACCTCGTCGGGCGTGCCCTCGTGCTCGACCCGGCCGACGCCCACGTAGAGGCCCTCCGTATTCTCCCGGAAGATCTCGAAGTCGATGGGCGCCGAGTCCGCGGATCTCAGCGGCGACAGCTCCGGCGCGCGCAGCCGCAACGGCCGGCGATTCAGGAACAGGTCCAGCCGCACACGCAGGCCGAGGAGGAGGTCGCGCGCGTGACGGCCGTCGGGCACGCGCGGATCGCCAACGGCGCCGAAGAGAATCGCGTCGAAGTCGTCCCTCAGAGATTCGAAAGTCCGCTGCGACAGGGTCTCCCCGGTGGCGAGATAGTGGTCGGCGCCGTGCGGAAAGTGCGTGAGTTGAACTTCGGACAGGCCCCTGGCGGCCACGGCGCGGAGCACACGACACGCCTCGCGGGTGACCTCGGGGCCGATCCCGTCGCCGCCGATGACGGCGATGCGCAGCGGAGCCTGCGACACGGGATTAGGCTAGTGCTCGATCTCGAGCGCGCCGACCCGGGCCGAGTCCTCGAGGAAGGCGCGCGCCGTCTGCCAGGAGACGGCGATGCCCGTCAGCGCCTGGAGCCGCATGGCCTCGTTCCGCATGAAGTCCGCCAGCGAAACGCCCGGCTCCTCGGACCCGTTGCGCATGGCCCGCACGATCCCATCCCAGTCGCCCTCGTACACCACGCCGTTCGGGGCACGCACGCGGTGCACCTCCACCGCGGACGCGTCGGGCGGACGACCGAACAGATCGAGCTGGCCCGTGCCCGGCCCCGCCGTCAACCCGTTCGCCCGGGCTTCGACCTCGGCCAGCAGGCGTTCCTCCGCACTCGGTTCCGGCGCCAGTTCCTCCAGCGCCAGAAGGTAGGGCCGCAACTCCTCGGCGTCCGCTGGAAGATCTTCGAGGCGCCGCTTGAGGTCGACCACGCGCCACGCGACGATCGGATCGGCCAGATCCGTCACCGGGATCGTGGCAAGTTGCGCGAGCGCCCCCCGAAAATCGCCGCGTTCGTAGAGCACGTTGCCGTAGAGCGCGCGCGCCTCCGCGAAGCGAGGATCCAGGCGCACCGCCTCGCGGCTCCAGAACAGCGCCGCCTCGGTGTCGCCGTCCCGATAGAAGGTGAAGGCGAGATCCAGCGCGGCATCGGGGCTCTCGCGATCGGCCGCGAGCGCGAGCCGGAAGAACCGCTCCGCGCGGCGCAGAAGGCCCTCGCGCAGCAGGCTGCGCCCCACGCAGAGCATGAGTTCCACGTCCCGATCGTACCCCAGCGCGATAAGGCCTTCGAAGATCTGGAAGGCCGCCGCGCGTTCCCCCAGCTTCAGCAGGACGTCTCCCAGGCCGGCCAGCGCTTCCTCGTGTTCCGGATCCATCCCGAGGACGCCGTCGAAGGCCGCGCGGGCCCAGGCATATTCCTCTCTGGCGAGACGCGTGTATCCGAGTGAGACGAGGAGTTCGACCGAGTCGGGATAACGGGTGAGGGCCTCCTTCAGGAGGCCAAGCGCCTGATCGAAGTCGCCGGCTTCGTACAGCCGTTGCGCTTCGGCGTCGAACTGCTCGTAGTTCCAGGAGTCGGAGAGGTTCAAACCCGGAACCTCAAGTCAGGAACCCTTCCGACCGTGTTCGGCGACGCAGAGCGGAGCCTTTCGTTGAAGGAGGCTCTTCCCAACTTCGGGCGCGATGCCCGCGGCAGCAAGTTCGGGGCTCGAACGCGCTCACGATTCGAGGGCTTCGTACAATCTCCCCACCGTCTCCTCGTCCACGCCGAGAAGCGTGAGCCGCGTGATCCGCCGCTCGACCAGTTCCGCAACCTCCAGCCGCGCGTCTCCGAGCGGGACCCGGTCTCCCGGCTCCGGGATTCGGCCCAGCGTGCCGATCACGTATCCGGCCACTGTGTCGTACTCCTCCTCCTCGAGATCATCGAGGCCCAGACCGGCGAGCAGGTCCGTGAACGAGACGCCTCCATTGAGTCCGACCGACCCGTCGGAACCGACCTCCAGTCCCGCCTCCGCCTCGTCATGCTCGTCGTAGATCTCGCCGACGATCTCCTCGAGAAGATCTTCCAGCGTGGCGATGCCGTCCGTGCCGCCGAACTCGTCGACGACGACCGCCATATGCGTCTTGCGGGCCCGCATCTCCGCCAGCAGGTCGTCGATCGCCTTCGATTCGGGGACGAAGAGCGCCTCGCGCATCACGTCCCGCGCCACGAGCCCCGTCGGACGCGCCGCGAGGAGTTCCGCGAGCAGGTCCTTCACGACGATGATGCCGACGATATCGTCCAGCGAATCAGCCGTGACGGGGAGACGCGAATGTCCCGACTCCGCCGCGACCTCCAGGATGACCTTGGCCGGATCCCCGGCCCCGACGGAGACGATGTCCGGCCGGGGCGTCATCACCTCCCGGACGACCGTATGCGTGAGGTCGAACACGCCTTCGATCATCGCCTGTTCGTCCTTCTCGACCATCCCTCCTCGCCGACTCTGCCGGATGAGCACCTCGATCTCGTCCGGACTGTGCGCATGTTCGACGCCGTGCGCGGCGCCCGCGGGGGCGCGAATCGTCCGCAGGAACAGCCGGGCGGAGCCGTCGAGCAGCCAGATCGCCGGGGTCGCGACGCGGTTGAAGGCGAGAAGAGGACCGGCGAGGTAGCGGCTCACCGTCTCCGGACGCAGAAGCGCAACCGTCTTCGGCGCGAGTTCGCCGAGTACGATGTGAAGGTAGGTGATGAGGATGAAGGCGACGACGACGGCCGTCGTGTGGAGAGCCGCCGGCCCCGCGGCGAAGCCCAGCGCGCCGAACAGCGGCTCGATCGACCGCGCGAGCGCCGGCTCGCCGATCCAGCCCAGGCCGAGCGATGCGATGGTGATGCCGAGCTGCGTACCCGAGATGGCGCGGTCGAGATCATCCTGCGCCCGCCGGACGACCCGGGCCAGACGATCGCCGGCCTCGGCCAGTTCGTCGATGCGGGTGCGTCGCGCGCTGACGAGCGCAAACTCCGCCGCAACGAAGAAGGCGTTCGCCGCTACGAGCGCGAGGACCGCGCCGAGCCTCAGAGCGAGTCCGAAGTCCATTCGGCGGTCCGACTAGCGGATGGTTTGGCCCCCGGTCTGTCCGGGGGCGGGGGTTCGTTCAGGCTACGTTACCTCGTTACCTCACCGGTGGTGCTAGATCTGGGCTTCCTGCTCTGACTGCCGGGCCGCGCCTCCGTGCGGGATCGCCGGGGCACAGTACCGCTCGCCGATGGTGCGCAGGACAGACAGTTCACCCGGCGTCAACTCCGGATATCGCTCTCCGAGGTACTGGATCGTATCGTCGAACCACTCCTGCCGCTGCTCTTCTTCCGCGTCGAGCACGCCACAGCGGCGGATGTGGCTGAACAACTCGTCGCGAGCCCGGTCGCTCGAATTCGGCACATGGTTTCCTTTGCTCAAGGCACCTCCTTGCTGGTCGTGGTCGCTCTGGCTGCCGGACTAACCTAGGGTGCGCCAAGGCAAAAAGGGAGTGCCGATGGGCCCGCTTCGAACGTCAGCGATCGGCCTCCGCCTCATTCTGCCCGAAGTCGCGGAGATACATGTTCACGCTGCCTCGCCTCATGCGGCTCTTGATCTGCACGATGAGGCGACGGTCGTCGTCCGAGATGAAGACCTCGGCCTGTCCCTCTTCCCCGAACAGACCATCGGTCTGGATGGTCGGACGCACGACGAACGTCTCGAACGTCCCCGCCGGGACCCGCACGCGCTCGCGGCGGAGGACCTCGACGATGACGGGATTGCCATCCTCCTCGAAGTAACGGTCGAATTCGTAGGTCCGTCCGACCTCGAAGGGGAGGCTCCGAATGAGAAACAGATACGAGATCTCGTCCAGGGCGCCCTGCGGTATGGGGAGATCCCGCTGCCGGCGGTGCGGACGGTAGGCCTGAATCTCCTCATCCCAGTCTTCCCGCGTTGCCGTCAGCGCCTCGTGATCCAGCTCCCAGCGCTGGTGCCTCCGGTAGTCGCCCTGACGGAGGATCTCCTCGAACCGGAGCGTTCGGTACGGTTCCGTGGCGAGCCAGCTCACCGAGCGGTCGTCCATTCGGTAAAAGGGGATGCTTCCCCTCATCTCCATCGCGATCCGGTACGCGGGCGTGCTGCGAATCGTATCCTGAGCTTCCACGCGCAGATGCATGCGCCCGAACCGCACGGGTCCGAACGTCACCGCGTATTCGGCTTCCTGGCCGATCCGGAAGGGCCACGCATGGGGGAACGGATCGCCGTCCCCCGCCCCCGATCCGGTCTGCGCCGCGAGTGGAGCGATGCCGGCGAGGAAGGCGGCGAGCAGTCCGAGGCAAGACCCGGCGTGACCGCCGAGAGCGGCGAAGCGCTCGCTTGACAAGGAGCGACGAGGGAGCATAGCAGAGCTACGGAACCGAGGAGCGACGAAGAGCGAAGCGTTCAGGCGAGATGCAGCGCCGCTCGAACGCAGCGGGGTTTTGCCGCGGACTGCTGGCACCGACGCGAAAACGGTGGCGATCCCACGGCGACCCGCCGGCATGTCAGCCGACCTCCATGGCCTGCCGGCCGATTTCGCGCAGGGCGCGGTCCCGGCCGGCCGCGAACAGCTGCCGGAGCTGCTCGCCGGCCCGGAAGCGGGCGTCGCGGTATCGGCGGAGGGGGTGCGGGTCATGCGGAATCTCCTCGAATCTTCGTACAAACGGCCACACCTGCAGGAGCAACGCGACATTGGCGGCCCAGCCTTCGTACCGGAACAGAGGCCCATCGCCGGCGGCGACGGCGCGTTCCAGAGCGAACAACCTATATAACCGAAGAGAAGCGAAAGGGTCCGTCACGGCTGGAGCCGACAGCAGGTGACGGACGCAGAGCCGGCCGCCGGCGCGGGTCAGACGCCGGGCGAAGGGTTCGGGTTCGCCGCGGGCGACCGTGACGAGATCGGCGCCCCCCTCGAAACGGCGAAGCATCTCCGGCAAGCGCTCGGGCGGATCGGAGAAATCACCCTGCATGGAGACGAACGCATCGCGGCGGGGATAGCCCGAGCGGCGAAGCGTCGCCCGGATCAGCCGGTCGAGGCTCGCAGCGTAGCCTCGCCGTTCGTCGTTGCGGAGCACGGTTAGCGGGAGCACCCGTGGATACCGCTCGAGCGCTGCGCCCGTCCCGTCGTCCGAGGCATCATCGCAGACGAGCACGTGAAACTGCCGCCGCTCGCCATGGAGCAGTTCGCGGATGCGCCACAGCAGCGGACCGATGGTCTCGCGCTCGTTGTGAACCGGAATCCCGATCTGAATCACGCGCCCTCTCCGCGTTGGGCCACCCGCTTCCAGCGCCGGTGGAACCAGAAGTACTGCTCCGGCCGCCGCTCGATCTCCCTCTCCAACACCCGAACCCATCCCTTCGTGACCTCGACCGGATCGCCGCCGGCGCCGGATCGACCGCCGTCGATCTCTTCATGGACGATCCTGTACCCCGATGGGTCTCGAACGAGAGCCGCGAAGAAGAGAGGGACATCGGCCGCGAGACACAAACGCGCGGGGGCGAGCGACGTCCAGGCGGGGCGGCCGAGGAAGTCGATGGGGGCGCTGCCGCGCCGGGCGTGCTGATCGGCCACGAGGGCAAGGACCCGGCCGGAGCGCAGGGCGTCGAGCGCGCGCCGAGCCGCCGCGTCGCGGTCGAGCACTTCCAGCCCCAGCCGCCCGCGCAGGTCGCGAAGCCGACGGCCGAAGGCGCCTCGCTGGCGCTGCACGACCGCCGTCACGCGCACTCCCAGGGCTCGCACGGCGGCGCCGCCGAGCTCCCAGTTGCCGAGGTGCCCGGCGACGACCACGGCGCCGTTCCGCTCCGCGACCGCGGTGTGCAGGCGCGGGCCCAGCCCGGCCTCGTCGACCACGCGGGACAGCGTCCGCTCGATCCGGGGCGGGCCGCCCATGAGGAGCGCCGCCTCCCGGCCGAAGTGGCGGTAGCAGGCGCGAGCCGTGTCGCGCACCCAGCGCGGCGTCGCGGCGGGGAAGCTCGCAGCGATCTGGGCATCGACCACGCGGCGCCGTACGCCGAGAGGGTCGCGGCACAGCGTCCCGAGCGCCCGCCCGGCCGCCAGCGCCACCGGTTCCGGCGCGGCGCGGAGTCCGAGATGCAGACCGGTCACTCCCCCGTCCACGAGCGCGTCCGCGAGCCGACGGCCGGCGCCCCGTCCGCGGCCCCCGCCACGCCGGCCGGCCCGGCCCGTCCGGTCCTTTACGATTGCGAGGCGCCTTCGAGCTGGTGGCCGAAGAGCCGACGGTACGGCCCGCCGCCAGAGACGAGCGCGTCATGGCGGCCGGCGTCCACGAGCCTCCCGCGCTCGAGGACGAAGATCCGGTCGGCCTCGCGCACCGTGGAGAGCCGGTGGGCGACCACGATCACCGTGCGGCCGCGAAAGCCCTCCGCCGCCGCGGCCCTCAGCGCCGTCTCCGTTTCGGCATCCACGGCCGACGTGGCTTCGTCCAGGATGAGGATCGGGGGGTCGCGGAAGATGGCCCGCGCGATCCCGATGCGCTGGCGCTGGCCCGTTGACAGCCGCACCCCGCGATCGCCGAGCACGGTGTCGTAACCGTCGGGCAGCCCCGCGATGAAGCCGTGCGCCCCGGCCGTCCGCGCCGCCGCTTCGACCGCCGCCAGCTCCGGCGCGCCCTCTCCGTAGGCGATGTTCGCCGTCACCGTGTCGTGGAAGAGCACCGCCTCCTGACCCACGAGACCCGTGAGCCGGCGGAGGGAGTCCACCGAGAACTCCCGGATGTCCGTCCCATCGATCGTGACCCGCCCCGCCTGCGGGTCCGCAAACCTCGGCAGCAGGTCGACCAGCGTGGACTTCCCGCTCCCCGACGCGCCGACGATGGCGACGACGGATCCGCGCGGGATGACGAGGTCGACGCCGCTCAGCGCCGCCCGGCCCCGCTCGTAGGCGAAGCTGACCCCCTCGTAGCGGATCTCCCGTTCGGGACCCGTCGCGATCCTCGACCCTCCGGCCGGTTCCGGGCTCTGGTCGAGGATCTCGAAGAAACGGTCGGCCGCGGCGAGCCCCTGCGCGGCGATGGCCGGATACTGCGCCAGCCCCTTCACCGGCGAGATGGCGCGCAGCGCAATGGTCACGAAGGCGACGAACTGCTCGGGCGCGAGCGACCCGCCGCCCCCCACGAACGACGCCCCGATCCAGACGAGCCCGAGCGCCACGACGGACGCGAGCGTTTCCGAGAGGGGCGAGGCGAGGTGCCGGGTCGTGGCCGCCGCGATCCGCTTGCGGCTGAACGCGTCCGAGCGGCGCCGGAAGCGCTTCTCCTCGAAGTCTTCGGCGACCCTCGACTTCACGAGCCGCACCGCGCCGAGCGATTCCTGCAGTGCCGCGACGAGTTCGCCGTGGTCGTCCCACGTGCGGCGAAACCTCTCGCGTAGCCGGCCGAGAAGCGGCCGCAGGCCGAGCCACACGAGCGGCACCAGGATGACGGCGATCAGTGCCAGCCTCCACGAGAGAGCGAACAGCGCCACCGCGTAGGCCGCGAGGGTCGCCACCTGCCGCACTGCCTGCGCGAGCGCATCCGTCACGACGGGCTTCGCCTCCCCGGCGTCCGCGATCACGCGCGCGATCAGCTGTCCCGCCTTTCCCCGCTCGAAGAAGGCGAGCGGCAGACGCTGCAGGTGCGCGTGCACGGCGTTACGTACGTCGCGGACGAGGAACTCCTGCGTGCGGATCGAGAGGGCCCGCCCCCCGACGATGCAGAGGTTCTTGAGGAGGAGGGCGGCCAGCACCAGCAGGCACACGGCCCGCAACCCCTCCAGCCCCGCCTCCGGGCCGAGCCACCCCCCCGCGATCCCGTCGATGAATCGCTCCGCCGCGTTCCGCCCGCCGCCGGGGAGCGGAGGTCCCATGCCGAAGAGCGAGCGGAGGAACGGGATGAGCAGGAGGAGGCTGAACGCCTCAAGTCCGGCGGCGAGCACGCCGAGCGCCAGGCTGGCGAGGAAGGTCCATCGATAGGGGCGCAGGAACCGGAGCAGCCGCCGATACGACGAGGTGCCCCTCCGGTCCCGGCCCGGGTTCATCGAGTCACCGCGGCGTGAGCAGAGCGGCCGGAAGCACCATCTCGTCGGGACTCACCCCGCCGTGCAGGAAACTGTCCCGGTACCGATTCTGGTACTCGCGCAGCCTCGTCGGATAGACGAAGAAGTAGTCCTCTCGACAGAGGGCGAAGGTCTTGTTCATCCCGCCGGGAGGCAGTCGCCATTCGTCCGCGTCCGAAGTCGACATGACCGCGGACGGGTTCTCCACCTTCATGTCGTCGCCGATCTTGTAGCGCAGGCTCGTCGATGCGTCGCGTCCCGCGTAGATCGTGGCCGGCCGCCGGCAGTGAATCGAGCCGTGGTCCGTCGTCAGGAGGACCCGGACCCCCCGCTGCGCGGCCAGCCGCAGCGCCTGCAGCGCCGGCGAACGCTCGAACCAGGTCACCGTGAGCGACCGCAGCGCGCTGCTGTCCTGCGCCATCTCCCAGATCAGGCGCGACCGCGCCCTCCCGTGCGTGAGCATGTCCACGAATCCGAACACGAGCGCCGTGGCCGAAGGGGACGACAGGTAGCCACCGAGCCGCGCGAGCATGGGCTCGCTTTCCTGGGCGGAGAAGATCTTCTCGTAGTGCACGGGGATCCGCGACGCGGTGAGTTCGTGGATATGCCGCTCGAAGAGTTCATCCTCGAACGAGTTGTAGCCGATCTCGCTCCCCCTCTCCCACCACTCGGGATAACTCTCGGCGAGTTCGTCCGCGAAGGTGCCTCCGAAGATCGCGTTGCGCGCAAACGGGGTGGCGGTGGGCAGAAGGCCCGCGTAGAGCGCCTCCTCGATCTCGAAGTATTCGCTCACGATGGGGAGGACGGCCCGCCACTGGTCCAGCCGCATGCAATCCATCACGACGAGCAGCGCCGCCGGATCCTCGTCGAGGATCGGCCGGAAGAAGCGGGACAGCACGTCCACCGAGAGGGTCGGCCCACGCTCGCCTCCCTCGTGCACCCACTCCCCGTACCGGTCCGCCACGAGATCGCAGAAACCGCGGCTCAGGTCGGTGTGCAGCCCCTTGAGGATCTCGCGCAGGCCCGACTCGCCGGCCTCCTCCAGCCTCAGGTCCCAGTCGACGAGCTCCGAGTAGAGGTCGGCCCAATCCCGCCACGACGTCGCGGTGGAGACCCGCTCCCGCAACTCGCCGAAGCGGCGCGAGAAATCGCGCGTGATGTGTTCGTGGCGCAGGGCCGGGCCGGCGAGGAGACGGGTCACGACCGAGAGCACCTGCCGGGGACTCGTCGGTTTGACGATGTAGTCGTCCGCCCGCCGTCCGATCGCCTCGTGCATGGTCGATTCTTCTTCGCTCTTCGTGACCATCACCACGGGGAGCCGCGGGGCGGAACTCCGGATGCGGTCGAGAACCTCGATCCCGCGTAGCCCCGGCATCCGCTCATCCAGCAGCACGAGGTCGTAGGAAGCCGCCGTGAGGAGCTCCATCGCGTCCTGGCCGTTCATCACGGCATCGACGTGATATCCCGAGGACCGCAGCAGCATGAGATGCGGACGCAGCAGGTCGACTTCGTCGTCCACCCACAGGATCCGGCCCGCCACGGTCTTCGTCCCTTCGGTCATTTGCCGCCTTATCAGGTGTTCAGATACGAGCGGATGGCCCGCTCCAGCTTAAGCGCGACGTCCTCGGCGCGGATCCTCGTCATGCGCCGGCGCCGCGTGGCCCGCGACGGCATTCGCTCGCCATCGGAGCCGTCCGGGCCGCGAAACCGGTCCACCGTGAGATCCGTGAACCGGCCGTAGGGACCGCTGCGTTTGGGATCCGTGTACCCGTACAGTCCGATGGTCGGCGTCCCCAGCGCCACCGCCATGTGCAGAGGACCCGTGTCCGGCGCCAGCACGAGATCGCTCGCGGAGAGCCGACCCGCCAACTCCCTGAGCGTCCCTCCCAGCGCGACACGCGGCGGAACTCCGCATAATCGCTCGAGGCGGCGGGCATCCCGCAGTTCCGCCTCGGAGTCCCCTCCCAGGAGGACGGGCTGAAGGCCCAGATCGGCCGCCGCCACGTCGATTACCCGCGCCATCCCCTCGAGGGTCCAGTTTCGTCGGGAATTGGAACTTCGCGGCACGATTGCCAGCACCGGGCGCGAGAATCCCTCCCGCCACCGCGCCGCGACCCTCCGTTCCTCCTCCGTGAAATGAAACCGCCACTCGAGGCGCCGCGGGACGCCGAGGTGATCGAGGAACTCGAACAGCTCGTCCTGAATGTGGGCCACGGGGGCCGGCGGGATGCGGCGGTTCGTGGCCATCCAGCTCAGGTCGCGGGCGCGCGCGCGGTCGTGGCCGAGGCGCTCCGGAGCGCGCAGGAGGCGCGTCACCATCCCTCCCTTGAAGTTCGGCTGCAGACAGATGACGAGATCGAACGCCTCCCCCGCCACCTCGCGCCGAAAGCGGGAATAGGCGCGGGCACCGAGTCGCCGGTGGAAGAGCAGAATCCGGTCCACGTCCGGCCGGCCGGCCATCAGCCCGGCCGGTCCCGGCTGCAACACCCAGGTGATATGGACGCCGGGCCACGCCCGCCGAAGAGACGCGACGATGGGCATCCCCTGGACGGTGCTTCCCACCGCGCTCATGAGCACGATGGCGACCCGGCGCGGCGGAGCGCCCGCGCCTCGCAGGGATCTATCGGGCCGCATCCCGGTACAGAAGTTGGCGGACCGCGACGTACCCGCGGGGCGAAACCGGCCCCAAAAGGACCCGCCCGGGCTGACAACGGCCCAAAAACACAGTAATCTCGGGGCGATGCGAACTCTCACCCGCTATATCCTGCGCCGTCACGCCGGGCCGTTCGTCTTCGCCGTCATCGGCACCACGGTGCTGCTCCTCCTCGACCAGGTGAGCAAGCGCTTCGAGCGGCTCATCGGCAAGGACCTCGAGTGGTCGGTGATCGCCGAGGTCTTCGTCTACTCGATCCCCTTCATCCTCGCCCAGACGCTGCCGATGGCGGTGCTCATCGCGGTCCTGTACGTCTTCAGCCGGATGGAGGGCGACTTCGAGATCACGGCCGTCAAGGCGAGCGGCATCCCGCTGTCGCGCGTGATGGCCCCGCTCCTCGTCTGTGCCGTCCTCCTCGCCGGCGGAATGACCTGGTTCAACAACACGGTCCTGCCGCAGTCGAATCATCATTTGCAGGTGCTGCTCACGGGGATCGGTCGCAAGAAGCCGACCTTCAACCTTCGGGAACATACGATCAACGAGGTGCTCCCGTCCCATGTCTACGTGCACCCCGGCATGATCGACCGGGAGGAGAGCGTGGTCCACGACGTTGCGATCTACGATGAGCGGAATGGCCAGGAGAGCCGCTCCATCTATGCGACCCGCGGAAAGATGGGCTTCTCGGAGGAGGGAGAGGACCTCTACTTCGACCTCGAGGACGGCGTCGTCCAGGTACGCATGAACGAGCGCCCGCACGCCTTCCGGCGCATCGCCTTCGAGCGGATGCTGCTCAAGATCCCGGATGTGGCGAACGGGCTCGAGCGCGATACCGCAGCCATACGCGGCGACCGCGAGATGAACATCGCCGACATGCGCGTGGAGGCGAATCGCGGCGCGCAGATGGCGGACGCGGCGCGTTCGGAGAGCCTCGTTTACGCGCAGGCGATCACCGGCATGCTGCTGGACTTCGAGCAACCTCTCGCGGACGCGCCGGTTCCCGGGCCCGGGCCGGTGGACCGGGCCCGGAGCCCGGAGGGCGAGACTCCCGACTGGAAGGATGAGATCTCCGGGGTGGAACGCGACGTCTTCGGCCGGCAAGAGGATCTCCGCGACCGGGGAGATGGCCTCCCCGCGACACCGGACGCGCCCACGCGACGCGAGATCGAGCCGGGGCCCGGGCAGGAGGCCGCCGCGCCGGATTCCACGACGCAGGTCGCCGAGAGCGCCGCCCGCCGCTTCTACTCCGCCTCCGATGCGGCGAACCAGTTCCAGTCATACGCCGAGCGCGAGGTCACGGGCCTTCGCCGGATCAACCAGTACTGGGTCGAGATTCACAAGAAGGGGACGATCCCGGCCGCCTGCATCGTCTTCGTCCTCCTCGGCGCCCCGATCGCCGTCCGGTTCCCGCGCGGAGGCGTCGCGCTCGTCGTCGGCGTCAGCCTGGGGATCTTCGGGGCGTACTATGTCTCGCTCATCGGGGGCGAGCGACTCGCCGACCGCCTGTGGATCTCGCCGCTCTGGGCCATGTGGGCCCCGAACGTCCTCTTCGGCGCCGCCGGACTTGTGGCCCTGGCGCGCTCCACCAAGGTGATGCGCTGACGCCGTGAAACTGCTCGACCGGTACGTCCTTTCCCAGTTCCTGAGGATATTCGCGGCCTGCGCGCTCGGCGTGCCGTTTCTCTTCATGGTCATCGACGTCGCCGACAACCTCGACAGGTTCCTCGACCAGGGGTCGACCTGGTCCCAGATCATCCGCCACTACGTGTACGAGTTCCCGTACCAGTCGCTGCTCGGATTTCCGATTGCCGCCCTGCTGGGATCCGTGTTCACCGTGGCCTCCATGTCTCGGCACTTCGAGGTCGCGGCCGCCAAGGCGGGCGGCGTTTCCTTCTACCGGCTCGTCTTCCCGATTCTCTGCGGCGCCACGCTGCTCAGTGTCGTCGCGCTCGGTCTCACGGAACTCGTCGCCGTGACGAAGCGGAAATCGGCCGAAGTCCTCGAGCAGGAGGAAGCCCGCAGTCAGACGATCCGAAACTCTTTCGTCTACCGGGGGGACGACGGCCTCGTCTACAAGGCGCGGCTGCTCGACACGCGCGAGGGCCGGATGGACGACGTGCAGATCGAGCGGAGGGGATCGGAACCCGACTTCCCCACCGTACACATCACGGCAAACGTCGCGCGGTACGACTCGGTGTCCTCGCGCTGGGTGCTCCAGCAGGGGTGGATGCGGGAGTTCCGCGGCCCGGAGGAGGAGACCGCTTTCGAGTTTTCCGAACTTTTCGTGCGGCAGCTGGACGAGACGCCCGAGGAGCTGCAGGCCAGGCCGAAGGAGCCGGACGAGATGCGCTACGCGGAACTGGGGCGCCTCATCGAGTCCGTCGAACGGTCGGGCGGCACCACGAACGGGCTGAGGACGTCTCGCGCGCTGCGCATCGCCTTCCCCTTCACCTGCCTCGTGATCGCTGTGTTCGGGATACCGCTCGCGCACAGCAACAAACGGGGCGGCGCGCCGACCTCGATCGGGATCGCGCTCGGCACGACGATCCTCTTCCTGACCCTGATCCGTATCGCCGAAGCGATGGGCGCCGGAGGAGCGCTGTCACCGACGGCGGCGGCCTGGCTGCCCAACATCATCTTCTTCGGCACCGGCCTCCTGCTCTTCGCAAAACTGCGGACCTAGCAGTCCGTACCCGGCAAGTCCGTGGCTAGCCCGGATTTCTCACAAGATGAAGTAGGCACCGGCCTCCAGTAGTCGCTA
>VXMQ01000063.1 GCA_009841015.1 Candidatus Palauibacter denitrificans | reverse complement strand
GCTTCCGCGACGGCCCACCTCGAGACGCGGGCGTGGCTGAACCCGCTGGGGACGGGGGGGGGGGGGGAGGGCGGCGCGATCCCGGTTGCCGCCGCCTTCGCGCAGGCCGTCGAGGACGCGCTGGCGGACCTCGCCCCGGGACTGGAGATCCTCGACATCCCGTTGAGCCCCGGTCGCCTGTTCGAACTGCTGCAGGCGCGGCAGGAGTCACGGCCGGAGTCGCATTCGGAGCCGGCGGGAGGGTCGTCGTGAAGCCCCCTGCTTTCGAGTACGTGGCGGCGGCCGGCCTCGACGAGGCGCTGGAGGCGCTCGCCGACACTTCCGTCGAGACGCGGCCGCTCGCGGGCGGACAGAGCCTCGTCCCGATGCTCAACTTCCGTCTCGCGGCGCCGGAACGTCTCGTGGACCTGAACGGGATCGAGGCGTTGGCGGGGGTCGAGGAGACGGAGAGCGGAGGGCTGCGCCTCGGCGCCATGGTCCGGGTTCGCCAGTTGGAGCGCGATCCGCTCATCGCGCGGCGGGCCCCGCTCCTCGCGGAGGCGGCGCCCTTCATCGCGCACCCGCAGATCCGCTCGCGGGGCACGGTCGGAGGCTCCGTGGCGCACGCCGATCCGGCCGCGGAACTGCCCGCGGTCCTCCTCACGCTCGGGGCGCGGGTCCGGATCGCCCGCCGCTCGCGGGGCGGAGAGCCCGGCTCCAGGGTGGAGCGGACCCTGGATCTGGACGATTTCTTCCTCGGCCCCTTCTTCTCCGCGCTCGAACCCGACGAACTTCTAACGGCCATCGAGGTGCCCCCGTCCGCCCCGGCGGAGGGGACCGCCTTCGACGAAGTGGCCCGGCGCCGGGGAGACTACGCCCTCGCCGGCGTGGCGGCGCGGGTGCGGCTGGATTCCGGCGGGGTGTGCGGCGAAGCGGCCATCTCGCTTGTGAACGGGGGATCCACGCCCTGCCTGATGAGCGAGGCGGCGCGGACACTCGTCGGCTCGGAGCCGACGCCGGAAGCGATCGAAGCCGCCGCGGCCGCCTGCGCGGCGACCTGCGACCCCGCCGCCGACATGCACGCGAGCGAGGCGTACCGCCGGCACCTGGTCCGCACTCTGACCGCCCGGGTGGTGTCGCGCGCGGCGGATCGCGCCCGGACTTGACCGGCCCCGCGCTCTTTCGCCCGTCTCCGGAGTGGTCGGATCGCCTCGCCGTGCTCGCCGGAGGGGCGTCCCACACCTATGGCGAGCTCGAGGCGCAATCGCGGCTCTGGGCCCGACATCTCCTTGCCGATGCCGGCGCCGCCGATCTGGACGGGGCCCGGGTCGGGTTCCTAATGGAGCCGGGATTCGAGTACGTCGTCACGCAGTGGGCGATCTGGCGCGTCGGCGGGATCGCCGTCCCCCTCTGTCCGGACCATCCCGCGCCCGAGATCGACTACGTGATCGACGACGCCGACTGTGCCGCGCTCCTCGGCGCCGGAGAGACCGGACGCCGCATCGAAGGCCCCGCGCGGGAGCGCGGCATTCCGTTTCACGACGTATCCAACACCGGCCAGGGCGCTTCCGTGTCCGACGGGCCGGACCCGGACCCGCTGCCGCCGGTCGGCCCCGACCGGCCCGCGATGATCCTCTACACCAGCGGCACGACGGGACGCCCCAAGGGCGTCGTGACCACGCACGGCCAGATCGAGGCGCACATCCGGTCGCTGCTCGACGCGTGGAGGTGGGAGCGGGATGATCGCATCCTCCATGTCCTCCCGCTCCACCACACGCACGGCGTCGTCAACGCGCTCTGCTGTCCGCTCTCCGCGGGGGCCGCGGTGGAGTTCGGCGGGCCGTTCGATCCGGCGGTCGCCTGGGAGCGACTCGCCTCGGGCGACATCACCGTGTTCATGGCCGTGCCGACCGTCTACGCGAAGCTCCTGCGCGCCTGGGATGCCGCGGACGGCTCCACGCGTCGCCGATGGTCGCGCGGCGCGGGCGCGCTCCGGCTCATGGTGTCGGGTTCGGCGGCGCTCCCCGTGCGCGCGTTCGAGCGCTGGGAGGAAGTCACCGGGCACCGCCTCCTCGAGCGCTACGGCATGACGGAAATCGGCATGGGCCTCTCGAATCCGTACGACGGCGAGCGGCGGCCGGGCACCGTGGGCCAGCCGCTGCCCGGCGTCGGCCTGCGTCTCGTGCGCCCGGCCACGGGTCGCGTGCTCGCGGAGGGCGTGGAAGCCTTCGAGCCGGGAGAATCGGGCGAGATCCGGATCCGCGGCCCCATGGTGTTCTCCGAGTACTGGCGGCGCCCCGAAGAGACGGCGGCCGCCTTCGCCGACGGGTGGTTCCTGACCGGAGACGAAGCGGTCCTCGAGGACGGCTACTACCGTCTCCTGGGGCGCCGCTCCGTCGACATCCTCAAGAGCGGCGGCTACAAGATCTCGGCGGTTGAGATCGAGGAACTGCTGCGTACGCACCCGGACGTGAGGGACTGCGCCGTGGTCGGAATCCCGGACGACGACTGGGGCGAGAGGGTCGCCGCCGCGCTCGTCCCCGAGCCCGGCGCGGCGCCGCGGCCGGACGCGCTCCCGGAGCGGCTGGATCCGTGGGTCCGCGAGCGGCTCGCGCGCTACAAGGTGCCGCGCGCCTGGCTCTGTGTTGCAGACCTGCCGCGGAACGCAATGGGCAAGGTGCGGAAGCCGGCGGTGCAGGCGCTCTTCGACGCCCCGGCCCCGCCGTCATGACCCCGGCAGTCCGCGGCCATGCTCCGCGTCGGCGCCGCTCGAACGCGGCCGGGCTCTCGCTGCCGGCCGCCGGGATTGCGTTCCCGGGCCGGATGGGGGAGCGTACGGCCGTCCGTCCTCCCCGCCTCAACCTCGAACCGAGTGGAGCCGATCGCTCATGAAACTCTACGATCTCTCGCAGCCCCTCAATCAGGACTGCTTCTTCTGGCCGTACTATCCCCCGTTCGAGGTCAAGTACATCAAGCGCAAGGTCGAGCACGGCGTGAACGCGCAGTACATCCAGACCTCGAACCACATGGGTACGCACCTCGATGCGCCGCGCCATTTCGTCACCAACGGGATGACCGTCGACGAGATCCCGCTGGAGTGGCTGTACGGGGACGGCGTCATCGTCGACCTGCGCGACGAGATGGGCGACCTCGCCGTGTACACGCCCGAGATGATCGAATCGCGGGTAGAGATCCGCGATGGAGACCTCCTCATCCTGCACACGGGGTGGGAGCGCTTCGCGCAGTTCGGCGCCGAGGCGAACGAGGAGCGATACGTCCATACGCACCCCGGCGCGCACCCCGACATGGTGCAGTGGCTCATCGACCGGAAGATCAAGGTGTGGGGCGTGGACGCGATCTCCACGGATCATCCCATGAACCTCCCCATCGGGAGATTCCTCGGGAAAGGCACCTTCGGACACTGCGACCGCGTGCGGGCGATGGCGGAGAAGGTGTTCGGCGGCGCCGCGGCCGTGGATGAACTGTTCCCGGAAGAGCACTATCAACTCACGCACAATGCGCTCTTCCCGCACAACTGCATGCACATAGAGAACCTCGGCGGACGGATCGCCGCCCCGGAACTGCAGAACCGGCGGCTCACCATCGGGTGCTTCCCCTGGAAGTTCAAGGGAGGAGAAGCGGCCTTCTGCCGCGTGGTGGCGTTCCTCGAGGAGTAGACGAATAGTCGAGAATGGACGGTCGGGCGGACGTGAGAGCCCGAAGAGATCTTCAGACGGATCAGATGGAGAGGTGGAACATGACGATCGCCAGCCGTGCGCGGAAAAACGCGTTGCTACTGTCGCTCCTTCTGTCGTTCGGTCTCCTGTCGCAGGACGCGGCCCCGCTCGAGGCGCAGAGCTTCTCGTGGGACGGATTGCTCGACTACATGGAGCAGATCCGCCACGACAACGACCTTCCCGGGCTGTCCGTCGCGGTGGCGGTCGACGGGGAGATCGTTTTCTCGGAGGGGGTGGGCGTCGCCGAACTCGACAACCGCACGCCGGCCACCGGCCGGACGGTCCACAACGTGGGATCCGTGTCGAAGGTGCTGGCCGTGGTCGGGCTCATGCAGCTCGTCGAGCAGGGGAAGGTGAATCTCGACGCGACGCTCCAGACGTACATGCCCTGGTACCCCGAGCGGGAGTTCCCGATCACGGTGCGCCACATCCTCACGCACACCTCCGGGATCCGGCACTACAACGGCGTCGAATTCGGCCCGCACGGCCTGCTGGCGCTGCGGCACTACGACACCTTCGAGGAGGCGACGGAGCTGTGGCGCGACGACCCCCTCGCCTACGACACGGACTCCGGGTGGATGTACTCCTCGCACGCGCACAACCTCCAGCACGGGATTGTCGAGGCGGCGTCGGGGATGGACTACGAGGAATACCTCAAGCGCTACGTGTGGGAACCGGCGGGGATGTTCGCCACCCAGTTCGACGTCCCGTCGCGGGTCGTGCAGAACCGCGGCCGCGGCTACGTGCGGGGCGAGTCCGGCCGCTTCATCAACGCCCCGCCGGAGGATCCGAGCTACAAGTACGCGGGCGGCGGCATCATCTCGAACGTGGAAGACCTCGTCCGCTTCGCGATCGCGATCAACGACGGGCGCCTGCTCGCGCCGGAGACGGTGGCCGAGATGCACCGACCGCAACTCGAGCCGGGGATTCGGGAGATCGATCCGTCCTCGCCGGACGGGCTGGGCGATCCGATCGCGCACGAGCAGGCGCTCGCCTGGTTCATCCGAACGGATCCGAAGGGACGTCGCTATCCGAGCCACACGGGCACGGTGAAGGGGACGCGGTCCTTCCTCGCGAACTTCGACGACTACGGCGTGGTCGTCGCGCTGCAGACGAACGCGCTCCCGTTCGATTCCGCCCGGTACGGGGAGGCGATCGCCCAGATGTTCCTGCCCTAGGCGCCGGGGCCGGGGAGACTCGTTTGCCGTGACGGAACGTCGCGATCCCGCGCTGCTCCCGGCGCGCGAGCAGGCCCGGCGCATCCGCGCGGGCGCGCTGAGCGCGACCGACCTGCTCCGCGCCTGCCTGGCCCGCGTCGAACGGCACAACGGGGAACTCAACGCAGTCGTCACCCTCAACCCCCACGCGGAGGCGGAGGCCGCCGCGGTCGACGCCTCCCTCGCGGCCGACGAGGATCCGGGACCCCTCGCCGGGCTCGTCGTCGGCATCAAGGACGTGACCGAGACGGCGGGCCTCCGCACGACGTACGGCTCGCCGCTGTTCGCGGGCCATGTGCCCAGGGAGGATGCGCTCGTCGTGCGTCGTCTGCGCGAGGCCGGCGCGGTGGTGCTCGGGAAGACGAATACGCCGGAGTTCGCGGCGGGCGGCAACACGTGGAACGAGGTGTTCGGCGTGACGCGGAACCCGTGGAATCCCGCCCTCAGCGCGGGAGGATCGACGGGGGGCGGCGCGGTCGCTCTCGCCACCGGGATGATCTCGCTTGCGCAGGGGACGGATCTCGGCGGCTCGCTGCGGATCCCCGCCTCGTTCTGCGGAGTTGCCGGGCTCCGCCCCACGCCCGGGCTCGTCCCGACGGTGCCGGCCGCCTATCTGTGGGATGACCTGCAGGCGACGGGACTGATGGCACGGGACCCGGAGGACATCGCCTTCGGGCTGCGCGCGATTGCGGGCCCCGACCCGGCCTCGCCGGTGTCCGCCCCCGAGCCGCTCCGGGACGACTCCGGCGCAGCCCCTCTATCGGGCAGTCGCTGGGCCTATGCCGGCGATATCGCGCGGATCGGGATCGACGCCGGCGTCGAGGCGGCATGCCGCGAGATGCTCGCGTCACTGCGGGCGGGTGGCGCGCAAGTGGACGAAACGGATCTCGATCTCTCGTACGCGCGGGACGCGTTTCTCGTCCTGCGCGGCCACTGGTTCGTGTCCCACTTCGAAGCGGAACTGCACCGGATCGACGCTTTCGGCCCCAACGTCTCGGCCAACCTTCGCTCCGGGATGGCGCTGACCCCAACCGATATCGGAGCGGCCGAGAACGTGCGCCGCCGGGTGCGGGAAGAGCTGCTCGAACTTCTCGACCCGTACGATGCGCTTCTGACTCCGTGCATGGCCATCCCGCCGTTTCCGGTGGAGCAGAACTATCCGGAGACGGTCGGTGGCCGGCCCATGGAGACGTACGTCGACTGGATCGCCCCCACCTTCCTGCTATCGATGCCGGGGCTGCCCGTCGCCTGCGTCCCGGCGGGCCTGGATGCGGCCGGTTTGCCGGTCGGCCTGCAGGTCGTCGGACACCCGCGCGGAGAGGAGCAGGCACTCGCGGTCGCCACGGCCATCTCCCGGGTTCGGCCCCTCTGCTTGCCGCGCCTCGGCCGAGCCTTCACCGGCCCCAGGCTCCGACATCGGGAATCCCGCGGCTGAACAGCACATCGACGCTGTCGGGACCGGTCCGAGGGCCGAGGGCCGCCGCGCTGTACGCCTGCGGGACGTCGCGCAGGATGCCCCTCACCTGGCCGGTGGTTCGATCGAGCAGTATGGACATGGGAAGATCGGTGTCGCCGTTCAGCGTCACTGCCCCGCCGGGTCCGGAGAGCGTGATGCTCGCCAGGTTGTCTGCCCAGCCGGGCCCGGCCGGAAGAACGAAGGCGAATGACGATCTTCCATCTCCGTCGGCCACCTCGGGCATGTCGAAGCCGAGAGCGAACAGCTCTGCCCCGCTGCCGGTCCGTCCGGTGATCCGGTGCGCGCCCGAGTCGTTCGGAAGCGCGGAGTGGGCGACGACCACGAAGGCCGGGTTGAGGAAGAGCGCACCCTCCTCGTCCGTTCCGCCCCAAAGGAGGAGCGCGTCCGATGTCCGAGCTGGCCGGGTTGCCGCCCCGGATGTCGGCTCATCCAGGAGACGAAAGCGGAGCGCATTCGTGAAGTGGTAGTCACTGATCCACTTCGGTCGGCAGTAGGACATCAGGTCATACGTCCGCCGCGGATTCACGAGGCTGCCGTCGCGGAAGTCGTACCCCCACGAGCCCGTGGATCCGTCCGGATAGGGGAACGACGCATCTACGGAGGCCGCGGGTCCGCAGGGCGCGTGGCCGAGGCCCAGATTGTGCCCGAGCTCATGGGCAATGATCCCCGCGTGCGGAACCGAGAAGCTGGTGCGGCTTGGGCCGGAAAGCGCCACTCCACCCGCTCCCGTCACCGGCCCGGACATCATGCCCATGTAATGGCTGCGACCGCCTTCGATCGCCTGAATTGCTGTGGTCTCATACAGCAGATCGAAGGCACTGTTGCTCGAACTGAGTACGGGCTCGTGAGCCGTCACTTCGAGGCGTCCGGTCGGCAGCAGCGTGTGAGTCGCCCACAGCAGCTCATGACCTTCCGGGTCCGCGGCCATCCCCTCCGCCGTCTCCACGATCTGCCGGTGGGGGTCGGCGCTCCAAAGGAAGGGAATCACCGTCAGGTCGAACACGGGCATCTCGCGCACGTCGAGTGCCAGGCGGCCCGTCTCCGGAATCCGTTTCCCGACTCCGAGGCCGGGATCCAGCGTCCGGTCCGGATCGATCTCGATCACCATCTCGAGGCCAGGCTGCACGATCTCGCCGGGAATCACCCTGTTGGCGGAGCTGGACAAGCTGCTCTCATCGATCACTGCGGGTATCGGCGTGCTCGTTGCCGGAATATCCGCCACGTATCTATCGGTCCCGTTCAGGTAGAACCACGCCTGGACGCGGGGGATTCCGGCCGCGGGCGCACCCTCGGCGGCGACAAAAACCCGCAGCAGCGCCTCTTCGCCCGCGACAAGGGGAACGGGATACTCTCGCGACTGTACGGCCTGCGTCAGGTAGGCCATCGCCGGGCCTCCGCCTGAGCAAGCCGCAACGCGAACCTGCACGATCCTTTCCAGCCAGGTCTGGAACCCGGGGTCTCCGGGAGCGCAGAGATCCGTGCCGCCGGCGGCCAGGACCTCGAGGCGGCCCAGGCTGGTCAGGCTGGTCGGCAAGGCCCCCGACAACCCGGAATTGTCTCCCAGCGTGAGCCGAACCAGCTTCGACAGCCCAGCGAACTCCGGCGGTACTGCACCCGTCAGGTCGTTCTCATGGAGATGAAGCCACTGCAGGCTTTCGAGGTGGCCAAGGTCGGGCGGGATCTCCCCCGACAGGCCGTTGTCGTTGAGATGGAGTTCCACGAGGCCCGCCAGGTCGCCGACAGCCGAAGGGATCGGACCCGAGAGGCTGTTGGAATGGAGCGACAGGCTGCTCAGATTCCCGAGGTTGCCGATCTCGGCCGGGACAGGGCCGGACAGGTTGTTGTTTCCGAGCGAGAGTGTCGACAGGCTCTCGAGGTCGCCGAGTTCGGCCGGGATCGCGCCCGAGAGGTTGTTGGCGAAGAGCTGCAGCACCTCCAGGTTCGTGAGGTTGCCCAACTCGGCCGGGATCGGGCCCGAAAGCTCGTTACCCGGGAGATACAGGCTCGTCAGGTTCGCGAGGTCGCCGAGCTCGGCCGGGATCGGGCCCGACAGATCGTTCGATCCGAGCCGCAGCCGCGTCAGATTCGCCAGTTTGCCGATCTCGGCCGGGATCGGACCCGAGACTCCGCTGTTGGTGAGATCCACCCTGGTCAGGTTCGCGAGGTTGCCGAGTTGGGCGGGGATCGGGCCCGAGAGTGCGTTGGCGCTGAGATCCAGCGCGTTCAGACTCATGAGATTGCCGATTTCTGCGGGGATCGGACCTGACAGTGCGTTGAAACTGAGATCCAATCCAACCACGACGCCGTCCGCATCCGTATCCACCCCGTACCACTCCCGGAGCGGCGCGTCCGTCAACCAGTTGTGTCGGTTGGCCCAGTGCCGTCCTTCCGTGGCGTCGTAGAGCACCTCCAGCACCTCCCGGCCGGACATGGGGCCGCATTCCACACCTGTGCCTTCGCGGAAAGGAATGCCATTCAGCCAACCCTGAAACGAGGCGTCCGTCGGTGCGCACAGGCCCGTGCCGGCATAGTCGAACTCGACGAGATCGAGACGGACAAGAGCCAGGGGTAGTCGCCCCGACAGCGCGTTGCGGCCAATCCGCAGCGTCGCCAGCCCGGCCAGATTCCCCAGCGTGGCCGGTAGCCGACCCTCCAGACCATTGCGGGCCAGGTCCAGCGCCACCACGTAACCGACAGAGTCGGTGGCCACTCCGTACCATGCGTCCAGTGCCGGAGTCGCGAGCCAGCCGTCCGAGTTCGTCCAGCCGGGGCCGCCGGCGTATTCGTAGACGGCCTCCAGAACCGCGATGTCGGACTCGTTGCAGTAGGGGCCTTCGACGCTGACCATCACGCGCAGCCAACTCACGAATTCTGATGTGCCCGGTGCGCACAGCCCCGCGTTTCCCCCGAATGCGAACGTGTTCAGCCTATCGATCCGGAGCATGGTCCCCGGCACCGGACCGGTCAGGTCATTGGAGCCGAGCGACAACCAGACCAGGCTCGAAAGGTTGCCGAATTCGGGTGGGATCGGGCCCGTCAGGCTATTGGACCTGAGCCACAGACCAAGCAGGCTTGAGAGTTCGCCGAGTTCAGGCGGGATCGGGCCCGACAGTCGGTTGCCCGTCAGGGTCAGTATCCGCAGGCTCGAGATGTTGCCGAGCTCAGGCGGGATCGGGCCCGTCAGACGGTTGTTTTGAAGCTCCAGTTCCTTCAGGCTCGAGAGGTTGCCGAGTTCGTGCGGGAGCGGGCCCGACAGTCCGTTGCCGTCGAGATCCAACCCGACGACTCGACCGGCATCGTCCGTGGCCACCCGGTACCACTCCCCGAGTGGCGCGTCGGTCAACCAGTTATTCGCATTCGTCCAGTTCGGTCCATCCGTTGCTTCGTAGAGTGCCTCCAGGGCCGCCCGCTGCGTGTCCACGACCGTGATCTCAGCCGTCCCCGAAATCGACCCCGCGGCCGCGCTGATCGTCGCCTGCCCCTTGCCCGCCGCCGTCACCAGGCCCACCCCATCCACCGTCGCCACCGATGTGTCGGCGCTGCTCCATGTCACCGTGGCGCCCGGAATCCTCCTTGAGTTCTGGTCGCGCACGTCGGCTGTCAGCTGCACGGTGGCACCCAACGCGCTCAACTCGGCCGTGGCCGGGTTCACGGTGACCGTCGTCGGACGGGCCGGCTCTGGTGCGGAAGGGCGCGTTGGGCTGCCGCCGTCGCCGCAGCCCCCCACGGGAGCTACAAACGCCAACACCGCCAGCAGTCGGATGGTGGTTCGATAACGACTCATCTGGTCCTTCCAGGGAGCCATCGAGGTCCTGGGTCCCGCTTCCCGTCCGACCCACTCGCCATGGCCCCTAATGTGCGCTTACTCGTAAGCCAGGCCGAGGTTTCACATTCAGGTTCCAGACCCGGTGCCGGGTGGTCAACGTCGCCCGTGACTGACGCCGCCCTCCAAATCTCATCGAATCCGTCTCCGGGACGTTCCGTGCTTGACATCCCCCCCCTCAGTCAGCATTGAGATTGCCACGACATGGCTGCGGGCGGCCATGACCCGAACCCCGAGAACCGATCATGACTGAATCAAGCCACGCCCTTCCAGACTCGCCCGGCGAGGCGCTCGACGCCTGCGTCCGGTTCCTCCAGCGGCTCATCCGCACGCGGTCGATGCCCGGCGAAGAAGGCGAACTCGCCACGCTCGTCGCCGACGAGATGCGCGCGCTCGGCTACGACGAGGTCGAACGTGACGCGGCGGGCAATGTCATCGGTCTCCTCCGGGGAACCGGCGACGCTCCCTCGGTGATGTTCAACACCCACCTCGACCATGTGGACGCCGGGGATCCGGCCGACTGGCCCCACGACCCCTATGGCGCCGAAATACACGACGGCCTGATGTGGGGACGGGGCGCGATCGACATCAAGGGACCGCTCGCGGCACAGGTGCACGGCATCGCCCGCCTCATCGCCGCGGGCCGGCGGCCCCCCGGCGATGTCTACGTGACGGGAACGGTACAGGAGGAAGTCGGAGGACTCGGCGCCCGCTACATGGCGGAAACGCTGCGGCCCGACCTGGTCCTGATCGGCGAACCCAGCCGGAACGAGGTCCGCCGCGGACACCGGGGCCGGATCGAACTCCGCGTCCAGGTGCGGGGGAAGATGGCCCACGCCTCGATGACCGACCTCGGCCGCAACCCGCTGACCGTGCTCGGACGGTTCCTCGCGGCGCTGGAGGACGTCGACCTCGCGCACGATCCCGATCTGGGCACCTGTTCGATCGCCCCGACGCTCATCGGGACGGACCAGACCAGCGGCAACGTCATCCCCGGCCTCGCGGAAGTCACGCTCGACTGCCGCACCGTGACCGGGCAGGACGCGGCTTCGCTCAGGGAACAACTCCTTCCGGTGCTGCGCGCGTGCGAGATCGAGGGATCGAGCAGCGACATCCTGATCCCGCAGCACGAGCGCTCCAGCTACGCGGGGTACGCGATGACCTATCCGGCCGACAACCCGGCGCTCTCGCTACCTGCCGACCACGACGCGATCCGGACGGCGGTCGAGGTTCTGGCCGGCCCGCTCGGGGCCGAGCCGCCGGTCGACATCTGGGACTTCGCGACCGATGGCGGACACTTCGGGCTCGCGGGCATGACCGTCGTAGGCTTCGGGCCCGGCGACGACCGCCTGGCCCACACCGTCCACGAGCATATCGTGATCGATGAACTGGCGACGGGAATCCGGGGCAACGCCGCCCTCGCGTTCCGCTGGCCGGCCCGCTACGCCCGAGCGGGTTGACGCGCCCGCCGGCGCCTAGTTGTCGATGAACTCGGCGACGTGTTCGGGGGCGAGGCGCGCGGTATGGCGGGAGACCACGATCATGACGATGACGTTTCCGACCATGCCGTAGATGCCGGGGTGGACGCCGGCGGTCGCGGCGGCTGAGACGAGATCCAGCCGCAGGGCCAGATCGAGGCAGAATGCGATGCCGCCGCCCGTCACGAGACCCCACAGCGCCCCCGCGCGCGTGACGCCCCGCCACAGGAAGGTCACGACCGTCAGCGGGAAGAGTTGCGCGATGAACCCGTAGCTGAGGAGCAGCAGCTCCACGAGGCTGAGTCCGGGGATCAGCGCGAGCCCGTAGCTGGCGGCGCCCACGAGGATCACCATGAGGCGGATCCAGCGCCGCTGCGCCGCGTCGTCGAGCGCGCCCGGCCGCAGGTTTCCCCAGAAGTCGCGGACGGCCACCGATCCCGCCGCGTGCAGGAGCGCGTCCCCCGTGGACATCGAGGCGGCGAGCGCCCCCGCGCAGAAGAGTCCCACGATGACCGGCGGCAAGCCGATCAGCGCCGACGTCACGATCGTGGGCAGGATGGCGTCCGCGGGCTCGACGCCGGGGAAGGCGAGCACGCCCGAGAACCCGATGAAGAGGATGGGGACGAGGAAGAGCGCGAAGGTCGGATAGTAGACGACCGTCCGCTTGAGGGTGTCCACGTCGCGGGCCGTGTAGATCTTCATGAAGTAGTGCGGCCACACGCTGAACCCGAAGGCGGAGATGGCGACCGAACTCGAATAGGCGCCCCAGCTCCACGGTTGCCCGTCCGCGCCGAGTCCCGGCCCCCGCAGCATGTCCGGGAGCCCGGCCGCGATCGCGTCGAACATGGGCCCCCCGCCGCCGTGCAGCTTCGCCGGCAGGTAGAGGCCGAGCCCCCACGCGAGCACCATCATGAACATCCCCTGGAAGGTGTTCGTCCAGCCGACTCCCAGGACGCCGCTCCGGAAGACGTAGACGAGGACGACCCCGTACGCGATCGCGGATCCGGCCCACTGCGGGACGCGTCCCTCCGTCACCACGTTGAAGACGTATCCCGCCCCCTTCATCTGGATCACCAGGTAGGGGACGAAGGCGAAGATGGAAAGGACCGCGAGGATGGCAGGGATCGCGCGGCTGTCGAAGCGGTGCGCGAAGAGTTCGGCCTGCGTGACGTAGCCGAAACGCCGGCCGAGAGCGGCGACGCGCGGGCCGAAGAAATACCACGGGACGAGCCCGACGGACGCGTAGGCGAGGATGTAGAAGGCCGCCGCCCCGCGCGAATAGGCCCAGCCGGGTCCGCCCAGGAAGGCGAACGCGCTGAACACCGAGGCCCCCATGATGAAGTAGAGGACGAGGAAGTTCAGCGAGCGGTCGCCCGCGACGTAGCCCTCCGTGCTGTCCGAGGCATGGCGGCCGGAGGCGAGCCCGATCGCGAGCGAGGCGAGCAGGTACCCGATCGTGACGAGGAAGACGACCAGCCAGGCCGGCATCAGCCGCTCGCGCCGTTCTGATCGCCGTCAGCGGTCTCCCGCCGCCGTTCCCACAGGTAGTACCCGAAGAGAACAAAGAAGGAGAAGAGGAGTCCGACGACGACATAGAAGAGCGAGAACGGCATCGCGAGGATGCGAGGCTCGATGGTCGCGAACCGCGGATAGATGGGCCACACGAGCGCCGCGAAGAGCAGCACGTAGAAGACCGCGACCGCGACGGCGACGGGGTGGCGGTCGGGAGGCGTGGCGCGGCGTGGTTCGTCCATCGCCGCAAAAGGCTGGCTGCGCCGGACCCGGTCAAGACTGGTCGAGCGGTTGAACGGCGGGCTCGATCGAACGATCTTGCCGCATGTCCCGCATGAAGCGAAGCCGCATGCGCGCTGCCGTCGCCCCCGGCCTGCTCGTCGTCTTTCACGCGCTGGCGTTTTCGGCGTGCGGCCCTGGAGGGGCTTCATCCGGCGCCGCCGAAGCCCCCGGTGCCGGCGACACGACGCCGCCCGCCCCAGGCGCCGCGGCTGGCGCCGCCGATCTCTCCACCGGGACGCACGTCGTGCTGCTGGGGACGGGGACGCCCAATCCCGAACCGGAGGCATCGGGCCCGGCCACCGCGGTACTGGTGGACGGGCGGGCCTACATCGTGGACGCGGGCGTGGGCCTCGTGCGGCGCGCGGCGGAGGCGGCCGATCGCTACGGTGCCGAGAGCCTCACCGCGGCGCGGTTGGACATCGCCTTTCTCACTCACCTGCACAGCGACCACACGATCGGGCTGCCGGACCTGATTCACACGCCCTGGGTGGCGGAGCGGGAGGCGCCGCTGAAGCTGTTCGGCCCCGGCGGGACGGCGGCGATGGCCGCGCACCTGACGGCCGCGTGGGAGGCGGACATCGAGAACCGGCTCGGCGGGTCGCAGCCGGCGACGCCGGACGGGTGGCGCGTGGAGGCGGTCGACATCGCCCCGGGCGTCATCTACGAGGATGACCGCGTCCGCGTGACCGCCTTCGCCGTGCCGCACACGGGCTGGCCGGAGGCGTACGGCTATCGGTTCGACGCCGCGGGGCGGTCGGTGGTCCTCTCCGGCGACACCGCCCCGACCGAGACGATCGTCGAGATGTGCGCCGGGTGCGACGTGCTCGTGCACGAGGTGTACTCGGCCACGACGTTCCGCGACCGTCCGCCGGAATGGCAGTCGTATCACGCCCAGGCCCACACGTCGACCGTCGAACTGGCCGGGCTCGCCGTGCGGGCGCGCCCGGGGATCCTCGTCCTGCATCACCAGCTGGGCTGGGGAGCGACACCCGAGGAGATGGTCGCGGAGATTCGCGCCGCCGGCTACGACGGACCACTCGCATATGGCCGCGACCTGGACGTGTACTGAACCGGGATGTGTGCGGGCTGGAACTTCCGGGCCCACGCCGCCCGCGCGGCGCTTGCCTCGGCGCTCGCCCTCATCGCGCTCCCGGCGCTGGCGCCCGCCGCGCCCGCGGCCCAGTCCCGCGGGCCGCCCGTATCGCCCGACGCCGCCTCGGCGATGGAAATGGCACGCGACGCGCAGCGCGCATTCGAGCACGTAAGGCGCCGCAACTTCCCGCGGGGCCCTCTGGTCAATCCGAGATGCGGCGAGGGGATCGGGCGCTTCTGCCTTGTCGAGGGGTGGGACGACGACGATTGGGAACCGGTCCCGGAGGACCCGGAGGTCGTGGATGAGCGGCACGTCCTGATCGCGGTCCTCGACAGTGCCGCCCGGATCGTCCCCGGCGACGAGTGGCTCACGGGGCAGCGCGTCGCCTACCGACTGGAGGCCGGCCGCGCGGAAGAGGCGCTCGCGCTGCTGGAAGCCTGCCGCGCGGAAAGTGCGTGGTGCGCCGGCCTCGCCGGATTCGTGCTCCAGGAGCGCGGCCGCTACGCGGAGGCGGAGGAGGCCTTCGAGCGCGCGCTCGGCCGGATGACCGCACAGGAGCGCTGCGGCTGGACCGAACTCGGGCCGGTGCTCGACCGCCGGACGCGCGGCCGCTACGAGCGCTTCGCCTGCGGAAGCCCGCCGCGGCGCGCCGTGGAGCGCTCGTTCTGGCACCTCTCGGACCCGCTGTGGCTCGTGCCGGGAATGGAACGGCGCTCCGAACACCTCGCGCGCCGCGTCCGGGCGGCGCTCCAGGCCGACGCCGCGAGCCCCTGGGGGATGCGGTGGGGCGACGATCTCACCGAGATCACGCTGCGCTTCGGGTGGCCCGCCGGTTGGGAGCGGGCGCGCCGCCGGTTCGTCGGCTCGCGCACGGACGAGATCGTGTGGTCGCACCGCCTTCCGGGGGCGCAGAGGTTCACCGTGTCGCGCCTCGGGCCCGCGGACGACGGGCCGCTGTGGGACCTGGATGAGCCGGAGGGCCGCACGAGCTGGGCGCCGGCCTTCGGAGAAGTCGCGGACCTGCCTCACCAGGTGGCGAGCTTTCGACGCGAAGGGCGCCGATTCGTCGTGGCCGCGTTCACATGGCCGGACTCCCTGCCGTCCTGCGATCTCGAGAGCGGTCTTTTTCTCGCCGACGCCCACGGCGTGACGGCCTCGCGGACCGGGCGGGGCAGCGGGCCGCTGGCGGTCACGGAGCCCCGCGGGTTCGTCCCGGCCACGCTCGTCGGCGTCGAAGCGCGCTGCGCGGAGCGACCCGGCGCCGCACGCGCGCGGATGCCCCTCGCCGCCGGCCATCCGCACTTGTCCGACATCCTGTTGCTGGACGCCGGCGGCGCCTCCCCTGCGACGCTCTCGGAGGCGCTTGCCCGCGCCCGAGGAGACCGCACGGCCCGGGCGGATGAGACGGTGGCCGTCTACTGGGAGTGGTACGGCTCCCCCGCCCCCGCCAGCGCGCTGCAGGTGACGCTTTCGCTGGCGCGGGAGGGGAAGGGGTTCTGGCGCAGGGCACTCGAATGGAGCGGCCTCGCCCGCGGCGATACGGAACAGGCGGGTATCCGTTGGCTCGAGACGGCGACGAATCCCGCCGCCGAGGGCCGGACCGTCGAACTCCGCCTCCCCATGCTCGACGAGGGGCGGTATCGCCTCACGCTCCAGGTCGTTTCCCCGACGGACGGGTCGGTCGAGTCCAGCACAGAAATCGAAATCAAGGAGTAGACCCATGATGCACGCCACCATCTTTCCAGCCGCCGTCCGCGGTGTCGATCTCCCGGTCGTTTCCGTCTTCGTCGCCGCCCTGCTGGTCTCCGCGTGTGGCCAGGCCAGCGACCGGGCGGAACCGGACGCCGAGGCCGCCACCACCGGGCGGACGCCGCAGTTCGAGAACGAGTACGTGCAGGTCTGGAAGAGCGTGATCGCCCCGAACCAGCCGCTCGAGATGCACCGCCACGACAACCCCCGCGCCATCATCGCCCTCAAGGGGGGGACGCTCACCGTCGTCAGCGATGCCGGGGAACGGCGCGACATGACGTGGGAGACGGGCCGGGCCTATTGGCTCGACGCCGATCCGCCTGGGGAACTCCACGGCGATGTGAACCAGGGGTCCGAGCCCGTCGAGGTCATCGTCGTGCAGTTGAAGGGCGTTGGCGGCACGCCGGATACGCCGTGACGGGCCCGCCCCCAACATGCATATTCCGCTCCCGCGCGACGACCGCATCGACTCGCAGCCGACACCGGAGGCCCCCATGAACCATCGCCCCCAACTCCCGCGACGCCTCGGCCCCGTCCTGGCCCTCGCCCTCGCCGCAGCCGCGGGCTGCGCGCCGGACGGCTCATCTCCCGCGGCTTCGACCGCCGCGCTCGAAGCCGACCAGGTTCTCGCGGATTCGCTCATCGGCGCCTGGGTCGAGGCCGCGGGCGGCATGGACGCCTGGCACGGCATCGAGTCGGCCCGCTACACGATCACGACGGTATGGTATGATTCCGTCGGTGAGATCCGCCGCATGCGCCCTCGCCGCGTCGAATACCGCAAGGTGGACGGTGTCGAGCAGACGCGCATCGAGCGGCCCGAGGCCGAGGGCCTCTACGTCCAGACCTTCACGGGCTCCGACATGTGGGCCACGCTCAACGAGCGCATGCTGGAGCCGGGAATCCGGGCCTGGGACGAGTCCGAGTACGTGGGCCGGGATGTGGTCTACTGGTTCGGGCTCCCGTACAAGCTCTACGACCCCGGCGTGAACCGGCGGGCGGGAGCCCGGGACGAAGGGGGATACGAGGTGCGCATCACCTTCGGCGACGGCGTCGGTCTCCAGTCCGGCGACCGCTACTTCTACTATTTCCTCGACGACGATCCCTGGCCCGAGCAGGTCCATTACATCTCACAGGGGCGGGGAGAGGAGAGCCGGGCGCGCATGTACTGGGACGGGTACGAGCACGTCGGAGACTTCACGTACGTCATCTCGCGGCTCTACCGGGACACGGAGATGAACCCGACCCGCGAACTCCGCCACGATGACGTCGAACTGAACCCCGTACTGTCCGATTCCATCTTCCGGCGGCCGACTTCGTGAAATCCGGTCCCGCGGACCCGAGCCGGGCGGTCGAAGACTACCTGAAGGCCGTCTACAAGCTCCAGCAATCCGGCGACCCCGTATCCACGACAGCGCTCGCCGAGGAACTTGACCGCTCCGCGGCGTCCGTCACGAACATGGTCAAGAGCCTGGCGGCGCAGGGGCTGCTCCGGCACACCCCCTACCGGGGCGTGCTTCTGACGACCGCGGGAAAGGCGGCGGCGCTGCGGATCATCCGCAGGCACCGGGTGATTGAACTGTATCTGATCGAAAGACTCGGCTTCTCCTGGGAGGACGTGCACGCCGAGGCCGAGCGCCTCGAGCACGCCGCCTCGGAAGCGCTCATCGACCGGATGGCGCAGGCGCTCGGCGAGCCGTCGATCGACCCCCATGGAAGCCCGATCCCGACGCGGGACGGCAAACTGGAGCGCACCGAGTGGATCCCGCTCGCGGAGTTGAAGGGAGGGCGCGGCGTCGTGCGCGAGGTCTCCGACCGGAGTCCGCGGACGCTGCGGGAACTCGCCGCGCTCGGGCTCTTCCCGGGTACGCGCATTAGGTGTCTGGGCGAGCGGGCGGGCGGCGCAGCCCGCCTCGAAGTGGACGACCGTTCCTTCGATGTCGAGCCCGTCCTCGCCCGCGCCGTATTCGTCGAACGCGAGTCCTAGCAGGATTCCGACACTAGTCCAGCAGGGCGGGGAGGACCGTGCCGGCCTCGCCGCGCAGCGCCGCCGTCGCGACCTCCGTGAGCGCGGTCCGCCGCACATTGACCTCCACGATGAGCCCGCCGGCCTCACGCGTCGCGAGCGGCAGGGCGGCGGCGGGGTAGACGACGGCGCTCGTCCCGATGACGAGACAGAGATCGGCCCCCTCCGCCAGCCGCCGCGCGCGGTCCAGCAGGTCCGGGTCGAGCGTCTCGCCGAAGAGGACGACATCGGGTCGCCGGAGCCCCCCGCAGCGGGAACACCGGGGGAGCGTCTCGCCGAGCGGCTCGGCGGGCCAGCGCGCCTCGCAGGACTGGCAGCGGTCGCGCCCCACGGCGCCGTGAAGCTCGAGTGGCAGCGCCGCGTCCGCGGGATCCTCGCCCGCCTCTTCGGCCGCGGCGCGCGTGTGAAGGCCATCGACGTTCTGGGTCACGAGTCCGGCCTCGCCGCGCCGCAGGAAGAAGCGCGCCAGCGCCCGGTGCCCCTCGTTGGGCCGGCAGTCGGCGAGCGCCGAGCGCCGCCAGGCGTACCACTCGAGCACGGTCCGCGGATCGCGCGCGAGCGCTTCGGGCGTGGCGAGTTCCTCGGGGCGGTAGCTCTTCCACAGCCCGCCCGCGTCGCGGAACGTCGGCACTCCCGATTCGGCCGAAATCCCCGCCCCCGTCAGCGCGACCACGTGCCGGGCTTCCCGCAGCAGTCGGCGCGCCTCTCGCCATTGACCCTGTTCCATCGTCTCCCGATCTTGTGACCCCGACCTCAACCCGGGCCCGCATGCCGCGCCCGAGCCCGCAGCGCCGCCCCGAAGGACGACGAACCGGATAACGGACGATGAACGCGTGAGCATGAGAATCAAGGCCGAGGGAGACGTGTGGCGGGCCGAACTCGCCGAGGAAAACGGAGAGCGCGTCGTCGTGTTCTTCTGTCAGAGCACGGACCAGCGCCCCTACAGGGTCGTGCGGCTGGATCCGGATCGATCCGGGGGGAGCGAAACCACGGAGGAGATACCGGAGGAGGAACTCCGGGACCTGTTCGAGGCCTCCCGTTCGATGGGAATCCCCCGCGACTATCCGACCTACAGTCGGTGAGCGTCGCCATGGCCGGGCGGACGGTCCCCGGGCCCGGCACCGCTCCGTGCGTCGACCTGCACATGCACTCGACCGCCAGCGATGGGACGGTCGCGCCGGCCGACGTGGCCCGGGCCGTGGCGAAGGCCGGTCTGGACGGGTTTTCCCTGACGGACCATGACACGACGGGTGGACTCGCCGAGGCGGAGACGGCGGCGCGAGCACTCGGCCTCCGCTTCCTGCCGGGGGCGGAGTTGTCCGCGAACGAACCCGGCCGGTCCGTCCACCTCCTGGCATACGGGTTCGATGCGGCCGATCCCGGTCTGCAGGCGTTCCTCTCCCGCTACCGCGAGGACCGGCTGCGGCGCGCGCGTGAGATCGTCGAACGGCTGCAGGCCGCGGGCGCCGGCGTGACCTGGGAGGACGTGGAACTGCAGACGGGCGCCGCGGCCCCGACGCGGGCGCACGTCGGCCGGGCGGTCGTGGCATGCGGCGCGGCCGCCGACATCAACGAGGCGTTCCGGCGTTACCTGTCGCGCGGACGTCCGGCCTACATCGGCAAGGAACCCACGCCGCCGAAGATCGTATTCGATTGCGTGCACGCGGCGGGCGGCGTCGTCTGTCTCGCACACCCGGGCAGGATGCACGGCGAGGATGATGTCCGACGCTGGGCGAGCGAGGGTCTGGATGGCGTCGAGGTCGTCCACCCCGCGAATCCGCCGGCCGTGCAGAGCCGCATGAACGCGCTGGCCGGCGAACTCGGGTTGCTCCGCTGCGGGGGCTCGGACTGGCACGGACCCGACGCGGGCCGGCGGGGCGTACCCGGGTGGGCACATGTGCCCCTGCGGTGGCTGGAGGAGATCGGCCGCCGGTCGGGTCGGAAGGCCGACCGGCAGCCCGCCTGAGCGGCCGCCGCCCGCAGGCGCTAGGGTGAAACGACGAAGTCGGTTATCTTGAAAGAGTATGGATAGCGCCGAGGATCCGACGCGCTGAGTACGTAAGCGAAGCAGGCAAGGGCGGTATGAGCGAAATAGCTGAGGCCACGCAGTCGGCCGAACCCATCGTCACGCTGACGCCCGAGGCGGCCGTCAAGGTCCGGGAGTTCCAGGCCGGAACGGATGCCGAGACGGTTCTGAGGGTGAGCGTGATTCCGGGCGGGTGCTCCGGTTTCGAATACGGGCTGGACATGGACACGTCGGTGCGCGAGGACGATTTCACCTTCGAGTCCGAGGGAGTGCACGTCGTCATCGATCCGTTTAGCGCGCAGTACCTGGCCGGCCTTTCCATCGGATACCACAGTTCCTTTCAGGGCACGGGGTTCACGTTCGAGAACCCGAACGCGACCGGGAGTTGCGGCTGCGGGACCTCCTTCGCCGTCTAGCAGCCCCGCGACCCTCGAGGCCTCGCGCGGAAGCCGAAGTATGCGGGCGAACGGCACGATGCCGTTTCGCGTCGGAGTGACCGGGACGGTGGCCGCCGGCAAGAGCACGGTGGCCCGCAATCTGGCGGAACAGGGCGCCACCGTCATCGACTCCGACCAACTCGCGCGCGAAGTCGTGCGTCCGGGATCCCCGGCATACGCCCGCATCCGCGAGACGTTCGGGAGCGGCGTCATCGGCCCCGACGGGACCATCGACCGATCCGCGCTCCGGGAGGCGGCCTTCGCCGACGAACGGGCCCGCGAACGGCTTGAGGAGATCTCGCACGCCGGAATCCGTGAACTCCGGGCCCGCCGAATCGCCGAGGCCGCCGCCGCCGGCGTACGCGTGATCGTGGAGGAAATCCCCCTCCTGTTCGAGGTCGGCCTGGAGGACGACTACGACATGATCGTCGTTGTGGATGCACCGCGTGAGCTGCGCGAGGCGCGGGCGCTGGGGTCCCGCGGCTGGACCGCGGAGGAATTCGCCGCCATCGAAGCCGCGCAACTTGCGGCTTCCGAGAAGCGGCGTCGGGCCGACCGCGTGCTCGACAACCGGGGCGATCCCGGAGAACTGGACGTCGCCGCGCGCGGACTCTGGCGCGAGATCCTGCGGGCGGCCGGAGGGGGCGGGTCTTGACCCCGTCCCCGATGTCACCGGCTCGTGCGAAGACGCTCGAGGCGATCCGGCGTCGCCTGCGCGACGCCTCGTCCGTCGTGCTCACGACCCATGTGAATCCCGATGGCGACGGCATCGGCAGCATGGTCGCGCTGGCGTCCCGGCTGCTGCGGCACGGAGCCGAAGCCACGATCGTCACCCCGAGCCGGCCGCCGGCCTCGCTGCGATTCCTGCTCAGGGACCTCCCGGCGCTCGTCGAGGAGGATCCGGCGGCCGCGGACCCGCTGAACGGGGCCGATACGATCGCCATCCTCGACACCGCCGAACCGAAGCGCCTCGGCAGCCTGCCCGAGCATGCGGAGCGGACGGGAGGTGTCCTCATCGACCATCACCCTCCGGTGGGGTCTCCGCTCGTGACACCGGCCATCCGCGATCCCTCCGCCTGCGCGACGGGCGAACTGGTCTACGACCTGCTCTCTCTCGACGACGAGAGGCTCACGCGCGCTGAAGCGGAAGCCCTTTACACGGCGATCTCGACGGACACCGGCTCCTTCCGTTTCTCGAACACGTCCCCCCGCGCGCACGCGATCGCGAGCGAGCTGCTCGAGACGGGGGTGGATACGGGCGCGCTGTTCCGCGAACTGTACGGTGTGTACAGCCGGGGGAGGCTGGCCCTCATGCGGCTGGCCCTCGAGGGTCTGGAAGTTGATCCTCGCGCCCCGATCGCGTGGATCGCGCTGGACCGCAGGGCGTTGTCGAGGGCGGGTGCGCGAAGTGAGGACATGGAAGGTCTCGTCGAGTTCCCGCGCCGACTCGCGGGAATGGAGGTCGGACTCCTCTTCCGCGGCCTGGCGCGCAATCGGACGAAGGTTTCGCTGCGTTCGAACGGGGAGGTGGACGTGTCCGGCGTCGCGCAGCTCCTGGGAGGCGGCGGACACGCGAAGGCTTCCGGCGTCCTCATCGAACTCGATCTGGACGAGGCGGTGCGCGTCGTGCTGGACGCGTTGCGCCCGCTCGTGGAAGCGGCGGTCGCCTCGAAACGCGATCGGTAGCGGCCGGGCGCGGGGCCGGGCACTTCGGATTGCCTCCGTCCGGGACTTCGGCGTATGTTGAGGAGGTGCCGTGCGTTCGGGGCTGCCGGTAGCGGGGCCCGGGGTGGGGATTCGGCGGGGAGGGTGCGATGGACGCGAAAGTCACCAAGGACATGCCGCACGCAGGGAACGGGGTCATGGAAGATCCGGGTTCTCGCGCGGCTCGGCTCGGCGACCTCAGTCGGCGTATCCCTCCGCCCCGCATCGCAGATGTGTGGCTCTTTCCGCCGCTCCCCCAGGTCGAGGAGTCTTCCGAGTTCTTCCTCTTCACGAGCATCCTCGAGGATGGTGGCCGCGCCCTTTACAGCGCCCGCATGGTGCCGGCCAACGGCACTCCCACCCACCAGGTGGTTGTGGAGCACGGGCGGGCGCCGGCGAACCGGGTGCCCGGCCTGGTGGCCGGACTGCAGCGGCGGCTCGGACAGCCCGCGGCCGTCCGTCACATACCGATCGAGGGTGACGGCGCGCGCTGGGAGGCTCTCCTGGAGCAGTCGCGGGAGTCGGATGCCTCCGTTGATCCCGCTGGACGGGGTCGTTAGCTTCGGCAAACGCGAGGATCGGCCGCGAAGGCCGAAAGATGGCCCGTTTCCGACGGTGTAATGGTTAAGTGAGCCCTCCCGAAGCCCCACGCAGAGGCGTGTCCCGAGAAGAGTTGCGTCGCGCCCTGGAAGCCGGTGGACACCGGTTTACGATCCAGCGCGCGGCCGTATACCGCGTGCTCTCCGGCACGTCCTCGCACCCGACGGCGGACGACGTTTTCACTTCGGTGCGTGAGCGGATCCCCGACATCAGCCTCGCCACGGTCTACAAGGCGCTCGAGGCGTTCGTGACCTGTGGGGTCGCGCGCAAGCTCTCGCTCGGCGTGGGTCCGGCGCGCTACGACGGCCGAACCGACGATCACGAACATATCCGCTGCCTCTCCTGCGACCGCGTTCAGGATATCGAAGGCCTGCGGCCGCGCGACTGGATGGAGGGTCTGGCCGAAATGACGCCGTTCAACGTCGTCGGCTACCGGCTCGAGCTGGAGGGCTACTGCCCCGACTGCCTGCACTGAACGGAGCCGATCTGCCCCGCAGTCTCGCGGAGCACGCCTGGACGGACCACCACAACTTCCTCGATCTCCCGCCCGAACTGTGCCGCTGGGATGCGGCGGGCACCGTCATCCTCCCCATCCCCTACGAGGCGACGACGAGCTGGGGGACAGGCACGCGCGAAGGTCCGGCCGCGATCATCGAGGCGTCCCGCTACATCGAGTGGTATGACGAGGAACTGGACCGCGAGCCGTACGAAGTCGGCGTGTATACGCTCCCGTCCATCGACCTCGGCACGGTCGGCCCGGAGCCGGCGATCGCGAGGCTGCGGGCTCTGTACGATGATGTGCTCGAGGCCGCGGGGGACCGGTTCATCATCGGATTGGGCGGGGAACATTCGATTACCAGCGCTCCGGCCTCCGCGTGGACGGACCGGCTCGGCGGTGACGTCACGATTCTCCAGTTCGACGCGCACACGGACCTGAGGGATCGCCACCACGACTCTCCGTGGAACCACGCCTGCGTCATGCGCCGGGTACTGGAGCACGGGTCGAACGGAGCGAACCGGGCGAACGCGGCCGACATCGTGGCGGTCGGGATTCGCGCGCTCACGCGGGAGGAGCGGGACGTCATTCGCGATCACCGGATCGAGGTCGTATTCGCGCACGAGATGCGCCGGCCGGGGTGGGTCGAGCGGGCTGTCGAGGCGCTGGGGGAGAACGTCTACATCACGTTCGACGTGGACTTCTTCGATCCGTCGCTGATGCCGGCCACCGGCACGCCGGAACCCGGCGGCGGAAGCTGGTGGGACGCGCTGGATCTGCTCTCCCGGGTCTTCGGCGAGCGCAACGTCGTGGGCGCGGACATCGTGGAACTCGCCCCGCGGCGGGGCGAGGAGGCCTCGGCCTTCACGGCGGCGAAGCTCGCCTACAAGATGATCGGGTTCTGGTCGGAGTACCGGTAGCCCGGGCAGGCCGTGGCAGGACTCCCCGTCAGCGCCGGGAGCGGTCAGGCGCTTGCGACGCGCCGCTGTTCGATACGCTCGAGTTCCTCGGCCACGAGCTGGCGGCGCAACAGGCGCGCGTAGACGCCATCGGCAGCGATCAGATCTTCATGTACGCCGCGCTCGACGAGGCGTCCGTCTTCCAGGACCAGGATCATGTCGGGGGGGCGCGCAGACCACACGCGGGGAGCGAAGGGTATGGTGGCTGGATCTTATTCACATATAAACCAGGCGCGGAGCTTAAGGGTGTAGAAGTCGGT
>VXMQ01000166.1 GCA_009841015.1 Candidatus Palauibacter denitrificans | reverse complement strand
CGGCGACGAACGTGGCGCTCGTATGCGAGTCCGGGCGCATCTACTCGTTCCTCGTATCGGAGAGCGGTGAGAAGCCGCCGCATCTCGTGGTCCGGGTGGAGGCGGGCGCGGAGGGAGAGGCCACGCCCGGCGCTCCCGGGTTCGTAGCCCGGAGCGAAGTCTCCGCCTACCGCGAAATGGCGGCCGAGGCGGTCGAAGCCGCCCGCCGCGCACAGGAACAAGCCGAGGCGGGGATCGTCGAGGCCCGCCGGCGAGCCGAAGCGGAGATCGAGGCGCTCCGCGCCGAGTATCCCACACGCATTGCGTTCGAGTACCGCCTTGACCGCGCGGCCACCCGGCGGCCGTTCCTGGTCGAGGCGATGTGGCACGACGGCAAGTTCACCTACATCCGCTCGGGTCGCGAGGAGTCGTTCGGGGTGTACGAGCTGAGGGACGGCGAGCCCGCGGTCGTCCCCGTTCAGCTCGCCGGAGGCGGCCTCTACATCCTGCATCGCGTGGTGGGCGACGGTTGGCTCCAGATCGGCGACCGTCGGGCCAGGTGGCGGTTCGAGCCCCGGGAGGGTTCGAGATGAGCCTCTGGAAGCGGTTGGTGAAGGAGCCGAAGGGCGCGCTTCCGGGCGGCATGGTCACGAAGGCGGGGGTCGTCCTGATCGCCGTGCTGGTCGCCGGACTGCTGTTCTCGTCGTCGCTCGCCGGTCCCGGTGAAGACGCCACCGCCGCCGGAGCGCCGGTGCAGCCGCGGGCGGTGAACGACCGGGAGGGCCGGTCGTTCGATGCGGGCATCCGCGACGAGACGCAGCGCGAGACGCAACGGGCCGCAGCCGATTCCCGCGACAGTCCGCCGGACAGCGCGGCCGGAGCCCCCTCCGGCGCCGGGTCCGCTGGGGCGAATGACGGCGCAGGCGGCCGAGCCTTCGGCATGGGCCGCGCCGAGTTCGAGTTGCGCGAGGCGCTCCGGCTGGAGGAGGTCGAGCGCAGGACGCGCTCGCTCCGCTCGTTTCCCGTCGCGCAGTCGCACCGGGATCCGAACGGACCCACGGATGCCGCGGCGTCTCCCGTGGCGCCCGAGTCTCCCGACGCCGTACTCGACGGCGCGCTCGCATCCCTCGGGCAGTCCCTCGCCGCCCTTGAGGCCGAGATGGCGGCCGGACTGGCGGGCGGAGGGCTCCCACCCGGCCTACCGCAACCCGCCGCCGCAACCTCAACGCTGGCACCGAGCCGTTTGGTCCGCCCGGACGACCCGCCTGACTGGGAGCGCATCCACGAGGGCACGTTCCTGGAGGCGGTGCTGGTCACCCAGTTGTCGGGCGAGTTCCCCGGCCCGGTGCTCGCCATGGTGTCGGTGCCGCTGTATTCGGCCGACCGCCAGCGGGTGCTGGTCCCGCGCGGCGCGCGCGTCGTCGGCACGGCGCAGGCCGTTCAGAACCGCGACCAGACCCGTCTTGCCGTCGCGTTCCACCGGTTGCTGCTGCCCGATGGAAGCTGGATCGACCTTGAGTTCACCGGCCTGAACCAGGTGGGCGAGAGCGCGCTCCGCGACCGGGTGAACCGGCGCTACCTCTCGACGTTCGCGGCCGCCGGGGCGGCTGGCGTCCTGAGCGGGCTCACGCTCGCCGGAGCCTCGCCATACGGACTTCAAGCGGGCGTCGGCCAAGGGCTCGGAGGCAGCGCCACCTCGATGCTGGACCGGTATCTGAACCGGCTGCCCGAGATCACGATCCGCGCGGGCCACAGGCTCCGCATCTGGTTCACCTCCGATGTCCTCGTCCCCACCCCTCCGACACACCGATAAGAGAAAGGACTTCCCCATGCGCCACCGCATCCTCGCCTCCGCGCTTCTCGTCCCGATCCTGCTCCTCGCGGGCGCCCGTCCCGCGAGCGCGCAGTTCGACTTCGGAAGCTGGTTCCAGCGGGCCACGATCATCGCGAACCAGATCACGCAGATCTCGCACCAGGTCACCCAGATCCGGTCGATGGCCCGCCAGCTTACGGAACTCGAAGACCAGCTCGACCACATGGAACGCGCCGCCAAGGGCGAGATCGATGCGCTGCTCCAGCCGTTCTCCGACCTTGCCGCCGATCCCGTCGGCCTGGTGCGCGACGGACTCGGTTGGCGCTCGGACTTCACCGGCCCTGCCCGCGGAACGGTCGATGCCGTCCGGAGGATGGGCAGCGGACGCTCGTTCACGCGGCACTGGAGAACCGCCCGCAATGCGGCCGACCGGGTGTCGGACGCCGACATCCTCGCTCTGTTTGCGAACCTGCCGCCCCAAGCCGCGACGCGCGCGCTGGAGGACCACCGCCGCGCCCGCGAAGCCGCAGACCGGCAGCGGGTCTTGGACTACGCAGCGCTGGACGCGGCCGCCGCGCTCGCCGGGACCATCGAAAGCGCGCAGGGCTCGTTCCGCGACCTGACCGCCAATGGGAACCTTTCCAATACCGCCCTTCAGCAGGCCGGGGTTGCGGCCGCGCTGAGCCAAGGCCGCATCAACGCGGCCCTCGGCCAGGTGCTCGCCCATCAGACGGCAATGGAGG
>VXMQ01000183.1 GCA_009841015.1 Candidatus Palauibacter denitrificans | reverse complement strand
GCCGGAGGGACTGGAGCGGGGGTACTACGTCCGGCCGACGGTCTTCTCGCACGTGAGCAACGAAATGGTCGTCGCGCGCGAGGAGATCTTCGGCCCGGTGCTCGTGCTCATCGGATACGAGGACGATGATGACGCCGTTCGGATCGCGAACGATACGCTCTACGGCCTGGCCGGCTACGTGTCGGCGGGAGACCGCGAACGCGGACGGGCCGTCGCGCGCCGCATCCGGTCGGGCCAGGTTAACCTGAACGGCGCGCGTCCGGACTTCCGGGTGCCATTCGGCGGCTATAAGCAATCCGGCAACGGACGCGAGTGGGGTCGCCACGGGCTCGAGGAGTTCCTCGAGGTGAAGGCGATCCTCGGCTATCACGAGGGGGCGAAGTGAGCACCGTACTGTCTTTGACGTCGGCGCCGGCGGCGGGTGAGGCGACCGGAGATGCCGCGAAGGTGGCGATCGAACGGATCCCGCACCTGATCGGCGGCCGGGCGCGGCCCGGCGCTTCGAGCCGGACGGCGCCGGTCTTCAATCCGGCCACGGGACAGCGGACGGGCGAACTGCCGCTGGCGGGGGCCGAGGAGGTCGACGAAGCCGTCGCGACGGCGGTGGCGGCGTTCGAAGAGTGGCGGAGGGTCAGCGTCGCGCGGCGCACGAAGCTCATGTTCGCGTACCGCAACCTCGTCGCGGAGAACGCTGAAGAAATCGCGAAGCGGCTCACGGCCGAGCACGGCAAGGTGCTGGCCGACGCGATGGGAGAGGTCGCCCGCGGGCTGGAGAACATCGAATACGCCTGCGGCCTCGCCGAGCACCTGAAGGGGACGTACAGCGAGCAGGCATCCACGGGCGTCGACGTCCATTCCGTCCGGCGGCCGCTCGGGGTCGTGGCGGGAATCACGCCGTTCAACTTCCCGGCCATGGTGCCGCTCTGGATGTTTCCGAACGCGGTCGCGTGCGGGAACACGTTCGTGCTGAAACCCTCACCGCGCGATCCGAGCGCCGCCAACCTGATCGCGGAACTCTTCCACGAGGCCGGCTTTCCGGCGGGCGTCCTGAACGTCGTGCACGGCGACCACGTGGCCGTGAACCGCCTGCTCGAACACCCGGACGTACAGGCCGTCAGCTTCGTGGGGTCGACGCCGGTGGCCCGGCACGTGTACGAGACCGCCACCGCGCGCGGCAAGCGTGTGCAGGCGCTTGGCGGGGCCAAGAACCACATGGTCGTGCTTCCCGACGCGGACATCGACCTCGCCGCGGACTCCGCCGTCTCCGCCGCGTACGGATCGGCCGGCGAGCGGTGCATGGCGGTTTCGGTCGCGGTGGCGGTCGGCGAAAGCGCCGATCCGCTCGTCGACGCCATCCGCGCCCGCATGGAGAAGCTGCACATCGGCCCCGGCGACGATCCCGCCTCCGAGATGGGCCCGCTCATCACGGCCGAGCACCGCGACCGCGTCGCGGACTACGTGCGCCAGGGCGCCGAGGCCGGCGCGCGCGTCGTCGTCGACGGTCGCGAGGCGCGCTTCGAGGGCGACGGCTTCTTCCTCGGTGTCACCCTCCTCGATGAGGTGACGCCCGACATGACCGTCTACCGGGACGAGATCTTCGGTCCCGTCCTATGCGTCGTGCGCGTGGGGACGTACCACGAGGCGGTCGACCTGGTGTGCGACAATCCCTGGGGAAACGGGGCCGCGATCTTCACGCGCGACGGGGGTGCCGCGCGGCAGTTCCAGGAGGACGCCGACGCGGGCATGGTCGGCCTCAACGTCCCGATCCCGGTGCCGGTGGGATACCACTCCTTCGGCGGCTGGAAGGAGTCGGCGTTCGGGGCGCACGGGATCTACGGCCCCGAGGGCGTCCACTTCTACACGAAACCGAAGGTGATGACGACGCGCTGGCCCGACCCCGCCGGCAGCCGCGTCGACCTCGGCTTCCCCACCAACCGCTGAATTGCGGAATTTCCGTAAGTTCCGTATTGTGGTCTCATGTCCAACATGAGGAACCCGTCACGTCATTCGCGCAGGGTCAGCGCGACTGAGGCCGCGAAGAACTTCGGATCGATCCTCACGGAGGTACGGGAGCGCGGCGCCGAGTACGTCGTGGAGCATCGCGGCAAAGCGGTCGCCCGGATCAGCCCGGAGGAAGATCCGACGCTGACCGTGAAGGAGTTCTTCGAGTACATCGAGAATCGTTCCGTTCCTCCCGTCGGGGAGGAATATCTCCGAGCAGTCGAAGAAGGCATCGCGATCTGGAACCGCGAGGAAGTCCCCGGAGGGTCGTGGGAACGCTGATCGATACCAGCGTTCTGGTCGCGGCCGAACGGGGTCATCTGAATCGCGAAGCGGTGTTCGCGGCTATTGCCGACGAGGATGGCGGAATGGCGATGGCCGCCATCACCGCTTCCGAGCTCATGCATGGCGTCCACAGGCTTCGCGGTGCCGGGCAGGCGGCGGCCGAGCGCTCGTGCAGGACGTGGCTGTCGCTGCTTCCCGTGCTTCCGTTCGATCTCGATGTGGCCCGGGTGCATGCGACGCTGACGACGCACCTACGCGGTGCGGGCACTCCCATCGGCGCCCACGACCTGATTATCGCGGCCACCGCGGTCCACCACGGTCATGCCGTCGCGACGCGGGATCGGCGGAGCCTTGCCCGGATCGATGGACTGGAGGTCGAATACTGGTAGCCGACCGCAGGCGGGTGAGCCCCGACGTTCCCGCGGGAACGCGTCCCGGGGGAGCCGTGGACCGGAATCAGCCTCCCCCGCCCGCGGCGGCGACGCTCTCGCCCGGGGTCTCCAGGTTGCCGCTGTCGTCTACGGCGCGGCTCAGGATCGAAACCTCGCCGACCGCATCCGGATCCCACGCGTAGCTCCAGTTCGCGCGGCCGCGGGCCGGGCGCCATGTCATCCCGCCATCCAGCGACACCTCGACTGCCGCCACGACACCGCCACCCGCGTCCGACGCCGTCCCGCTGACCGTCATCAGGCCGCTCTCCGCATCGGGCCCGGAGGGCCCCTCGAAGGACGAGGTCGGCGGGACGTTATCCGTCGAAGCCGTGGCCGGAACCAGATCCGGCTGCATCGTGGCGGGCTGCACGCCCATGTCCGCGAACACGTTGAGCGTCGACTGCTGCAACACCTGGTCCGGACCGTGCGGATCGACGCCCACCCGCGTGTCCATGCCGTTCTGGCGTTCGGGCGGGACGCCCGTCTCGGTGTCGTGGTGGGCGTCGAGGCCCCACGGCCACTGCAACGTCCCCGTGTCGAAGACGAGCGCCCCGCTCTCGTGCCGGTACATGACCGCATGGTGCGTGGCGGACCCCGTCTCACAGCCCCGGCCCGGGTGGACGCAGTACTGCAGGTTGTCGATCGTCGTCGCGGAGAGCCGGAACAGGCCCGGCGGGCGGAAGCCGTTGTCGATGTCCGAGTCCCACTCGTGGCCGAGGATTCCCTTGATCGACACGTAGCGCTCACCGGGCCGAAGCCGCGCGACCTCCGTGTTGCGCCAGAACCTGAGGTCGGCGAACTCGGCGTCGACCATGAGCGGGTCGTTCCGCCACGCGTTCACCGTGAACAGCGTCCCCGTGAGGGCGTTCGCCGGCCACGGGCCTTCCGGGTTGATGGAACGGTGATCGCGGAACAGACCCGTCCACTCGACCGGATCGAGCTTCCGGTGATCCTGCGATTCCTTGTAGGTCACGAACGTGCGGTACGGCTGCTCCGATCCATCGATGCTCGGCTCCCAGCGCACCTTCCAGAAGATGTCGTTCGAACCGAAGAAGCCCAGGTGTACGCCCGCCGCGAGCGCGGCTTCCACGTTGCGGCGCTGCTGGCCCGTCCAGTACTCGTCGTGTCCGACGGAGAGGAAGACCTTGTGCTCGAGCAGTTCCTCGCCCCTGCGATCCGTATCGACCCCGGACGTGTAACTCACGTCGTAGCCGTTGCGCTCGAGCCAGCGGACCATCGGATACTCGGAGTTGAACACCATGTTCACGGCCCGGTAGTGCCGGTTCTCGAAGGGCCGGTTGTAGCTCACCTTGGGTGCGCGCGGGGGTCCGCCGTGGAGCCGGAGGCGCTCGGGGTTCAGGCGTCCGTACACGCTGTGGCCGCCATAGCGGTTGTACGCCTGCCAGTTGAGATCCGAGGTCTGGAAGAGCAGGTCCGACTCGCCGTCGTCGTCCCGGACGACGAAATAGATGTGGCTGGCGCGCGCCTCGCGCAGCGGGTTCCGCATCACGGCGTGGAAGCCTGGCGCCTCCCACAGCGAGTCTTCGCCGGTGGGCGGAAGCGGCGTGGCCTCGAACTCATCGTTCTTCACCCAGCCCTCGATCGGGTCTTCGCGCACGAGCCGCGCGAAGTAGATGCCCGAGGTCGCGTCCTCCGGTGCCTGCCACGAAGCCGACACGGCCCAGTTGCCGCAGTCGACGAGCGGCGCGGGCCACGTCTCCAGCCCGCCCCCCTCCGCCAGCACCGGAATCGGTCCGCGGAGACACTCCGGCTGGATCTGCGGCAGCGTCGCGGAAGGTTCGAAGGAATCCACCCGGCGTGCGCCCATGCCGCCGTAGTAGCCCATGCGATAGATGTCGATCCGGTAGTCGTCCGAGTCCGTGTCGACCTTGAACTCGATCGTCTCGCCCCGGTTGATCGCGATGTCGGTCCCGAAGCCCTGGATGCTGGGATCGCCGTAGCCGTTGATGTCCCACTCCGTGGGCGGATGACCCTCGAGACAGTTCTCCGCCACGATCTCGTTGGCGGGATCCGCACACGCCTCCTCCGTGGTCATCCGAGGGGGCGCGCAGGCACTCGCGAAGAGCACCGTCGAGGCGGCGAAGGCGAGAAAAGACGGATGGAAGCGCGGGCGTGGCTGGGTCATGGCGACATTCTCCGGGCCCGGGTCAGCGTGTGGACGGCCCACCCTCCGGCCGCCCCGTCTCCGCAACATGAGCCCGGAGTCCGAGGTCTACAACGCCAGGCGCTCCGAGTAGACGCGACCGAAGCGGTCCGTCGCCTCCACGCGCACCTCCGCCACGCCGGAGTCGGCGGGCGCGTAGAACATGTGGTTCGTGATGCGCGGTTCGACCCACGATCGGCGTGGCGGAAGGTCCTCTCCCGTGTGCAGTTGGACGCTGAGCGGATCCAGTCCGTTTCGTCGCGTCATCAGCCCGCGGGGCTCGCCGTCGGAGAACCAGCGCACCGTCCACTCCGGGTCCCAGTCCCACACGTTCGCGACGACTGCGCCCGGCGCGGCCGGATCGGCGCCGGGAGCATAAAGCCGCATCTGGTGGGTCGCGTCGAATCCGGTGGACTTGTAGCGCCAGGAGATCTCCTCGCCCTCCGCCCGGTAGACGCAATAGCCGTTCGGGGCGCCGTCCCAGCAGATCGGCCCGCTCCACCACGCCCCGCAGATCGCACCCGCCACATGCTCGTGCGTCCCCGCCTCGAACACGTGCTCGAGCTCGTGCGTGTGGCCCGTGAGGATGTGCGCCTGGAAGGGTTCCAGCAGGCGATAGAGCGCGTCGCGATTCATGATCGCGCCGGGCGGGTCGGGGGAGGTCAGGCCGCGCCGAACGTGGTTGCTCCCGAGGGCCGGAATGTGCGTGGCCACGATGACGGGCGCCCCCGCCTCCACGCGGCTCAGGTCCGCCGCCAGCCAGGTCAGCGCGTCCGCGTCCAGATAACCGAGGTATCCGCTCCCGTGCCAGAACACGTCGTCGAGCACCACGTAGTGCACGGCCCCGCGGTCGAACGAGTAGTAGCGAGGTCCGAAGTGGCGCGAGAAGGTATCCGAGGAAGCCTCGTCGGTGGGGCTCTCCATGTCGAGGTCGTGGTTCCCGATCACCTGGAAGAACGGCACGCCGATCCTCCGTACGCCACGCTCGTACTCCGGATAGAGCTCGAGATGGTCATACATGATGTCGCCGTCCGAGATGCCGAAGAAGTGCATGTCGCCCAACTCCCGCACGGTCTGCTGGAGATCCGGTACGGAGCGTTCGTGAAACCACGCCATCTCCTCTTCGGTCTGGGTCTGGATGTCGCCGAGGAGCAGCAAAGCGTGCCGTTCGTCAGAGACCTCGAGAGGCGAGAGATCGAACGCGACCGACATTTCGCTTCGCGAGGCGTCGATGCGCTCGTAGAAGCGTGCCGTGCCGGACGGGTTTGTCGGAACCTCGTATCCGGCCGGGACCCGAACCCAGACGAAGCCTCGATCAGCCGAGGTGATGAGTTCGAAGCGGCCATCGGCGTCGGAATCCACGACCTGGAGTCCATCGGAGACGGCGACGCGTCCCACACCCCGCCCCTGGGCCCGGACCACCCCCTGCACGCGAATCGGGTTTGTGGGCCGGGGGACGCGGGCAAGCGGATCATAGGGGGCGGCGAGGAGCGACTGCGCGCGAGTCGCGAGTCCGGCGGCCGAGAGGGCGCCGGTCTTGAGGAAGGTCCGCCGGTTCAACATTCGTCGTACCGTCAGCTGAAGTCGCGGCCCAGGATGACCGCCACGATGATCGCCCCCACCGCGAGCGGCGCCACCCAGCGGATGAAGAAGCGCCACGCCCCGTAGCGGAACCAGCCGGGCTCCGTGCCGTCCACCAGCTCCCGCTCCGTCGCGTTCCGGGTCATGAACCAGCCGGCGGCGAGCGTGATCGAGAACCCGCCGATCGGCAACATCCAGTTCGAAACGAAGTGGTCGGCGGTCGCGAACCAGCCGGCCTTGTCCGCGAAGATCTCCAGCGTGGAGAGGAACGGCGTGCCCGTGAAGGAGAGCGCCGCGAAGATCGTGAACACGAAGATCGCTCCCCCGCAGAGGATCGTCGCCTTGTGGCGGGCGAGGCCGTGTTCATCGATGACGTAGCTCGACACGACCTCGAGGAGAGAGATCGTCGAGGTCAGCGCCGCGAGCGCCACGAGCACGTAGAAGAGCGGTCCCAGCACGGTGCCGAACGGCACCGCGGTGTAGAACAGTTCCGGCAGCGAGATGAAGAGCATCCCCACCGGCGAACCGCTCACCTGGTCGCTCATCCCCGCCACCGAGAAGATGACGGAGAACATGATCACCGTCGCCACGAGCGCGATCAGCGTGTCGAGCGCCACGATCGCGCCCGACGCCTTCACGATCGACTGCTTGCGCGAGATGTAGGAGCCGTAGGTGATCATCGCCCCCATCCCGAGGGAGAGGGTGAAGAAGGAGTGCCCCAGGGCCTCTAGAACCCCGCTCATCTCCAGTTCCCCGAAGTTGGCGCGGAAGATGAAGCGCATCGCCTCCCCCGACCCGCTCATCCCCAGCGCGCTCACCAGGAGGAGGAGCAGGATTCCGAACAGGATGGGGAGGAAGATGCGGGCGATCCGTTCGATCCCCTTGCTCACGCCGAAGTAAACGACCGCGATCGTGGCGACGCTGAAGCTGAGGGAGAGCGCGAGCTGGAGGCCGGCGTTCCCCACCTGCTCGTTGAAGAGGTCGCCCGCCGCCATCCCGGCGGGATAGCCGCCGAACGTCCAGCCGAGGGACTGGGCGAAGTAGTACAGCGACCAGCCCGCGATGACGGTGTAGTAGCTGAGGAGGATGAACCCCGCGAGCACGCCCCAGCCGCCGACGACGCCCCACCAGGGCCCGGCCGCCTCCTTGAGCGCCCCGACCGCGCTCTTCTGGCTCCTGCGCCCGATGAGCAGTTCCGCCATCATGATGGGCAGGCCCACGGCGAGGATGCAGACCAGGTAGACGAGGACGAAGGCGCCCCCTTCGTTTTCCCAGGTGATGAACGGGAATTTCCACAGGTTGCCGAGGCCGATCGCGCTGCCGGTCGCGGCCAGCACGAGGCCGACGTTCGAACTCCAGTTATCGCGGGGTTGGCTCATGGGACATGTCCAGTCGGGCGTTATCCGGGCAGGGGCCTGGTCACGGACCGCCGACCCCTGCGTGAGTTCGACGATCCAACCTACCCCGTCGTCACGAGACGCCACCAGACGCCCGCCATGCCGAACCTGAACGAAGTCATCCGGAACACGCCCAAGGCGGAACTCCACATCCACGTCGAAGGCTCGCTGGAGCCGGAGATGATGTTCGACCTCGCCCGCCGGAACGGCGTGCCGCTGCCCTACCGCGACGTCGAGGAGGTCCGCCGCGCCTACTCGTTCGGCAACCTCCAGGAGTTTCTCGACCTCTACTACGAGGGGATGAACGTCCTCCGGACGGAGGAGGACTTCTTCGCACTCGCCGACGCCTACCTGCGGCGGGCGGCGGCGGACAACGTCGTCCACGTCGAGATGTTCTTCGACCCGCAGGCGCACACCGAGCGCGGCGTGCCGCTGGGCACGCTCATGGACGGCTTCGAACGGGCCATCGCCCGCTCGCGGGAGCGAGGGGTCGGCGTCGCCCTCATCCTCTGTTTCCTGAGGCACCTGACGGAACGCGATGCATTCGAGACGCTCGAGGCGGCAGAGCCCTACCGGGAGCGGCTGCTGGGCGTGGGCCTGGATTCAAGCGAGGTCGGACACCCGCCCTCGAAGTTCGCGCGCGTGTTCGAGGCGGCGCGCGACCTGGGCCTGCGGCTCGTCGCGCACGCCGGCGAGGAGGGACCGCCGGAATACGTGTGGGAAGCGCTCGACATCCTCGGCGTCGAACGCATCGACCACGGGAACCGCGCCCTGGAGGACGAGGCGCTGGTCGCCCGCCTGCGCGACGACCGCATCCCGCTCACCGTGTGCCCGCTGTCGAACCTCGAACTCCGCGTCGTGGAGGACCTCGCGGCGCACCCGATCAAGCGCATGCTCGACCTCGGTCTTCTCGCGACCGTGAACTCCGACGACCCCGCCTACTTCGGCGGCTACATCAACGAGAACTTCCGCCGGGTCGCCGAGGCCGTCGACCTGTCACCCGACGACATCCGGACCCTCGCCCGCAACTCGCTGGCGGCGTCCTTCGAAACTTGACGAAGTCCGCGCGTCTCACGACCGTCGGGCGTGGACCCCGTTCTCCGGAGACCGGTCATTCGTCCGACACCTGACTCATGCCGCTGAACCTGGTACGAGCGCCCGCCGCGGCCGCGCTGTGGGAGGGGTGCGTCGAGCGGTTTCTGGCGCGGGCGGCAAGACCGGCTGAACCGGCGGGGGCGCGGACCTGGATCTGGCTCAATCACCGGAATCTGCAGGATCGGCTCTACGACGCGGCGCAGGCTCGCGGCCATCCGGGGTGGCTCGATCCGCCCGTCACCCTGTTCGGACAGCTGACCGACCGGTTCGGGATCCGCGAGCGGCAGGTTGGACTGCTCACACGGCGGAGGCTCGTGAGCCGGTACGCCGCGCGCTTCGGCCGCGAGCTTCTGGGGCGGGAACCCGCCCGCGGGGACGCCGTGATCCGCGGACACATGCTCGACCGCCTGCTCGGCGACCTGCTGCCCGAAGGGGTTTCGGCGGCCGAGCTGGAGCGGGCGCTGGGGGAGCTGGGAGGAGATGACTTCGCCCGGCGGCGCAACGCGTGGGCCGTGGCCGTCTACCGGGCGTACCGGAACTCGCTGCGGGAACGCGGTTTGCTGGACCCGCGAGCGGTCAACGCACACATCGCCGAGCGAATCGACGAGGGCGCGCTGCCCGCGGCGATCGGAGGCGCGCGGGAGCTGCATGTGTACAGCATCGCGAGCCCGCGCACCCGGCGCCGGATCCTCGCGGCGCTGGCCCGGCAGGAGGAGGTGGAGGTGCATCTCTATCTCCCCCTCGAGGCCGAGCCCGACCCCTACTTCGATGCGCTGGCCGATCGGACCGAGATCATCGGTGCCCCGGGGAGCGGTAGCCCGGAAGATGGCCGCCCGCGAGGAGGCGGCCGCGTCGGGGGGGCGGGTCCGGTCCAGGTGCAACCGGTGCCGGACGCGGCGCGGGAGATGGCGTGGGTGGCGCGCCGGGTCAAGGAGGTCCTGGCCTCGGGGCGCGCGGCACCGCACGAAGTCGCCATAGTCGCGAGGTCCGGCCGCGACAACACCCACCGCGCCTACCGGGCGCTGCGTCGGGCCGGCGTCCCCGCCACGGCCCGCATCCGGACGCCGCTGGACGAGGTCCCGGCGCTCAGAGCGCTGCTCCTCGTGCTGCGGGGCGCCGGGCGGAACTGGGACTACCGGTCTCTGCGCGCCCTCCTCGCGCACCCCTACTTCGACACCCGCGTCGATCTGCGCAGCATCGACGCCATCGCGGCGCTCCGGCGCGTGGTGGGGCTCGAGAGCTGGACCGGTGCCCTCGAGCAGTTGCGTCCGCTCGTCGAGAACAAGGCGCGCGAGGTCCGCGGACGGGGGCTCTTCCTCGATCGCGTGGAGAAGGACATCGAGGCCTTCGGCGCCTTGCGAGAGGTGCTCGATCCGCTCGCCGACGCCCGCTCCGAGGCGGATTGGATCGACCTCACGCTCGCGCTCCTCGGGGAGGATCGCGGCCTGTTCCGGCTGAGGCGCCGCGTGTGCGACCCGGTCGAGGAACGGTGGGAGGTCGTGCGCTCCGACCAGCGCGGAATCCTTCTCCTGGAACGACTGCTGCGGGAGTGGAGGGAGCTCGACCACCCGGACGACCCGCTCCCGCCGGCGGGGTGGCACGCGCTGCTCGGCAAGCTGTTGCAGGCGAACGAACTCGTCCTCTCGACTCCCGGGCAGAAGGGCGTCCAGGTGCTGGAGGCGCACGACGCGGCGCTCGTGCCCTTCGCCCATACCTTCGTCGTGCATGCGAACGACCGCGAGTTCCCCCGCGCCGGGGGCGCCACGGGCGTGTTCACGGACACGGAGCGCCGCCGCCTCGCAGCTCTCGGGTTGCCGCTGGCCCACCGGGACGAGACGCTGCGCCGCGAGCGGGGCCTATGGCGCGCGGTCACGCAGCAGGCCGGCCCGGTCTGCATCAGCTACCGCACCACGGACGCGGGCGGCACGCCGCTCCTTCCGTCGCTCATGGTCCCGAGTCACGAGGACGCCGCTGAGCTGCCCCGGATCCGTCGCCCCTCGGACGAGCTCGACCCCGTGACCCCGGCCGAGGCGGACCGGCGGGCCGCCTTCGCGATCCACAGGGCTCTCGGGGTTCCGGACCCGACGGAACGGCCGCGAATCGCGCCCGCCCGCCCGGAACGCGTCGCGCGTGCGATCGTGGCGGCGGCGGCCGAGATCCACCGCGGTCCGGGACTCGAGCGCTATCCCGGATTCCTCCTTCCGGCGCCAGCGCCGGGCCCTGGGAGGGCCGTGCACCCGGCCTTTCGGCCGAATCCATGGAACGGCCACCTGCGCGATCCGGATGTGATCCGGGAACTGGAGCGTCGCTTCCACGACGACTATCGATGGTCCGCCGGCCAACTCGAGGCCTACGCCCGGTCTCCCTTCACCTTCCTCGTCGAACGCGTGCTCTGGCTGGAAGGCGTGGAGGAGGCGGAGGAGGAGACGACGCCCCTCACCTTCGGCAGCGTCGCGCACGAGATCCTCGAACGCTTCTACGCCGAGTTCATGGAGAGGCTTCCCGTCGCCCTGGAGGCGTCGGTCGAGCACCGCCTCGCGGAGATCTCCGATGAAGTCTGTGCCGAGCGCGCGGAGAAGGGGGAGTGGCTCGGCGTCGCCAGCCTGTGGGAGCAGACCCGGGAGGGGATCGTCGCCGCCGTCCGCAACTACATCGAGTGGGAACTCGGACACATGGCCAGGAAGGGCGAGTGTCCCATCGAGACCGAGGTCGGGTTCGGCTTCGACGACGAGCGTGCGATGCTCGCGGGCACCGACATCCGCGGCCGCGCGGCCCGCCTGCGCATCTGCGGCCGCATCGACCGGCTCGACCGGGACGCGGGCGGGACCGGGGTATTTCACGTCCTCGACTACAAGAGCGGCAAGCCCCCGCCGGCGCCGAGATTCGATGACGCGACCGCCCTGCAGGGGGTGCTCTACGCGCAGGTGATGGCCGACCGGGGCTACGCGATGGGCAGCTGCCGGTACCGGTCCATCAGGAGTCCCGGGAGTCCTCTCAACGGAGGGCTGGTCAGATTCGGAGAGGAGCGGTACGAGCGGGCGCTCACAATGGCGCTCTCCATCCCCGCCCGCGTGCGGGCCGGGTGCTTCGAGGCGGTCGTCTCGCGGAAGGGGGATTGGTGGTCCTGGGATCCGCCTCGCGAGGTGCGCCGCAGCGACGCCCAGCTCGCCGAGGGCCACCGCTTCGACGACTTCGGAGACGTCGCCGGTGGCTGAGATCCGGTGGACGCCCGAGCAGGTGCGGGCGATTCGGTCGGAGGACGACACGTTGCTCGTTGCGAACGCGGGCACGGGAAAGACGACGACCGTCGTGGGCAAGATCATGTGGCGGCTGGGCCTTCCGTTCGGCGTGAATGGGGAGACGGGAGAACCGCTCGCGCCGCCGGCGGTCTCCTGCCGGCTGGACGAGATCGCCGCGATCACGTTCACGGAGAAGGCGGCCTACGACCTCAAGCGACAGCTTCGCAAGCGCATCGAGGCATCTCCGCGTGCGGACGACCTTCGCTGGGACATCGACCGCGCCTCGGTCGGCACAATCCATTCCTTCTGTGGCGAATTGCTGCGCGAACACGCCCTGCGGCTCGGGATCGACCCCACCTTCGAGATCCTCGATGAGGACGAGGCGTGGGCGGAACAGGACGACCTGATCAAGGCGCTCCTGCTCGAGCGGCTGGACGAGGAAGACCCCGCCGCGCAGCGGCTCCTGCGACGCTGGAAGCTCACCGGGTGGCAGCACTCCAAGGGGGCGATCGACCACGTACGGGACGTACTGCGTGACCTCCGCTGGCGGGAACAACGATACGCAAAGTGGCTCCGCGGCGACCCGCCGCCGGAGACCGGCGACACGCTCGACCTGTTCCCGCACGAAGGCCCCGGCCTCGACCTGCCCGTGCTGAGGACCCTGTGCAGGGAGAGTGAGGCCAGCGACGAGGAAGCGCTCGCGATCTGCGCGGACCTCGTCGAACTGGGCCTCGAGGCCCGCGCGCGCTGGGACGCATGGCTGGAGGAAGAAAACCGGCGCGATTTCGACAGCCTGGTGCTCGGCGCGGCCGACCTCCTGGCCGGCCCCGCGGGCGAGGCCGCGCTCGCCGCGATCCGCGACCGCTACCGGATCCTCATCATCGACGAGTTTCAGGACACCGACTTCACGCAGCGCGACATCGCCTTCGCGATCGGGCGCGGCGTGGATCGCCCGCAGCTCTTCCTCGTCGGCGACCCGAAGCAGAGCATCTATCGCTTCCGCGGCGCGGATATCTCGGTCTGGAACGCGGTCGCCGACGATTTCGCCGAGAGCGGCGAGATCCTCGACCTCCCGAGGAACTTCCGCAGCGCTCCACCGATCGTCGACTTCGTGAACGTCGTCGGCCGCGTCTCGATGGACGAGACGGGCCGCGCGCTCGCGGAGGAAGAGCTCCCGAGCCGGATCGACTACGCCGAGCTCGTGGCCGGCGTGCCCGACCATGCGCAGACCGGCGTCGAGTGGGTCTGCGCTCAGGGGAAAAACGTCGCCGAACGCCGGGAAGCCGAAGCCGTTCGCATCGCGTGCCGGATCCTCGCCTCGGTGGGCCGCGACGAGGTCCGCGACTCCGACAGCGGCGAGCTTCGCCCGCTCGCGTTCCGCGACATCGCCGTCCTCTACCGCGCCCGCACCGGCATCGGGCATGTCGAGACGACGCTCAAGCGCTACGGCATCCCCTACTTCGTCTCCGGGATGGCGCACCTCGGCGAGCGCCAGGAGATCCTCGATGTCCTCAACGCGCTGCGCCTGCTTCAGAACGAGCGCGATGACGTGCGGGCCTTCGGCTACCTGCGCTCGCCCTTCGTGGGTCTCCGGGACGAGACGATCGCCCGCATGCACATGCTCCAGCGGTCCGGGCCGCTGCTCCGCCGCGCGAAGCGGTGGCTGGCGGAAGGGGAGTGGCCCAAGGCTCCGGACCATCCGGAACTGACCGGCATCGAGCGGGGCGCGCTGGCGCAGGGTCTCTCGGTGCTCGACGATCTGCGCCAACTCGCGCCGCGGCTCGCGCTGGACGAGATCATCGAGGAGTTGCTCGAGCGTACCGGATATCGTCTCCACGTCCTGCTCATGGAGGGCGCGGAGGAGGTTCTCGCGAACCTGCAGAGCCTCATCCACTTCGCGGAATCCCATCGCGCCAGCGACCTCTCCACCTTCTTCGAAGTGTGGGATCGATCAACGAACCGGGAAATCGGACTTCCGCAGGCCCCGCTGTACTCGAAGGAAGACGATGTCGTCACGCTCTCGACGGTCCACCAGGCGAAGGGGCTGGAGTGGCCGCTCGTCTTCCTGATCCGCGTCGAGCGGAAGCTCTGGACCCCCCGTACGAACGAGTACTGGTCCGATCCCGAACTCGGACCCCTGTTCTGCCTCAAGGCGTCCGACCGGGGGGCGCGGGGCCACCGCATCCTGCGTCGCGAGGAACTCGAAGCGACGGCCGAGGAAGCCCGCCTCCTGTACGTGGCCGCGACGCGGGCCCGGGACCGGCTCGTCCTCGCGGGACCGAAGGAGGGCAAGGGCTATGACCGCTGGCTCGCCGAGGGAGAGGCTCCCGAGCGGGGCGATCCGGCCGTGCGCGCCGCCCCGGAGACGAGCCGCCCCCCGACGCTCGCGTGGCTGGACGGATACGAGGTCGCCGAGCCGCCGGCGCTGATCCGGCCGCTCCCCGAGCCGCCGCTGCGCTGGACCCGCTCGGCGACCGAACTCATGCTTCTGGAAGAGGATCCGGAGGAATGGGAGCGCCGGTACAGGCACGGCGCCCTCGCCCCCTGGCACTTCGCGCCCGAAACCTCGGCGGAGGAGGCGGGACTCCCGGCCCTGGTCCGGGGCCAGATCATCCACGGCGTGCTGGAGCGGCTGGAGGCGGAAGCGGAGATCGCGCGCGTCGTCGAAGAGACCATCGGCTCGCTGGACGAACCCGAACTCGAGGCCATGCTCCGTCCGGGGAGCGAATACCGCGAGCAACTGGAGGAGGAGATCCGCCGCGTGGCCGCGAGCGAGGAGTGGGCCTGGTACACGACGGGCGAACTCGGCCGCGACTACTGGAAGGAACTCACCTTCACGCACCTCGTGGGCGCGCGGGACTGGCGGTTCGGCGCCTTCGACCTGTATCGGCGCCTCGCCGGTCCCGGCACGGGCACCGATGCCGCCCCGGGCCCCGGCGCCGCGCCTTCGCGCCTGGCCGGAGCCCTCGGCCTGGAACAGGGCCTGGAGGCCCTCGTCATCGACTTCAAGACGCACGACATCACGGCGGCCCAGGCTCCACGCGCGGCGCGCAGCTACCGGATCCAGGCCGACGTGTACCGGGCGGCCGCCTCGAGCATGGCCGGCCGCGTCGCCGTCGGCCTGCACTTCACCGGCCCGAACGCACTCGTCCCGATGCCGGAAGAATCCCCCGCCTGATTCGGTGAGCGTCCTTTGCGTGCCGCACATCCGTGAAGAGACCTGCGAATCCGTGAAGGTTTCCTGGCATTTGGCGCTTATTGTGAAGCGATTCGCAAATCCGTGAAAGATTTTTGACCGAAACCGAATACGGGGCTCGGTTGTGATCTTTTTCCTCCACGCTGGAAAATCGTGAACATTTTCTTGCGATTCGCTGGATTTGTGATAGTTTCCGGCGATTCGTGAAGGTTTTCTTGCGAAAACGGCAACTCTGTGAACTATGCGGTTTCTTCCATGAGCTTCCGATGGCGGCCTCCAGAACCGGGGCAACCTGCGGGTTACGCTGCGCTCATTGCGCGGCACGACCTTGAAGTTCCGCCGCCGCCACGGCTGGCCGCCATCGCCAAGCGTCATCGCCCCACCTCGACACGCGAGTGGATGTTGCTTTCTCCGGGCCACGCCCCGGAGGAGAGTCTTCGAGGACACCTCGAGTTCGCTTTGAAGTGGGAGGGGGTGAGCTTGGGGGTGCTCGCTGCTCTCTTCAGGCAGATCGACCCGCGAGAGATCGTGCGTATGGTGCGTGCCAAGCCAACGGGCGCCTACGTGCGCCGCATCTGGTTCCTGTACGAATGGCTGCTGGACACGCGCCTGGATCTCCCCGACGCCGGGAAGGTGAAGGCCGTTCCCGTGGTGGATCCAAAGCAGCAGTTTGCTTCGGCGAGCGGCCCTCTCTCACGACGGCATCGTGTGCGCAACAACCTGCCCGGCACGAACCGGTTCTGTCCGCTCGTCCGGCGGACTCCCGAGCTTGAGCGCTATTCGGACATGCGCCTCGGCGAGCAGGCTCAAGTTGTCGTTGGTCGTACCCATCCGGATATCGTTCGGCGCGCCGCGGCGTTTCTACTCCTCGAGGACAGCCAGGCATCGTTTCAGATCGAGGGCGAGCACCCGACGCCGGATCGCGGGCTCCGGTGGGGCCAGGCGATCGGCGAGGCCGGCCAGCGAGACCTTGGGGTCGATGAACTGGTGCGCCTGCAGGAACTCGTGATCGGGGACTCGAGATTCGTCGAACTCGGGGTCCGGACCGAGGGCGGGTGGATCGGCGAGCGCAACCGGGCGACGCGCGATCCGATTCCGGAGCATATCAGCGCACGTCCGGACGACCTCCCGGATCTGATGCGGGGGGTGGTCGAGTATGGCCGGATGGCGGAAGAAACGTCCGTCGATCCCGTCATATCCGCGGCGGCCCTGTCCTTCGGCTTCGTGTACATCCATCCCTTCGAAGACGGGAACGGACGCCTTCACCGCTGGTTGATCCATCACGTTCTCGCCCGGGCGGGCTACAATCCGCCGAGCCTGGTATTTCCGGTGAGCGTGCCGATGCTCAGGCGGATCTCGGAGTACCGCGAGGTTCTCCGGAGCTACTCCTCGAGGGTCCTGCCCCTGGTTGAATGGCGCGCGACGAGTGGACACAACGTCGAGGTTCTGAACGAAACGGGCGACTTCTACCGGTTCTTCGACGCCACGGTTCACGCCGAGTTCCTCTATCGATGCGTCGAGGAGACCGTGATCCGGGATCTCCCGGACGAAGTTGCATACCTGGAGGGCTACGACGAGTTCGCGCGGCGGGTCCAGGAGGAAGTGGCGGACATGCCGGACCGGACGATCGATCTCCTGTCGACGTTCCTCCGTCAGAACGGCGGCAGGCTGTCGAAGCGGGCTCGCACCCGTGAGTTCGAACGATTGACCGCGGATGAGGTAGAGCGGGTCGAGGCGCTCTACGCCAGTTGCTTTTCCGCAGAGGTTTCTTGAGGGACAGGTCACCACGGAACAGTCGGAGGCGAGGCGATGACGGGGACGCTGGAGCGCTGGTTCGGGTTGTCGGAGCGCGGCTCCGACGTGCGGACGGAGGTGACCGCGGGAGTCACGACCTTCCTGACGATGGTCTACATCGCCTTCGTCAACCCGTCGATCCTCTCCGAGGCCGGGATGCCATTCGGTCCCGTGTTCGTCGCGACCTGCCTCGCGACGGCCTTCGCCACGCTCGTGATGGGACTGTACGCGAACTACCCGATCGCGCTGGCGCCGGGGATGGGGCTGAACGCCTTCTTCACCTACGGCGTCGTGCTCGGCATGGGGTATCCGTGGGAGGTCGCGCTCGGGGCCGTGTTCGTGTCGGGGACGCTGTTCGTCACGCTGAGCGTGCTCCCGGTGCGGCGCTGGATCAGCGAAACACGGATGCCGCAAGCCACGGCATAAAATCGTCTAAGTTCAATCGGGACTGCACGATCTGCCATTCATGCCGTCCGGCCGTGACCCGGCCCGCCGTGTTCAACCTTCGACCAAATCCGGTCGAATGGCGGCCATTTGGGTGGACCGTTCACCGTGCCCTTCACGGCGTACCGGTGCGACGGCATAAGCGAACCCTTCTCTCGATACCCGTCGGCCCCCACAAGAGGCAAAACGAGGACTCCGCACCTTCCACGTATTCCAACCGCCGGGAACATCGATCCAAGACAGCGAGTAACGCGACCGAGGTTCCGGAAGCCTGCGTCACCGACCCTGGACGGTGCGAATCTCTAAGGTACCGGGCAAGCAACGGCGCGTCACGCAACCGCGCGCTAGTGGCCAGTAGCGGACGCATCCCTGATCATTTCCGCGACCAGCTCTGGATAAGATTCCTCGACCACCTGTTGTGCTCGCACTATCGTCGGCCACATAGAGTCTCCTTTCTCACCTTGCACAAGCGCTATCCAGTGCGTCGGAAAATAGCGCACGAGCATTCCTAAAACAAACGATACCATATACGTCATACACAATTGTGAATAGCGAGCCCCTCCTGGGAACGGCTCAGCAATGAACAATTTCGGAATCGCGCCGAACATTTTGTTGACGTACGTGTGTACAAACTGTGGTATTTCTCTTTCTGCTCTATCTGCACTACACGTCAGGGCACACGACTCTCCGTCGTCGACAGCGGCGTAGCCGAGTTCCTGATAGGCGCTTATGATCCCTGAAGAATTCTCTTTCCTAATCTTTACCTGTAGCCCATTATCCTCGCTGTAGCTTAGATCTTGGACTGCGACATGTCGACGCACATCAGAAAGATCTGAGTAGTCTTCCCATAGGTCGGGTATTCTGGAGAACAAATCGCCGACCGAAATCTGCTCAGCGTGATCTGGCAAATCGTAGCAAAACCGCCAGTCGACCCCACCCGACCTGATGTGCATCGACATTCTATTGCGAGTATACTTCATGAAATCCGAAAACAAGCCTGATCGTACGCAGATTCTAAGCTCATTGAGTCGTGGCAATCCATCAATGTTGCCGCCAGACACTACCTCACCCCACCTTACCGCTTCTATGCCGTGGCCTCGATTCAACCCCTCTTCTCCGCCATCGGGCTTGAGCAGCAACAGCAAAGCCCGGCTGAGACTTGCGACGCCATAGAATGTCAGAAGTGGCCGAACCGAGTGATCAGAATTGCTCCCGTTTCTGAAATACTCACGTGCTTGCCTAGCGGCAGCATTGATTTCCCTAGCTCGACGCGCATTAAGTGTCCGTGAGTGAATCTGCTCAAATCGTTGCTGGGTTATGTCGCGACTCTCAAGGGAGAGCAACTTCTGCCAAATCGCTCGATTCAATTCTTGTGCCTTTCAGTCCTGGATTGCGACGCCACCAAAAAGATGCGTCTTGTAGATACGTCATTCGTGGGCACTGGGTCACTCATTCAGAAAGCGGGCGACGAGTGGTACCATCCTTGCGAAGCTGCCGATACCGCCTCCCCCGTTTGTGACGTATCCGCCCATGTGTTCGGGCAGCACATTGCGGAGAGTAGAAAACGAGTAACCGACATCACTGTCGTGCGTAGTAGCGTGTTCATCAAGAAAGGCGGCCCATGCCTCGACAAACCCAGGAGACAACCTGGATCTGGGATAATCGCTCAGAGGTATGGCAATCAGTTCGCCAATGTACTGGTTCCCCCTTGGATCGGAGAGAAAGTGGGTCAGCGCATAGTAAGATTGCTTGACATGTCCTTGTCTATTCTGGCCGCTTAGGTTGTGATGGTGGTCAAGAATGGTCTGGGGCACCTCGTCGATCATCGGTTCGATAAAACTAATGAAATCACGGAGAGGCCGTATAGGTGCGGCGTGATGGAGCGTCGACGGTGGCGACAGGTATTCGTCGGCCATGGCGACCGCTGCTTGAAAATCGTCATGCTTCCAGATGTCTGCATCCTCCAACTGCTGGATCGCGTCCTTGCAGGCTTCGATGTATGCACGAAGGGTCGGAATGGAAAGTTCTTTTAGGCTACTGCGGAGATCGTTCACGATTGTCCCGAGCGATTCCGTCTCGCCTGCATTCAATTCCGCGACCAGTTCAATGTTACTGGTGAACGCAGCCCGAGATAGGTTGGGAGACCCAATCCATGACCACGTGGCGTCAACCTGATATATCTTGGCGTGCAACGCTCGATGGACTCGCAGGGAGACACGCTCCTCTCCCACCGTTTCAAGATAGCGTAACAGAGCAGGTGGATCAGAAACCCCCGCCGCCCAGTCGCGTGGGTTGAAGCGAGTCCAGAACTCAACGCGGCCGCCCGGATTTGGCCGGACCCAGGTGAGGCCTTCTTGGCTGTAGAACGGTGCCGATATCAGAACGGCGGTTCCCTGCTCACACCTACTGGTGAGCTCCTGGATGTCTGGACGTCGCAGTCTCATGTCGTCGGAGACCCTTGGCTGTCTGGTTTGTAGTTTCGCACGAGGGGGGAATCTACGCTGCTCGCGTGATTTGAGCCATCAGATCGCTTCCGCGCGGCCTGCGGCGACGAAGGAGGGTCAGAAGGTGGCTGTCTTCCGCCGATTCGCGCGAGCAATTCGTCAAGGCTCGGAGTGACCTCGTACTGAGCCGGGGACTCTCGAACCGCAATCGCCTCGAAGTGAGCCCTGCCACAGGCGATCTTGTCGGCTTCGGTAAAGCGGAGATCGCCGGGTTGCGAACTCCCTTTCGTTTCGACGACCAGATACAACCGTTCGCCAACGTCGGATGTGATGAGGACGGCCCAGTCCGGATTGTACCCTCCGAGCGGCGTCGGCACCGTGAACCATCCCGGAAGCTTGGTGTAAAGCGTGACCGCAGAATTCCTCTCCAGCTGATCGGCAAACCGAGCTTCGGTATCGGACTCGTAGACGACCTTGTCGTAGACGGATTTTCCGGCCTCAAGCATGTTCCGGAGATAGCCGGTAAGCTCCTCTTGCTCGAATAGCTCCTGCGCGTAATAGGATTCGTCCCCGATTCGTCGATACTTGATGCCGTCCACCAACGCCCGCCGCTTGCAGCGATTGATCGCCATTGCGGCGTACTCGATGAACTGCTGTGGATTCCGTCTAAAATCGAGGAGTCGCCGACTACCGACAAGGATCCTGTGGATGCTGCGCCGCGTTAGCCGTGTCCGGTCCTGAAGTTCGGTGAGGATATCCGGCAGCTCGATGTCAGGCTCGTCCAGTGGGACGGGGGCATCCCCGGCGACCTCCATCGCCTCCACCCCGGCCTTTCCGATGGCGATGTCGGCTTTGCGCCACAGCAGCCGGGTCCTTGGTATTGCTGGCGCTTGCCGGAGCGCGACGGCGCATGCTTTCACTAAGCGTTCGTTGTTGAAAGCCACGCGATAAGTGGTCTTGTGCTTGATGCGGTCCCAGAGCCCCCTAAACTCGCCGCTATCCAAGACGGCTTGGCGCGGACGAACTGTCTGGCGTTCGTCGGCATTCCGGACCTTGAAGCGTCCGGCAAGTTTTCGCAACACTGCAACGATTTCCGCCCGTTGGTCGGCGAATCTTTGAGGAACGACGAGGCTATCTGCCTTGATCGCTTGGCGGAGAGAATCTCGGATTCGCCCGCTCCCGTCGATGTAGCCCTGGGTCTGAAGGTGGTCGTACAGGATGCGCGACTGATCGAACCCGAGGACCGTTGGCCGTTCGTCGTGGCCGACAACCGAAATCTGTGCAAACTGGTGCGGCTCAACGACGCCGAAGCGTATCCCGGTGTCCCGCTCAATCTCCCGTTGGAGGTTTTCGGCGAACTCCTCGTAGCTTTCTCTGGCAATCACCGTTAGGGTATTCACTTCGAAACCACGGCGACGCTCGCCCTTCTGGTTGACGCAGAGACGCAAGCCGCGCCCGATCGTTTGTCGCCGTTCGCGCTCCGTCTGGATGTCGCGCAGCGCACATATCTGGAAGACGTTGGGATTGTCCCACCCTTCGCGCAGCGCCGAATGGGAGAAGATGAACTTGAGCGGCTCATCGAGACTCAGCAGCTTCTCCTTCTCCTTCATGATCAGGTTGTACGCACGCTGGGCATTGTCGCGGTTCACTTGGTTGTTCTCGGCCGTATCCGTCCAACCGCCCTTCTTGTCGATTGAGAAGTACCCGTCGTGAACAGCGTCGGCGTCCGCAGCGAAGCCCGCTTCCTGGAACAGCGAGACGTAGTCGGGGTGGGCTGCGAGGCGCTGGTATTCCTCTTCGAATGCTCGTGCATATTCGCCTTTGACCGGATTGCCGTCCTCGTCGTAGCGGCGGTAGCGTGCCACGGCGTCGATGAAGAAGAGGCTGAGGATCTTGATGCCCTGTGGGCGCAGGCGCTTCTCCTTGTCAAGATGCTCGCGAATGGTCCGCCGAATCATCTGTCGTTGCACGGCCCAGCGGTTCACATCACCGTGGGCTTCGCCTCTTCGAAGATAGTGCTGGCCGCCGGGTACGCGCAGTTCGAGGAACGCGTTCTGGCCGACCCTAATTTCACCGATCCAGCAGTGACGATAGACTGCCCGGCCCGTTTCCTGCTCAAGATCGTCGCCATCCTGTACCGTTCTCAGACGGCGTCGCACCCCACTGGCCGCTCTCACATCGAGTTCCACTTTCGCGCTGATCACGCCACGTCTGCTGCTTGTCGAGACCAAGCGGACATAGGGCCGGTTGTGGGCATCCTCCACTGTCGCGGCCGCGACCTCGATCTGCTTGACCAGCTTTCGTTCGTAGGCATCGACGGCGTCGAGCCGGTATACCATGTGGTGCCGGTCCACATGGGTAGCCGAGTAACGAAGCGTGCAGAGAGGATTCATCGCGTCGAGCGCTGCCTTGCCCTGACCCTTTAGACCCCCGTCGACACTCTGCGGCTCGTCCACGATCAAGATCGGTCGCGTGGCCTTGACGAGATCGATCGGTTTCTCGCCTCCCGTCTTCTCACTGTCCTTGTACAAATTGTTGACGTTCCTCTTGTTGATAGCACCGACCGTCACAACCATGATCTGGATCTGCGAACTCGTCGCGAAGTTTCGGACTTGGCCGAGCTTGGACGAGTCGTAGAGGAAGTACTCGAACGGCGTCCCTGAATAGAGGGCCCGGAAATGGTCGTAGGTCATCTGGATCGACTTGTAGACGCCTTCCTTGATCGCTACAGACGGAACAACGATCACGAACTTCGTGAACCCGTAGCGCTTGTTCAGCTCGAAGATCGTACGCAGGTAGACGTACGTCTTACCAGTTCCGGTCTCCATCTCAATGGTGAAGTCGCCGGAGTGGAGAGTGTCAGACTGAGGCACGCCGTTGCGAAGCTGGATGTCTCTCAGGTTCGCGAGTATCTCGTCGTCGCGAAGAGTCAGCCGGTTGCCGATGCCCAAGTCGTTCGGAATAAAGGCCAGCTTCTCCTGTGGGTCGAATCGACTTCGCGTGACCGTGAATTCCGTTCGGCAGGTTTCCTGCCCGCGAAAAAGGTCGCAGACGGCGGCCACCGCTTGGAGCTGGAAGTCCAGGTTGGGTTCGAAACGGAGCTTCATCGCGAGCGCCTCGTCGATCCGAACATACGCACAACCATCGGCTCTACAAGCTTCGGATGTTGCCTAGGCCGCGCTGCTCGAGTATCGCGGCTAGGTTCGTCTTGGCGACATCGTCGGCGAAGGCGCTGTCGCGGAACACCACCGTCGACTCGTCATCCGGCGCAAGGGCCTCATGCCAGTCGCAGATACCCGATGCCAACTGCTCCACGTCGTGGCCCGCGACAGCTTCGTCCAAGCAGGCGATTAGGACACCGCCGCCGACTGAATGCACAGACTTGCCCGCAATGGTCCGCGATTCGATAGGGATGCAGAGATCCAGCCCCAGCTTCAGAATCAGTTCGTAAAGAATGTCCTGCTCCGAGCGCCCAGGCTCGATGTGGTCGAGGCCGGCGAGCAGCGCGTCGTCCAGATCGACTGGAGCGGGATCCCAGGCACGGATGTTGGAGGTGTCCAGCTTAAAGACCCGGAAGCCGACATCCCCGGCGAACAAAGGGTTTTCGTCCGCGAGCTTCTTTGAGGCTGCCTTCATCCGGGCCTTGGTGAGATCCGCGATCGTCGAAAACGCATCACTCCCCGCTATCGGCTCGGGCAATTGAACCATGATGTACCGGCTCGCGCGATTATAGTCCGCGTTCTGTTGGATGACTGCGTGCCCTGTGGTGCCGCTTCCTGCAAAGAAATCCATCACGATTCCGTTGGGTTCGTCTCCGGTTGCTGCAAGTATAATATCGTACACCGCCCAAAGGCTCTTTGGGAACGTAAACGGAGAATCCGGCACAAGGTCGCCCACCATCCGTGTACCGTATTCGTTGGCATCATATCGCTTGTCGCTCCACACAGTCTTGTAGAGCCCAAAGTTCTTGCCGATCTCAATCTCATAACCCCTCTTCGTCTTCCTAGCTCGAAGCAAGTTCTGGATTGCCTCTACTGACTGCCGTGCATACCGCCACTTACGCTCAATACCCGAGCCATCAATGGGGTAGACGTACGCAACTCCGTCATGAATCTCCGTCTGATGCGGATGGAAACCGTCGTCGCAAACCTGTCCAAACCCCGAAATCAGTCCATCCTTGACGAATACCGGATAAAAGCAATTCTTAGCATCCTGTCTCTCTGACTCCGTACCCCAATTACGAAATTGCGACCACGAGACATCTTCCTCTGGGATTAGTCTATCCGCTATCGCCTTCGTACCTCTCCGATAGACAAAAAAAGCGTATTCGTGGACATAAGAGAAGTTCTTCCCCTGAATCCCTCGTGGGTTGTGAACGATCGGCACACACACATGGTCGAAGTTGCCTTCTTCAAAGACCTCCCTCAGGATCAGGCCGAGCTGATTCACCTCGTTGTCGTCGATCGTACAAATCAGCACGCCGTTCGGTGACAATAGGTTTCGTGCGAGCACCAAACGCGGGTAGATCATGGATAGCCAATTCGCATGAAATCGGCCACCAGTCATCGGATTGGTTGTGAGTCTCGTCGAGCCCGTGGATTGACCTGTTATGTCGAGATAGGCGCGAACACCATCGCTGTAGTCATTCGGATAGATGAGATTGTTCCCTGTATTATAGGGAGGATCAATGTAGATGGTTTTGATCCGCCGGCTGTAGCTCTTCTGCAGCAGCTTCAAGACTTCTAGGTTGTCTCCTTCGATGATCACGTGTTGAGTTGTATCCCAGTCGACACTCTCCTCGGAGCAGGGGCGTAGGGTTCCGGTCGAGGGGGTCAGGGCGAGATGTCGGGCGCGGCGCTTTCCGTGCCAGTTGAGGCCATACATCTCGTCGGGCGCGGCCACCACATCCCCGAGTAGCTGACGGAGGACATCAAAGTCCACTTGGCCCTCGGCGACCGCTTCGGGAAACAGGACTTGCAGGCGCTGAAGGTTTTCGGCGACGATGTCTCGCGAGTGAGTTTCGGGGTTGCCGGCGACAATTCTCTCCATGGGGCTTTCCTCCCGTCACCGCATCGAACGAGTCGGATACCGGTCTGGGCCGGAAGCCTGATGGACCGATTTAACGGTGTCTTGCGTCGCCCACCCCAGCCAGTTGGCTGCGTCGCTGCCATCTCGGGGAAAGGCCTCTTCCCAAAGCGTCGGCTCGGTACCGAATGCTTTCTTGAGACTGGAGGCACGTGTCCCGAAGCGAATCTCGATCGGGCGCATGTAGACTGCACGCCGGATTCTCATGAGTCGACCGGATCGCGTCCGGCTGAGGGTGTTCGGGTGACCGCGCTCCGGTTGCGCCGGTAGATCAGGGCAGTCGGGCAGAACGGGGGCGCCTCGCGTCCCGCTTCCGCCGTGTCCCAGGGGTCTCTTGAGCAAGCTCTTCACAGCTTCCTTCTCGCTTCGCGTAAGGGAATCGTTCCACCAATATAACGTCGCTCCCTTCGGGGCAATCGGCCTGACCTGCCGAAGAAGGCGCCCGCCGCCACGTCTTGAAGACCTACGGAGTCACTGCCTCCGGCAAGGGGTTGCGGATCACCACGCGTGGCGGTTCGGAGTGGGGTGCGTCCTCGATCGCTTGGCGACGAGACCCATTTCGTCAACGATCACGAAGATGTCGCGAGAGCACCGGCCCTCACCGGGCCATGTCGATGAGGATACGGTCGCCGCTGAGTCCTCATGGACAGCGACCGTGCACAGGTCATCCATTCTGGCCGGGCAGCGCGCTGGGGGCGACGTTACAACCGCTTCGAGACCCAAACCGTCCTTCCGACGACTTGGAGCTCTCGGGCGGACCGCTCGTGGCTGTCGTATGCGGGGTTGACGGGCTTGAGGACCACGCGGGGCGGGTCGGAGTGCGGGACATGCTCGATCCGCTTCACGACGAGTCCCATGCCGTCCCAGATCACGAAGATCCCCGGCGGCGCGGGCACCGTCCGGCTCGCGT
>VXMQ01000026.1 GCA_009841015.1 Candidatus Palauibacter denitrificans | reverse complement strand
GCCGGCGAAGTACGTGTTGCGGTCCCCCGGGACCCCGGCCACCGAGGAGACGCGGAAGCCGACGGGTCCGATGTGGCGCGCCCGCAGGCCGTCGTAGTGCCGAGGCACAAGCTGCTGCGCCCCCAACGACCCGGCAGCAGAACCCGCGGCGGACAGGGCCGCCACCACCAATATCGCCGCAGGCGGGGCGGCCAGAGCGCGCCCACGACGCCGTACACCCCGCCCGGTCGCCCGGGTGCCCCCCCTACTCGGTGGTGATGACACGACCCACTCTCGCCTGGAGCAGCCGGTTGAACTCGGCGAGCTCGTCGGCCAGCACCGCATCAAGCCGTACGACCACTTCATCGATCTGGTCGCTCAGGAGCTGGGCCACTTCGGCGTGCTGGTCGGTAGGCGGGAAATCGGCCGTGCCGACGGCCCCCTGGAGGTACTGCAGACGGCCGGCGATCATCGACGGCCAGCGCACTCCGTCCGGCCCCGTGTTCTTGAGCTGCACGAGTTCGCCCTCCACCTCGACCAGCGACTCGTCGAGCGCCTCTCCCGCCTCGAGGACGTCCTCCGCGTCCCCGGCTCCCTCGAGCACCGGTCGCAGGTCCTGGATCTGCCGGCGCAGGAGTTCGATCCGGTTGACGGCATCGGCGAGCCGGTTCCGGTCCTCCACGATGTCGTCGAGCAGCGCCTTCTGCGCGAGGATGTCCGCCATCGACCCCTCGGAGTGCGGATCCCGCAGGACCGTCAACTCCTCGGATCCCACATCCTCACCGTCCACCACCAGCGTGACCGTGTACGTGCCCGGGGGCTGCCGGGGCCCGCCACCGAAGCCGAAGAAGCCGCCCCCGACCTGCCGGGAGACCTCGGGCATCGGCATCCAGTCCGCGAACTGCGGCTTCGTGCGGTAGTGGATCGGGTTCGCGTCGGGCCCGCGGAAGTTCCACCACACGCGGTTGAAGCCGTCGTGGCTGGAGCCGTCGAGCGTGGCCAGCGTCTCGCTGTCCGAGTTCTCGACCCGCACCTGGACTTCGCGTCCCTCTCCGTCGCCGAGCCAGTAGTTGATCGACGCCCCGTTGGGCGGGTTCTCCCCCACGGACCAGTCCTCGTACATGATCTGCGGCTCGGAGATGTTGTTGAAGCGGTACGCGTCGCGCGGCGCGAACAGGTGCGCGTCGGAAGCCGCGATCTCGGGCGTGAGCTGCTGCACCCCGCTCAGGTCGTCGAGGATCCAGTAGCCGCGGCCGTACGTCCCCGCGACGAAGTCGTTGAAGTGCTCCTGGATGATGAGCCCGTAGTACGGCGACGGGGGAAGATTCGGCATGAACAGTTGCCAGCTCTCCCCGTCATCGTAGCTGAGGTAGACGTTCGTCTCGGTGCCGAGGTAGAGGAGGCCCGGCCGCACCGGATCCTCGAGCAGGTAGCGCGTGTAGTCGACGGGGTAGTTGTCGACGCCATCCGTGATCTGCGTCCACGTCTCCCCGAAGTCGTCCGTCCTGTAGGCGCGCGCGTCGAAGTCGCCCACCTGGTGGTGCTCGATCGTGATGTAGGCCTTCGCGACGTCGAAGCGGGAGGCGTCGATGCTCCGCACGATGCCGTCGGGAGGCAGGTTCGGGATGTTCTCCGTGACGTTCGTCCACGTCGCGCCGTCGTCGCGGCTCACCTGCACGAGGCCGTCGTTCGTGCCGGCCCAGAACACGCCCTGCTCGATCGGCGACTCGTCGAAAGCGTAGATCACGCAGCAGAACTCCACGCCGATGTTGTCGGGCGTGAGCCCGCCGGAGATCGTCATCCGCTCCCGGTTGTTCGTGGAGAGGTCCGGGCTGATGACCTCCCAGCTCTGGCCCCGGTTGCGCGTGCGGTGCACGTGCTGGCTCGTGACGTAGATCGTCTCGCTGTCGTGCGGGGAGATGAGGAGGGGGAAGGTCCACTGGAAGCGGTAGCGGATCTCTTCCGCCGGATATCCCATGGTGGACTCGGGCCACACCTCGACGTCGCGGAACTGGCCGCGTTCCCGGTCGTGCCGCACGACGATGCCGCCGACCGCGCCGGCGCCGGAGGCGCTCGACCACACGATGTTCGGGTCGGTGGGGTCGGGTGTCGCGAAGCCGCTCTCGCCGCCGCCCACGGTCGTCCAGTCGCCGCGCGGGATGAGTCCGCGGGCCCAGAAGCCGCTGTAGCGCGTGTTCGACGGCCCGTGGTAGGAGGGCCCGTCCTGCCGGTTCCCCATCACGTTGTAGGGGATCTCGTTGTCCACCGTGACGTGGTACATCTGCGCGATCGGCAGCTGCATGCGGGACCACGACTTCATCCGGTTCTCCGTGATCGCGACGCCGCTGTCGCCGCCGATGAAGACGCGGTCCGAATCCTCCGGGTCGATCCAGATATCGTGCAGGTCCCACCCCGGGGCCTGCGGGTCTCCGCCGAGGGGGCCGCCGCCCAGGAAGTTGAACATCTCGTACGTCGCGCCCCCGTCGCGGCTCACGCTGAAGCTGGACGAGAGGAAGTAGAGTTCGTCGCGGTCGTCGGAGGCGACGCCGCAGCGGGTGTAGTAGGCCTGCCGGGTC
>VXMQ01000058.1 GCA_009841015.1 Candidatus Palauibacter denitrificans | reverse complement strand
TATTTTCGTGGGCCGGGTCATTTGTGTTTAAGCTACACACCTCACCCCCCCCCCGCCCGGGCCCCGCGCGCCGCCCCCGCGCGGGCCCCCCCCCGCCGGGCCCGGCGGCCTGCAGGACGGCGACGCCGGCTGGGCCGGGCGGATGCTCGTCGCCGCCTCGCGGATCGCGGCGCAAGAGGGGCTGGCGGAGGGCGGCTACCGGCTCGTGCTCAATAGCGGGCGCGACGCGGGGCAGGAAGTGTCGCACATCCACATGCACATCCTCGGCGGCGGCCCGCTCGGCCCGATCGCCTGAGGGCGCGCGTGCCGAGGCGCCATCGGGGGCTCCGGGCGCCCGCGACGGGCGCGCGTGTACCCTAGTGCGGCCGCGCGGCGGGCCCGTAGCTCAGCGGCCTAGAGCAGTCGGCTCATAACCGATCGGTCCCAGGTTCGAATCCTGGCGGGCCCACCAGCACGCACCATACTCATAACCCGGCGGCTCACTGCGAGGTCTCGGGGGCTTGCTCCGGGAGCGAGTAGCGGTAGACGCGATCTCCGGGACGGACGGGCTTGCGCTCAAGGACGCCACGCGCGACCGCGCCGGCAATGTCCATGTGGTGCAGTGGCTGCAGCCCGGGCGAGGTCCGGGTCCAGCGCTCCGCGAGCTCGCGGAGCGGCAGCGCCTCGCCCGGCGCGAGGAGCCCGGGCACGCGACGCCAGCGCGGATCGCTCGCACCTCGCCGTGCGCGAGTGGATCGGAGTGTCTTTTCGTCACTCACGCCGGCCCCCGTGAGAACGCCGCCACGCGACTCGCCATTCCACCGGCCGGGATCGGCCCATCTCGCCGGCCGATTGTCGCACCTCAGCGGTATGACGCGTGTATCACACAGGTCCGTTTCTGCATGAAGTCGTGTATGATTTCGCGGATGGCGGGCGGCGGGACGGGCGAAATCGAAGAGCCGGGCACTGGTTGGCTGCACGCCGCCGGGAACCCGGGCCGGATTGGCGCCGAGGATTCAGCACTGGCAGATGGACGAACTAGCTGACCGCGACCGCGAGATCGCGGAGTTGAGGGAACGCCTCTCGAGGCTGAGCGAAGCCAGCCGCCGCATCAACGAGAGCCTCGACTTCGACACGGTGCTCCAGGAGGTGCTGGATTCGGCGCGCTCCCTGACCAGAGGCCGCTACGGGGTGATGACCCTCGCTGGCGACTCCGGACAGATCGAGGACTTCCTCTCCTCAGGAATGACCCCCGAGGAGGCGGTTCAGGTCTGGGATGTCCCGCAGGGATCCCAGATGATCGAGCACCTCGGAGGCATCCTGGAACCTTTGAGGGTCCGCGACCTGGTCGGCCACCTCAGGTCGGTCGGACTTCCTGCGTTCGACCCGCCGTTGCCGGTCGGGCCCGAGGTGCCGTTCCTGGCGGCGCCGATCGTGCAGCGGGGCCGGCACGTCGGGAACATCTTCGTTGCCGACACGGACCGCGGAGGGGAGTTCAGCCGCGAGGACGAGGAAACGCTGGTCATGTTCGCCTCGCACGCGGCGATGGTCATCGGCAACGCCCGGACGTACCGGGACGAGCGGCGAGCCAGGACGGACCTGGAGACCCTGGTCAACACCTCCCCGGTGGGCGTGGTGGTCTTCGACGTGAAGACGGGCGCTCCAGTGCTGCTCAACCGCGAGATGGAGCGATTCTTCTATCACCTGGGGGAACCCGACCAGACGCCGGAGCAGCTCCTTGGCGTGCTGACCTTCGTGCGCGGGGACGGGAGCGAGATCTCCCTCAAGGAGCTGCCAATCGCCGAGCTTCTGGGCAAGGGAGAGGTGATCCGCGTCGAGGAGATCGCCCTGCGGGCCCCAAACGGCCGCAGCATCAGCGCACTGCTCAACGCCACTCCCATCATCTCGGACGACGGCGAGATCGAGACCTTCGTCGTGACCCTGCAGGACATGACGCCGCTGGAGGAGCTGGAGCGGCTCCGCGCGGAGTTCCTGGGCATGGTGAGCCACGAGCTGCGGGCCCCGCTCACCTCCATCAAGGGCTCCGTAACCACCCTGCTCGAAGCCGCATCCGAGTTGGACCCCGCGGAGATGACGCAGTTCTTCCGGATCATCCGCGACCAGTCGGACCAGATGCGCTACCTGATCGGCGACCTGCTCGACGTGGCCCGCATCGAGACGGGCACGCTCTCGGTTGAACCGGAACGTTTGGATGTGTCCTCGATCGTCGACGAGGCCCTGAGCAGGTTCCAGAGCACGGCCGGCAGGGCCGACCTCCGGGTAGATCTCGAGCCGGGCCTCCCCGCCGTCATGGCCGACAGGCGGAGGACCGTGCAGGTTCTGAGCAACCTGCTGTCCAACGCCGCCCGGTACTCGCCGGACGAGTCATCGATCCTCGTGAGCGTGGTGCGGGCCGGTGTCGATGTCGCGATCTCCGTCGCCGACGAGGGTCGAGGCATCCCCGAAGACCTCCTGCCGCACCTCTTCCGAAAGATCTCGCGCCCCACGGGCGTGAGCCGGGGGAGTGGGTTTGGGGGGTCGGGCCTGGGACTCGCCATCTGCAAGGGGATCGTCGAGGCG
>VXMQ01000152.1 GCA_009841015.1 Candidatus Palauibacter denitrificans | reverse complement strand
GCAGCGCCTCGATCACCGTGTCTTCGGCGCCGTCGGTCATGGGCTGCCAGGTCGGGCTGTCGCGCTCGACCTCGATCGCCATGGTGTATTCGTGACAGTAACGGCCACGGTGCCGGGCGGTCGCGTTCAGCTGGTAGAGGTTGCGCTTCGCTGTCTCCTGCAGGATATCGGCAATGCGGTGGAGCTCCTCGTCTTTCGGTGCGTGGGCGCGGATGGCCTTGCGGGAACCCCGGGCGTGGCTCCACCAGCCCTCGAAGCACGCACCGTCCCCCTGGTTGGCGAAGCCGCTGAACATGATTCGCGGCCTGTCGCGGGTTCCGCCGCCGTAGAGCCGCACGGGGGTGGTGGCGAGGGTGACGCCGAGGATCCGGCAGATCGTCCCGAAATCCTCGTAGACGAAATCGTACCATTCGTCGTGGAGGCCGGCCTGTCGATACCAGCACCGGGCGGCGTCCTTCGCCTCGTCCGACAGCTCGTCGATGGTGTAGACCGTGGTCTCAATGATCCGGGGCATGGCTCAGCACTCCCTGGAAGCCTGGCTGCGGGGTGGATCGTTCTGCGAAGTCCGCACGAACCGGACGGCCTCGCGGACGCGGCGTCTTGCGACGCGGCCGCAATCGGGATCGGTGCGGCGCCACGGCCGCGGCCGGCGGGAAAGCCACGCACCAGAGTCGGCAACGAACCCGTCCGAATAGGCGACGAAATGGTTGCCCGCCGAAATCGCCCAGGTCCCGGACGGCGCGGCGTCGAGGAAGGTGCCGAGCGTGACCGCGCGGAGCTGGTAGGGAAGTTCGGCGAAGATGCGTTCCCAGACCTCTTCCCGGCGCGCGAAGCGGCGTTCCCTATACTTCGGATGACGGAGCGCGAAATCGGGAACGAAGCCGAACGCTTCGAGGGCGGCGGCGAGCTCGTCCGTGTAGACGCCGTTGACCGAGGGCCGGTCGAACAGGCGGCGGATGACGGCGGCGGCCTCGTGGGTCGGCACGCCGGCGATCGCGGAAATCGCGGCGGGGCCGCACTTGGTGGCGCGGCCGGTGATCCGGTGAAGCATGGCGGTCTCCGGACTGGAGGGGGCGTGGATGGCAGAAAGACGCTGGCCGCGCTCAGTCGTCTTCTGGCCAGAGGATGGTGATGACAGGCTCACCCCTGTCGCCGGCGCCGATCGCCACGATGGGGAAGTGCCTGCGGGGCGGGCGGTTGCTGTCGCGGAGGTCCTTGCGGATGTCGCGGACCAGAACGCACATGCGCACGCGATCGCTGTTCGAGGCGCGGAGCGCGTAGTGCCGCGCCATCCAGAGAACGTCCCACAGGCGCCCGGCCTCGTCCTGGAAACCCCGGTAGCCCTCGGGCAACGCAACGAGTCGCTCCCACACGGAGCGGGAGAGCGCGACGGGGATCCTAAAGCCGGCCTCGCGGGCGGTCTCGGTGACGTCGACGAGCACGCCGTCCTCGATCGCTTGGGCGCGCGTATAGGCGAACAGGACGGGGCCGAACGGCTCGGCGGTGCGGGGATCGGGCATGGCGAAGTCCTCCATGGGGTCGAACGGAAACGTCCCGGATCGGGTCCGGGACAGGCGGGATGGGGCGTTCTCTGGCAGCGCGGATGCGAAACCAGCCGGGTCAGCGGATCGCGGCCTCCGGCGCCGGGCCGGGCGGGCCGAGCTCGACCGCGACTCGGCCCTGCGTGACGGTCACGGTGACGGTGCGCTCGGGCGGCATGAGCCAGAGCAGGTCGGTCCAGACGGCGTCGGCGATGGCGCGCTTCTGCGCCTCGTCGCTCGGGACCTGCGGGATGGCGGCGGAGACGGTCATGGGCGGGATCTCCCTCGATCGAATGGCGGAGGCCGGCTCCATCCGGCAGAGGCGGAGACCGGTGTTGGCGTAGACGGACTGCCGGCGCGGGCTTATGACGGCTCGGCGGCGGCCAGCGTCACGGTGACGTCGGGCCGGCGGATGCGGATGTCGATCGCGCGGTCCTTGGGGCAGAACCACATCAGCTCGCGCCGCACCGCCTCGGCGATCGAGGCGCGGCAGGCCTCGTCGTCCGACAGCAGCAGCCGGGTCGCGATGTGGAGCGCCTCCTCGTCGAAGCGATCGCGCTGGGTCTCCCAGCTGTCGGCGTCCGCGTCGTCGCTGAACGAGAAGAACGCGGCGCGCATGAGCCCGGCGAGATCGAACGGCTGGATCGCGCTGCCGGCGGCGACCAGCGGCAGGGCGTCGCCGACCCAAGCCCAGGCCTCGCCGGCGAAGGCGAGATCGGCGTCGAGGTCGATGATGCGCCCGACCCCCTTGCCGGGCCGCACGGTGAGGCTCATGCGGATCCGGTCGGGCCGCCGGGGAAGCGGCGCCTCCGGCGCGCCGGTACGCTCGGGAACGGGATAACTGTCGAGCGCATATTGGCGGCGTTCGACGGTCGCCTCGGTGTGGATGCGAACGATCCTCTCGACGGCGTCGTACCAGGGGTAGCCTTCGAGTCTGCGGTCGGCCTCGAACAGGCGCGAGTCGATGGCGGCCCGCTCGGCGGCGCGCCAGAGCGCCTGCGCCTCGGGCGGTTCCGGATCGCAGTTCA
>VXMQ01000140.1 GCA_009841015.1 Candidatus Palauibacter denitrificans | reverse complement strand
GCCCCCGCACGAGGAGGACGAGGTTGACCCAGGCCCCGACGGAACTGCCGAAGACGAGGCCGGCCGCCGCGCGCAGCCCGAACCCGCGGCCGTGCATCCAGAGTGCGGTCGCCGCCCCGATGAGAATGCCCGTCGCCACCCCTGCCAAGGCGTACTTCACCGGCGTCCGCGTGTCCTGGAGAGCGTGGAACGCGCTCGCGAACAGCTTCGTGAGGCCCGTCGCGACGAGTCCCAGCGCGTAGGCGCCAAGGGCCCACCGCACGACCGGGACGTGTTCGGCCTCGAAGGCTCCCCGTTCGTAGATGAGCGACGTCACGAGGTCACCGAGCAGGAGGAGCACGGCGACCGATGGAAGGATGAAGTAGGCGACGCGACGCACGCCGGTGGAGAGATGAGAGCGCAGGGCTTCGACCCCCTCCTCGCGGGACATCTCCGGCAGCGCCGCCACCGCCACCGAGGCGCCGAAGAGGGCCATCGGCACCATCGCGATGCGCTGCGCGAAGTAGATGCCCGTGAGCGCGCCCTCGGCGAGGAGGCTGGCGACGAACACATCCGTCAGGCTCGAGAGCTGGAAGATCCCCTGCCCCGCCGCGACCGGCATGGCGTTGCGCGCGACGCGGCGCGTGGGTTCGAAGCGGAGGTCCACGCGGGGGCGGAGCGTCCCGAGCAGGCGGTACACCGCGGGGAGCTGGACCGCAACCTGCAGCACGCTCCCGATGAGGGTGGACCAGGTGAGTACGACGATGAGCGGAGCCCACCCCATCCACGCCCCCAGCAGGAGACCGACGATCTGGGACAGGTTCCAGGCGACCGGCGTGGCGAAGGGGAGGAAGAAACGGCGGTGGCTGGTGAGGATCCCGAGGCACCACGCACCGACGATCATCACCCCCGACATGGGAAAGAGGATGCGGACCAGGCGCGTCGTAAGCTCGCTCAACTCCGCGTCGTAGCCCGGCGCGAGGATCCCCAGGAGCCAGGGCGCGCCGGCGACGGCCGCGGCCACGACGAGGGTGGAGAGGATGAGGAGGCCGCCCAGCACGCCCTGCGCGAGTCTCCGCGCCGCGGCCGTGTCGCCCCGCTCCGTCAACGAAGAGAACACCGGCACGAAGGAGGCCGAGAGGGCGCCTTCGCTGAGGAGGTTGCGAAAGGCGTTCGGGATCTTGAGGGCGGCCGCGTAGGCGTCCGTGACCGGCCCGACTCCGAACGTGCCGGCGATGATGACGTCTCGGAGAAACCCTGTGATGCGGCTGGCGAGAATGCCGGCGGCGACGCGCGTCGCGGAACGGCCCTGCCCCGGCGCCTTCCCCTCGGTCAGATCAGCGCTCCCCGTCGTTTCCGGCCGGCCGGCCCGGGTGTCGGGGGGGGAGAGCCGGGAGCGCTTCGTCGCCTTCCACGAGCGCGCGAACGAAGGCGGTCTCTTCCCGGATCCCCTCGACTGCCTGAGTCAGGTACTGGATTTCCTGTTCCATCGCGTCGATGCGGGCGGACTGGTTCGTGCCGGAGTCGGTGTTTCCGATCCGGCGTGCCAGCGCTTCGGAGAGGGGTGAATCGATCACGATGGCGAGCACGGGAATGAGCACGATCAGCCCGAGGACGACCATGAAGGCGAAGGTCATCTCGGATCTCCCGTGCCGCTCATCGTCGCGCCCTCCGTAGAAAAACGTCCGCTCGTGGTGTGCCTCTGAGGCGATGTACCCGCGAACGCCGCAAGCTATCCATCTTCCGCGCGACCCGCCAAGAAGGACGCGACCCGGCGGTCGGTCTCACGGGCCAGCCCCTCGACGAGTCCCGGCCCGTAGCGGCAGAGGAAGGAGAGCGGGTTCAGCACGCGTTCCTGAGGCCGCCGTCGCGGGAAGAGGTTCGCCCCCGCGCGGCGCACCTGGCCCAGCCGGACGTCGAGCCGTTCCCGGGTCGCGCGGTCCACCTGGCGGGACAGTTCGGCGGTCGCATCGAGGATGCCCTTTCGCATCTTCCCGGCCGCCCCCCGCAGTCCCGGCACGTCCTCGGCCACGGCCTCCTCGATCGCGGCCATGCCCGTCTCGGCGCCCTCCCGGAAGCGGCCGAGGGCTCGCTCCACCGCCTCCGGCCGCGCCTCCCGCGTGAGGCGTTCGACGACCGGCTCCGCTCCCATGGCGAGATCCTGCGGTGAAAGCCCCGCGCGATCGAGAATCCGCCGCGTACGCGCCTCGACCAGCGTCCATGCCGCCCGCGGATGGACGGACGGAACGGGCACATCGAGGGCGCTGAACAGCGGTCCGAGCTGGCTCCAGTATGCGATTTCGCCAGGCCCCAGCACCGTCGCGGCCACGGGAAGGAGGTAGGATTCGAGCGCCGGGCGGGACGCGACGTTCGGAGAAAAGCCCTCGGGCGCGGACTCCAGTCGTTCGAGCCAGCTTTCCGGGGACGTCTCGCCGCGCCGGACGCGATGTCGTCCGACACCCTCGTCGAAGAACAGCGGCAGCGCGTCCTCGATGCGCGAGATCGGCGCCTCGAAGCCCGCCTCCCTCAGCGCGCGCACACCCGCCGCCTCGGCCTCCAGGGTTCCGTCCCAGTGGGAAAGAAGCCGTCGGTAGAGAGGGGCCGCGGCGCGGCGCAGTTCCGGCCGCGCGGAATCGATCCAGGCATACCCCCGATCGCCGAGAACCCCCGCGAGGAGCCGGGCGAAGGCCGCGGACATCGGCCGTCCTTCGGCGTAGGCATCTCGGACAAGCTCGAGGTAGTGTGCCGTAAACTCTGATTGGGGAACTGTTTCGCACAGGTCGTCGAGGACATCCAGCCCGCCGCCATCGAGGGTGTGAGATCCGACGGATCGGCGTTCGCCACCGGCGGGCACGGGAAGGGCAAGGGTCCGCGTCGCGTCGGAACGGTCGAGGATCGTTGCGCTACCGACCTCATCCCAGTCGTGGTCGTCCGAGGCGATCCAGAAGAGGGGGACGACGGGCGCGCCGAGCGTACGCTCGAGCCGGGTGGCGAGCGAGATGGCGGTGAGAGCCTTGTAGAGAACGTAGAGGGGCCCAAGGAAGAGGACGGGCTGGTGCCCCGTCGTGACGAAGGTTCCCTCCCCCCGGAGGACGGACTCGAGGCGTCTGCGGACACCGGGTCCGGACACGCCGAAGGCGTCGGGTCCGAGCCGGGAGCGGCGCGGGGGCGGAGCGTGGGTCGCGGAAGGGCGACTGGTGAGCGGAAGAAAACCGGGGCCGCCGGGGTCCAGGGCGGCGCGCGCGATGGAGCCGGGGGCGCCGAGCCGGCTGGAGACGATTTCGGGGTTCGCCGGTGGATTCAACGGGTCCGTCCCAGCAGGAGGAGGCGAGCCGAGTCACTCCGGAACGGCGTCCCGTCGTAACCTCCGAAGGCGTTGGTCGCCTCGAGTCCCTGCTCGCGGAGGAGCGTTCGCAGCGCATCCGGCGAATAGAGGCGCACCCGCTCGTGATAGACCTCCGGTTCCCGGCCCGCGCTTCCACCGATTTCGATTCGCTTGAAGACCTGATCTCCCTCCACCCACCGCGTCTGCCTCACGGGAGTGCCGTTGATCTCGCCCACGGATTCGGGGTCTAGGCGGTCGATGACCCATGCCGAGTGCAGATAATCCATCAGGAAAGGGGCGCCGGGCCGCAGCACGCGCCGGATTTCCCGCAGGACTTCGACGTCCTCCTCCGGTGTGAGAAAGTAGCCGAAGGAGGTGAAGAAGTTCACGAGACCATCGAAGGTCCCGGCGGCGAAGGGGAGCCCGCGCATGTCCGCCCGGACGAGGGATCCCTCCACCCCCGGGCGGGTTCGCGCCGCGTCGAGGAGCGGGGCGGAAAGATCGATCCCGACCGCCCGCAGGCCTGCGGCGCGGAGCCGCTGCAGGTGCCGTCCCGCGCCGCAGGCGAGGTCGAGGACGCGGTCGCCCGCCCCGAGTCCCGCCCGCTCCCGGTAGAGCGCGACGGCCCGGGCGGCCTCCTCTTCATCGCGATGCGGATACAGCTCGAGGTAAGCTCGGCCGAACCATTCCCTGAACCACTCGGCGGGGGCGCCCGTCGGTCCGCTCACGTTTTGCTCAGGGGCCTTTGTGGTAGGGCTCGCCGCGGAGGATCGTGGCCGCCCGGTACAGTTGCTCCGTGAGAACGAGCCGGGCGACCTCGTGCGGGAGCGTCATGGCCGAAAGCGCGAGTCTCGCCCGCGCGCGGACGAGGAGTCGCGGGGCCAGCCCGTGCGCCCCGCCGATTGCGAACGCCGCTCCGGGCCGCCCGTACGTCCGCATGTCGTCGAGGTAGTCCGCGAGAGCCCGCGTCGTCCAGCGCTCCCCCTCGCGCGTCAGCGCGATGAGCTCCAGGTCGTCGGGGAGTCGTCGCTCGAGGGCCGCCCCCTCCCGCTCCTGCGCCTCCGCGGCGCGGGCATCGGGGAGTCTCGCCGGTCCAACGACCACGGTGTCGAACCGGATGTACCGCCGCAGGCGGTCCTCGTACTCCTCCGTCGCCCTTCGAAGAGGGCTCGCCCGGTTCCGTCCGACCGAGGCCACGAGGATCCGCGTCACCCCTCGACCGCCGGATCACGGTTCCTCCGGCCCGCTGCCGTATCGAGAATCAGGCATCTCACGTCGTCCCAGCCGGCCTTCCATGCGAGAGTCTCGGGGAGCACCCAGATCGGCAGGCCCGCGTCGAAGAGCGGGCGGAGCCGGGAGAGATCCTTGCGCGTGGTAAGCACGCCGCCCCGCCCCGCCGCCCGGATCGCGGCCGTCCGTTCCCGGGGCGACGGCATCCCGTGATCGCTCAGCGCGAGTCGCTCCCGAACCGACGCGCACGCGGCGCCGGCCTGCGCGAAGAAGAGATTGGGCTTCATGATCCCGGTCAAGGCGAGACGGGGGGCCGGCGACCCGGACCAGCCACGGGCTCCCGCGTTGGCGGCCTCGATCGGCCGGTGCCCGAACGCGGCCGTCGCCAGGGGGACGCCGGGGGCCAGATTTGCCACGCGAGCCCGAAGTTCGGCGTCGAAGCGGGACAGTTCGGGCGTCCAGGGCTCCCGTCCCGTGCTGATGATCGCGTCCGCACGGGAGATGGCTCGTTCCCAGCTCTCGCGAAAGGGACCGGCCGGGAGCCGCGCCCGGTTCGTGCGGCGAAGGGCGTCCCGGTCGAGGATGAGGAGGTCGAGGTCGCGAAAGAGGCGGCGATGCTGAAAGCCATCGTCGACGATGGCCACGGTCGCTCCCGCCGCCGCCGCGCGCCGCGCCGACCGGAGCCGGTCCGGATGCCCGCGGATCGACGCTCCGGGCGCCTCGAGCGCGAGCAGATCGAGTTCGTCGGCGTACCCCCGCGCGAGGATGGCCGGCCGGTGTCCGGCCTCCCGAAGCGTACGGGCGATGAAGGCGGCGAGCGGCGTCTTGCCGCTGCCCCCGACCGTGGCGCCGCCGACTGATATCACGGGGATTCCGGCGGAGTGCGTGGATAGGAGGCCGAGATCGTAGAGGCGGCGCCGGCCTTCGTGAACGCTGCCGTATATTCGGGCCAGCCCGCTGAGCGGAAGCGCCGGACGCCGGCGACGCCACTGCCCGCGGAGGCGGCGTTCGAGCGAGCGCCGCCCCGGCGTCCCGCGGCGGGGCCGCGGTGAAGTGTCCCGGGCCGCCCCCTTCCCGCTCCGTACGACTCCCGGAGGACGGGACCAGCGGGCCTCGCGGGCGGCCTGCTCGCAGCGCGCCACCTCGCGCCGGAGCGCGGCCTGTATGTCGCCCGTGCCCGGCGCGGGACCCGCGACGACCGGCGTGAGCGACACGAACACGGTGGTCCCCGGCGCGGGGACGAGGAAGCGGTCCCAGCTCCGGAGCCGTCGGCCCGAAGAGGCCGCGACGCCCACCACCGTCACGGGGCTGTCGGTCAGCTTCGCGATGCGCGCCGTACCCTCCTTCAACGACCGCCGCGGGCCGCGCGGTCCGTCCCCCGTAAGAACCACCCCGCGTCCCGCCGCGAAGGAGCGGGCCAGCTGCCGGAAGCCGGCCGAACCGCCGCGGGTACTGGAGCCCCGGGCCACGTCATAGCCGAGGCGCCGGAGGACGCGCGAGATGATCTCGCCATCGCGGTCACGGCTCGCGAGCGTCGCGAGTTCCTGACCCGCGAGGAGGCACGTGAGCGGGAGAAGGTGTTCGTGCCAGCACGCGTGGACCTCGTGCTTCAGGAGAGGCCGATACGGGCGGCCGGGGTCGTCGGGGTGCCGGAAGCGCCATGTCCGGCTGATGGGGAGGACGGCCCGCACGAGCCGGACAGCGATCTCGAGCGGGATGCGGCGGGCGCTCAGCACGCCGCGTCGGGTGCGCGCCCGGGCTGGCTGCCCGCCAGGAGTTCGATCGCGTGCTCCGCGGCCCGGGCCGAGCACCCCGGTTTTCCGAGCCGTTCGCGAACGACGTTGAAGCCGCGCAGCATCTCGCGTCGCGCCGGCGCTTCTTCGGCGAGGAGTAGTTCGAGGGCCTCCGCCGCCTGCCCGACCGTCAGCCCGTCCTGCAGGAGCTCCGGGACGACCGGGGCCTCCGCCACGAGGTTGACGAGCACGATGGAAGGGACCCGCACCAGCCGGCGGCCTATGGCCCACTCCACCCGGCCCATGCGGTAGCCCACGACCATCGGCACGCCCGCGAGCGCGAGTTCGAGCGTGATCGTGCCGGACTTCGTAAGAGCCGCCCAGGATCGCGCCGTCGCCTCGCCCGCGCCCGCCGTCGGGAATCCGGCTTCCGCGTAAAGCGATTCCGGGAGGTGCGGGGGGCGGGCAATGATGAAATCGAGATCCGGATGCCGCCGCGCGAGCCGCCGCGCGGCGGCCGCGAAGACCGGAAGCATGTACCGAACCTCCTGCGCCCGCGATCCGGGGAAGAGTCCGATCACCCTCCCTGCACCGGCCGTGCGGGCTCCGGCGGCCGCGCGAGACACCGGGGCCGCGCCGTCGTCGTCGCCGCCTTCGGGAGGGTCCGGGGCGTCGAGAAGGGGATGCCCGACGAACTCCGCCCGCACGCCGTACCGCTTGAGCAGCGCCGCTTCGAACGGGAGCACGGTGAGGACGCGGTCGCAGTCCCGCCGGAGGTTCCGGACCCGGCCCTCCCGCCAGGCCCACACCTGGGGCGCGATGTAGTAGAGGACCCGCCGTCCCTGCCGCCGTGCGCTTCGGGCAAGCCGCAGGTTCAGCCCCGGATAGTCGATCGGGAGGAACAGCCGGACATCCTCCGTCACGAAGAGCCGCCGGATCCTGCGCTCCAGTCGAATGAAGCCCGGCAGGCGGCGCAGCACCTCCGTTCCCCCCATGACCGACAACTCGTCGAGCCCGGCAATTCTCGACACACCGGCCGCTTCCATCTCGCGACCGCCGATCCCGAACAGCCTCGTTGCGGGCATCGCGCGGCGGATCTCCCGCACGATCGCCGCGCCGTGGCGGTCCCCCGACGACTCGCCGGCGGAGATGAAGATCGCCGGGCGCGGAGGCGGATCCGGGGTCAGGACACCCGGCCGAGGTAGGCCATCAGCATGAGGACGAGCGCAAGGAGAATGAGGAGAACCAGGGTCCGGGGCCCCCGCTTCACCGCGCCGCCGAGCTTCTTCCGCTCCTCACGAATCTTGAGCAACGACATGTACGAACTCCTCGATTTCGTGGGTGATTCGGATCGCGACTTCCAGCGCTTCCCTGCCCGCGCGACCCGATACCAGGCGGCTCGGGCGCCCCGCGATCGCATCGCCGAAAGCCTCGATTTCCCGGGCAAGCGCCTCTCCGCCGGCGGCCTCCAGCGGGGTATGCTCCACCATGGCCTCCACTCCCGCGACAGCGGTCGCGGTTCGTGGATCGCGCCGCCGGTAGTGATGCCCCGTTTCGGCCGCCAGATCCAAGCTGAAGTACCCGGAGCGCTGGAACAACCGCAGCTTCCGAAGCGCCTTCAGCGCCACGCGGCTCGCCGTGATGTTCGCCACCGTGCCGTCCTCGAAGGAGAGGCGCGCGTTGGCGAGGTCGATCCGGGGGGAAATGACGGGCACGCCCACCGCATGCACCTCCGCCAGCGGCGCCTCCGTCAGCGTGAGGACGAGGTCGATATCGTGGATCATGAGATCCAGGATCACCGTGGTGTCCGCGCCGCGGGCCTGAAAGGGCGCCATGCGCAGCGACTCGATGAACCGCGGCCGATCCAGCCACGGGTCCGCGGCGAGGAGTATGCCGTTGAAGCGCTCGACGTGTCCGACTCCGAGGACGACGCCCTCTTCCTGCGCCAAGGCCAGGATCTCATCCGCCTCGGCGAGGCTCGCGGCCAGCGGTTTCTCGACCAGCACGTGGCAGCCCGCCCGGATCGCGCCCGCCGCGGCCTCGCGATGCGCGACGGTGGGCACCGCGATGACGACGGCCTCGACCCGGCGGAGCAGCGCCTCCGCCTCCGTGAAGGCCGGCACCGACAGCGCGTCGGCGACTTCCCTTGCCCGCGCGGTCGATCGGTCGTGGACGCCCTCCAGGTCGAACGCGTCGCTCTGCGCCAGGAGCCGCGCGTGCTCGGCACCCAGCTTCCCGACGCCGACGACGCCGGCCGGGATCCGGCTCACACGGCGGCCCCGGTCCTCGCTTCGCGCGGCTCCGGCGGCAGGTCGTCGTCCGGCCCGACGCGGGTGGGGGTCACGCCACGCTCGGAACCGCGGATGAACCCCACGAGTTCCCTCACTTCAGGGGTCATGTCTCCCCGCCACACACGATCGAGACTCGCCCGGAGGGGTTCACCCGACCGGAAGATCGTCCGGTACGCGGCGTGGAGTGCGCGGATCGCATCCGGTTCGAATCCCCGGCGTTCGAGCCCGATGCGGTTGACGCCGTAAGTGCGGGTCCGGCCACCTCCGACGAGCGTGTAGGGTGCCACGTCCCGCGACACACGCGCGCCTCCGCCGACCATCGCGTGCCGGCCGATACGCGTGAACTGGTGGATGCCAGTCAGCCCTCCGACGATCCCCCAGTCCCCGATCTCGACGTGTCCCCCCATCGTCACGCCGTTCGCGAGCACGACATGATCTCCGATGAGGCAATCGTGGGCTATGTGCACGTAGGCCATCACGAGCGTATCCGCCCCGACCGAAGTCAGGCCGCTCGCGGCCGTCCCGCGGTTCAGCGTTGTGAATTCGCGCACGACCGTGCGGGCGCCGATCTCCAGGAAGGTGCGTTCCCCCGCGTATTTGAGGTCCTGCGGGTCCGAACCTAGGACGGCGCCCTTCGCGATGCGCACATCCTCGGCCACGCGGGTATCCCGTTCGATCAGCACGTGCGGGCCGATCCGTACCCGTTCGCCGACCTCCACGTCCGGGCCGATCACGGTGTACGGCCCCACGGTGGCGCTGGGTGCGATGCTTGCCGACGCATCGACGACGGCCGTCGCGTGGCATCCCGGCGCGTAGCCCGCCGATCTCACCGGTCCATGACCTGTCCCAGAATCGTGGCCTCCGCCGCGACCCGGCCGTCCACCCGCGCAAGCCCCTTCAGCTTTCCGCGCGTCGCCCGGCCCTGAACGAGGTCGAGCTCGAGGATCAACTGGTCTCCGGGGATGACGGGCCGCCGGAACTTCACGCCGTCCACCGAGAGGAAGTAGATGACCTTGTCCTCGGGGTTCTCCAGGCCGCTCATCAACAGGACTCCACCGCACTGGGCCAGCGCTTCGATGATGAGCACCCCGGGCATCACCGGACGGCCGGGGAAGTGTCCGGCAAAAAACGGTTCGTTCACGCTCACGTTCTTCAGGCCGACGATCCGTTTCCCCGGTTCGATCTCGAGCACCCGATCCACCAGGAGCATCGGATACCGGTGCGGCAGGATGTTCAGTATTTCGGTGACGTCCATCATCCTTCCTCGTTTGTCTCGTTCTCCCTCGATCCGGCTCCCCGGTGACGGGCTGCCAGCCGGCGGGCGAGTTCCAGGTTGCCGCGATGTCCGGGCCGTTCGGCGACCACATGACATTGCAGCCTCGCGCCCACGAGTGCGAGATCGCCGATGATGTCCAGGATCTTGTGGCGCGCGAACTCGTCCGGGAAGCGGAGTTCCTGCCCGGTTTCAAGTCCGTCTGCGGAGAGGACGAGGGTGTTGTCCCGCGTCGCCCCGAGCGCGAGTCCACGCTCGCGCAGCGCCTCCGCCCATGCGGACAGGCCGAAGGTGCGCGCCGGCGCGATCTCCCGCGCGAATTCCATGGGCTCCAGCCGCGCGCTGGCGGACTGTCGCCCGATGAGAGGGTGGTCGAAGTCGATCGTCGCCGAGATCCGGCCGTCCTCCGCGCGGAGGACGTCGTAGCGGCTCCCGCCGATATTCAAATGCAGGGGGCGGTCGATCCGGAGGCTGGGCGCTTCGGCTTCCTGCGCGACGAGTCCGGCGTCCAGCAGTCGGTCGCACCACGCGGCAGCGCTCCCGTCGAGCGCGGGAGGTTCCGGCCCGGAGACGTCGATCCACAGGTTGTCGAGAGTGAGTCCGTGCGCCGCGGCGAGCACGTGTTCGGCGGTGCGAACCACGGCCTTGCCCTTCCGGAGGGCGGTCTCACGGTGCGCGGAGTACACCGACTCCACCGTGGCGGGTATCTCCGGAGCGCCGGGGAGGTCCGTGCGGCGGAAGCGCAGGCCGCCGTGTTCGGGAGCGGGGCGGAGCCGCACGACCGAGGCCTCGCCCGTGTGCAGTCCGTACCCGCGGACCTCGACGGCCCGCGCGATCGTGCGCTGTTTCGCCGTCAAGCGCTTCCTTCGTCCGGCCTGTCTCGCTCGTTCTCGCCGGCGTCTGATCGCCGTTCGAGGCGCGCGACGCGATGGAAGAGGTCCGGCAGCCGGCTCAGATGCGCGGCTTCTTTCAGCCACGACCGTTGCGGGCGGGCGGGCGTCCCTCCCACCTCCGCTTCTGCGGGTACGTCCCGCACGATGCCCGTCTGACCCGCGATGCGCGCGCCGGCGCCGATCGTCAGGTGGGCGGCCACGCCCGCCTGCCCGCCGAATCGCGTTCCGGCGCCGACGTCGCAGCTTCCCGCGATGCCGACATGCGCCGCGATGAGGCAATCGCTCCCGATCCGCACGTTGTGTCCCACGTGCACGAGGTTGTCGAGCTTGGTCCGGTCCCCGACCCGCGTGTCGTCGAGCGCGCCGCGGTCGATCGTGCAGTTCGCTCCAATCTCGACATCGGCGCCGATCACGCAGCCGCCGATCTGCGGCACCTTGTGCGCGCCGTCCGGCCCCGGCACATACCCGAAGCCATCCGTCCCGACGCGCGCGCCGGCGTGTATGCGCACGCGGTCGCCGATCTCGACGCCGTGGAGAATGGAGACGGCGTGGCCGAGCCGGCAGTCCACGCCGATCCGGGCTCCGCGGCCGATGAGCGTCCCCGGTCCGACCCACGTCCCGCGTCCGATCCGGGCCCCAGCCTCCACCACCACGCCGGCGCCCAGCGACACCGCCTCCCCGACCCGGGCCCCGTCGTCGACACGGGCGGAGGGGTGGATCCCCGGCGGCGGTGCCGGCTCCGGATGGAACAGGCGCACGACCCTGGCGAAGGAAAGCTGGGGGTCGTCGACCTTGAGGACGCTGAACCGGGCGCCGCGCGGTTCGAAGCTGCGTGGGGTCAACACCGCCCCCGCCCGCGTTCTGCGGACGGCCTCGCGCATCGCTTCGCGGGCGAAGAATGCGAGGTCCTCCGGACCGGCGCCGTCCAGTGAGGCCACTCCGGTCAACCGGCGGTCGGGATCCCCCAGCACATCGGCGCCCACGCGACGCGCGAGATCGGCGACCGTGAACGCCGGCATTCGGGAAACGGAGCCGGAGCTGCGCCGGTGGCAGCCGGACTAGCTGCCGGGCGTGGCCGACAGGGCGGCGAGATCGACTCCGAGACGCTCGAGCACCGAGGTCGTGATGTCGAGCGAGGTGTCCGCCGCCACCACGCCCGCCGCGACGTCGAGTACGATCGAGTAGCCGCGTTCCGCCCGGATCTCCTCGATCACCTCGTTCACGCGGACCACGATCGGTTCAAGCAGTGCCGCGCGACGCCGATCCAGTTCCCCCATCAATTCCTGCTGTCTCGTTGTGGCCTGCTGCTGCCGGTCGCGGATCTCCTGCTCCTTCTGCTGGCGTCCCGCCGGGTCGAGCAGCGACTGCTGTTGCTGGTACGTGTCGATCAGCGAATTGATCTCCACCGCGAGCGAATCCAACTCACTCTCGAACTCGTCGGAAACCCGCTGAAACGCGACGCCGGCCGAATCGGCGCCAGGCGCGACAGGAAGGATCGCCTGCGTGTTCACGTAGACGATCGGCGTCCCCTCGGGGGGCAGCGGGACGGCCTCCAGCACCGGTGGCGCCCCCGGCGGCTCCTGGCCGGCCAGTGGGCCCACGAGCAGCGAGCCAAGCGCGAGCGTGCCCAGCGCCGCCCGCCCCGCGCGCCTGTGGATCCAGTTCATGTCAGTATCCCTCTCGGTTCAGAACACGCGTCCGAACTTGAAGTGCAGTTGCCAACCCGGATCCGGACGGCCCAGGACGTCGCGCCGATCGAACCCGTATGCGTAGTCGAGGCCCAGCGGACCGAAAGGCGTCACGAGACTCGCGCCGATCCCGGCCCCCACCAGGAGATCCGTCGGGTTGAGCTGGCTGGCATCCAGCCAGACGTTCCCCGCGTCCATGAAAGCACTCATGAAGATGCTGTTCGTGAGCTTGATCCCGAAAGTCACCCCGGTCCGGAAGAACGATTCTCCCACGCGGTCGAGGTCGCTGAAGGGGGTGTCGCCCGGGATGTGCCCCGACGGGGTCACGGAGGCCTCGTCGTATCCTCGTAGCTGGATCCCGGCCTGCGTGCCTCCCGCATAGTAGCGTTCCGTGAAGAATGGATTTCGGCCCAGGATGAGGCCTGCCTCGAAGCTGAGACCGAAGGTCAGTTCGATGGGGGGGCTCGTGCTCCCCGGGCCCCCGCCGAGCCGGCCCACCGGCACGAACCACTCGCTCGTCAGGTCGAGCTTCTGGTAGTTGCCATCCCCTCCGAGAAAGCCGCCCGTCTGCCGGAAGGCGAGCTGGTTCCGGGCGCCTGCCGTGGCGAACAGGGGATTGTTCCGGCTGTCCTGAACGAGACGCCCGGAAAGCGTGGACCGCAGACCGGAGAAGAGTGAGAACCTCCGCCCGATCACGTTCGTCGTATCCAGCCCCCGCACGTCATCGTCGAAGAGCGAGTAGCCCACGAAGACGCGCGTGTTTCGTATCCCGAAGATGGGGATGCCGACTTCGGTCAAACCTCCCGTCTGCCGACGGTCCCCGAGGCTGAAGCCGGTAAACTGATCGCGTGAACTCCGGAGCGTGACGTTGGCGGAGTAGTGGCTTCCGAGGAGTTCGGGATCGGAGTAGCTGATATCGAGGTCCCGCTGCCGGCGGCCGAAGATCCAGCGAAAGCTCCCCGTCTTCGCAAGTCCGAAGAGGTTCGGCTGCGAATAGCCGATGAAACCCGCGAGCCCGGTGTAACCGGACGCGGTAATCCCGAAGTTCAGCGTCCCCGTTTGCTTCTCCTGCACCCGCAGCGAAATGTCGATGTCGCCGTCCGGGCGCGGGCGGATGTCGATCGCCTCGTCGGGCGGCAGCGGCTCGAAGAAGTTCAGCCCCTGGATGTTCTGGAACGACTGGATCAGGCGCTCCTGCGAGTACACGTCCCCTGGGAAGATGAGCAGACGGTTTCGGATCACACGGTCGTGCGTGGCTGTGTTCCCCTCGATGGAAATCTCGCGGACATAGCTCCGCGGGCCTTCCTGGATTGCGAGATGCGCCGAGACGCGGGGCGGCTCACCCTCGGGGACGTCCACCCGCCGCACGTCCGGGGTAATGCGGGACCCGAGGTATCCGTTGTTCCGGTACAGATCGCCGAGGTCCGCCGGCGAAGCATAGAAGGCGGTGAAATTGAAGGGGGGATATGCTTCATCCCCTTCAGCCTCGTGCTGGCCGCGGCGGACGATGGGCTCGATCGTCGCAAGCGGGAAGGCACGGTTCCCCGTTATCCTCAGGTCGTCGAGCAGGTACCGGGCGCCCTCCTCGACCCTGATCTCGATTCGGCCCTTCCCGGTGACGCGGTCCGATATGACCGTATCCCCGAGGACCTCGAAATCGAGATAGCCGTTCGCGCGGTAGAACTCCGGGAGTCGCTCCGTCAGGTCGCGCCGGAATTCATCCTTCTTGAGTTCACCCGAATCAAACCAGAAGAACCCCTCCTCGTCCGTGGCCATCGCCGCCCGCAACTCCGCGTCCGTGAACGCGTCGTTCCCCTCGAACGTGATCGCCGTGACCCCGAGCCGCGGCCCCTCGTCCACGTCGAACACGACCAGCAGGTCGGCAGGAAACGCCGCGTCCGGGCGGATCAGCGTATCCACGCTCGCGGTCGGGAATCCCTCGTTCGACAGCAGTTCGAGGAGCGTGACGCGCGCCCGCCCGATCCGGCTGGGGTCGAGCGGACTGTTGTTCGCAAGGCCGATCGTGTCCCGGATGACATCTTCGTCGACCCGCTCCAGTCCGCGGAACGCATACTGCGTGATGTAGGGCCGTTCCTCCACGCGGATGTAGAACACGCCGCGCTCGGGATCGTCCGACGCCTCCACTCCGATCTCGACGTCCGAGAAGTCGCCGGAGCTGAAGAGACGGCGGATCGCGTCCTGGATTTGGGGCTGGCGCACGACGTTGCCGGCGCGGAGCCTGCTCCGAGTGATAATGATGTTCGCGGAGTGGCGCTGATTCCCCACGACCACGACGGAATCGACCCGGACGGACGACTGGTCGAGCTGGATCTGCGCCGCCGCCGGCTCCACCGCAGCGAGCCCGAAAACCAGGGCCGTCAGCCACAGTCCGCCCGCCGCGCCGGCAGGCGGCCACCGGCGGTTCATTTCGCCGAAGACGTCGTGGGCGTGGCGAACACCAGGCTGTCCTCGTCGTCGGCGATGTCCACCCTTATCCGGTCGCCGGGCTCGAAATCGGCCATCAGGATCCGCTCGGAGAGTGCATCCTCGACGTGCCGCTGAATCGTCCGCTTGAGTGGGCGTGCCCCGAACTTCTCGTCGTAGCCGCGGTCCACGAGGAAACGGATCGCCGCATCGGTCAGCTCCAGCTCGAGCCTTTCCTCCGCGAGGCGCTTCTGCACCTCCCTGAGCTGGATGTGCACGATCTCTCCCAACTGCTCCTTGGACAGCGGATGGAAGACGATCGTCTCCTCGACCCGGTTCAGGAATTCGGGCGTGAACACGCGGTCGATCTCGTCCGAGACTCGTTCCCGGATTCGGTCGTAGTCGATCCCGCCCTTATCTTCGGTGAATCCCACGCGCGTCGAGCTGCCGATGTCCCGGCTCCCGACGTTCGACGTCATGATGACGACGGTGTTCTTGAAGTCGATGACCCGACCGTAGTTGTCCGTGAGCCGGCCCTCATCGAGGACCTGGAGGAGGATGTTGAAGACGTCCGGGTGCGCCTTCTCGATCTCGTCGAGCAGGACGACGCTGTACGGGCGCCGCCGGATGGCCTTCGTGAGCGCGCCGGAGTCCTCGTAGCCGACGTAGCCCGGCGGGGCGCCAATGAGACGGCTCACGGAGAACTTCTCCATGTACTCCGACATGTCCACGCGCACGAGCGCGCTTTCCTCCGCGAACAGGAAGCGCGCCAGCGCCCGCGCGAGTTCGGTCTTCCCCACCCCCGTCGGCCCGCAGAAGATGAAGCTCCCGATCGGCCGGTTGGGGTCCTTGAGCCCCGCCCGCCCGCGGCGGATGGCACGGCTCACCGCCTCGATGGCCTCGTCCTGCCCGACCACGCTCTCGTGGAGTTCGTCTTCCATGCGGAGCAGGCGGTCCGTCTCCGCCTCCCGCAGACGGGTCACGGGAATCCCCGTCCAGCGGCCGACGATGAAGGCGATGTCGTCCTCGTCGACCGTGGGGCGGAACTCGGCCCGCGCGCGCTCCCATTCGTCGCGCCGGCGCTTGATCTCCTCCTGAACCTCCTTCTCCCGGTCCCTGAGGTAGGCGGCGCGCTCGAAGTCCTGGTCGCTGATCGCGGCGTCCTTCCACTCCGCGAGTTCCTCGAGCTTCGTGTGGAACTCCTGCACCTCGGCGGGCGGCACCTGCGCGGCGAGCCTCGACCGCGCGCCCGCCTCGTCGATCACGTCGATGGCCTTGTCCGGGAGAAAACGGTCCGTGATGTAGCGTTCCGCCAGCCGGGCGGCGGCGGAGAGCGATGCGTCCGGGATCTCCACGTTGTGGTGGTCCTCGTAGTACTTTCTCAGACCCTGAAGGATCTCGACCGTCTCGTCGATCGTCGGGGCCTCGACAATCACGGTCTGGAAGCGGCGTTCGAGCGCCCCATCCTTCTCGATGTACTTCCGGTACTCGTTCAGCGTGGAGGCGCCCACGCACTGCAGCTCCCCCCGGGAGAGGGCAGGCTTGAGCATGTTGGACGCGTCGATCGCGCCTTCCGCCGCGCCGGCGCCGACGAGGGTGTGCAGTTCGTCGATGAACAGGATGACGCCCTTCGCCTGCGAGGTCTCGTTGACGATCGCCTTGAGGCGCTCCTCGAACTGACCCCGGTACTTGGTGCCGGCGATGACCGCCGCCATGTCGAGCGCCAGGACGCGGTGCCGCTTCAGGCTGTCCGGCACGTCGCCCCGCTGGATGGCCTGAGCGAGCCCCTCGACGATCGCCGTCTTGCCCACTCCCGGCTCGCCGATGAGCACGGGGTTGTTCTTCTTGCGGCGCGAGAGCACCTCCATCATGCGCTCGATCTCGCCCAGCCGTCCGATCGTCGGGTCGAGCTTTCCCTGCCTTGCGAGCTGCGTGAGATCGCGGCAGAAATGATCCAGCGCCGGGGTCTTCGACTTCTTGTCGCCCTTCTTGCCGGATGAACTCGCGGGATCGGAAACGGAGGCCGTGGCGGCCGTGCCGCCGGCCGGCATGTCCGTTCCGAGGAGCTTCAGCGTCTCCGCCCGAGCGCCGTCCAGCCCGATTCCCGCTTCTCCGAGGACCTTTGCAGCGAGCCCCTTCTCCTGGCGCAGGAGGCCGAGCAGAAGGTGCTCCGTTCCCACGTAGGTGTGGTTGAGTTCCTCCGTTTCGGCCATCGCGTGCTCCAGCACGTTCTTGGCCTGCGTCGTGTAGGGGAGCTCGCCGATCGACGAACTGCTCTTCCCCGCCCGGATGTTCCCTTCCACGAGACGTTTCAACTCGTCGAGATCGGCGGACAGGTTGGCCAGAACCGCGGCGGCGACGCCCTCGCCCTCACGAATCAGGCCGAGGAGGATGTGTTCCGTACCCACGTAATCGTGCTTGAGGCGGATGGCCTCCTCGCGCGCCATGGCGAGCACTTTCCGAACACGATCCGTGAAATTGTAGTTCATCCGCGCCTCATGTGGCGTCGACGTAGCGGCTGGCGGCGGAACTCAGTTGGATTCCGCGCCATTCAAGGCTCTTCGAACGTAGCTGGCGCGGAACGCGTCCGCATCCGCCTCGTCGAGCCGGCGCCCGGCCGCGCGCGCGAGATGTGCGGTCTGGGCATGGATCATCATGCGGCTGATGACGTCTACCCTGGGCGATTTCAGAAGTTTCAGCGAGACGCCGAGCCGGACTCCGGAGAGGAGGTTCATCATCTCCTCGAAGGGCAAACTTCTCGCGTGACACAGGATCCCGTAGGCCCGCCACACCTTGTCCTCGAGCACGTTCGGCGCCTCGCGCAGCAGGACGGCCCGCGCCTGCTTCTCGTATCCGATGACGCGGCCGACCAGGCGTTCGAGCTGGTCGATCAGATCCTCCTCGGTCTTGCCCAGGGTCGTCTGGTTCGAGATCTGGAACAGGTTCCCCACGATCCTCGAACCCTCTCCGTATAGACCCCGATAGGTCACGCCGAGTTGCCCCATCCCTTCGAGCACCTTGCGGATCTGCCGCGTGAGGACGAGACCGGGCAGATGAATGAAGACGGAGGCCCGCAGTCCGGTCCCCACGTTGGTCGGACAGGAAGTGAGGAAGCCGAACTCCTGGTGGTAGGCGTAGGGGAGACGGGCGCCGACCTCTTCGTCCAGCTGATCGAGGTCGCGCCACGCGGCCACGAGCTGGAAGCCCCCGCGCAGCGTCTGCAGCCGCAGGTGATCCTCCTCGTTCACCATCATCCCGAGCGCACGCGTCCGGGACAGCGCGAGCCCCGAGCCGCGACGCGGTCCGGTTTCGGGTTTGCCGATGAGTTCCTTGCTCACCAGACGCCGCTCGAGCAGGAGGAGGCGGTCCACGGGGTCGAGGCGCGAGACCTCCCAGAAATCGACCGCTTCGAGCACGCCCGCGGCCTCCGTCGCCGCCCGCGCCTTCTCGAGCAGGGCTTCGCGCTCTTCTCCGGTCGCCTGTGCCGAGAACGAATATCCCTGGAGATTGCGGGCGAGGCGCACCCGACTCGAGATGACGATGTCGCCGTCGGGCGCCTCTTCATCCAGCCAATCGAGACCGTGGGTCCCGATGGGCGGCGAGGCCGCGGCCCCGTCCGTCACGGCACCTCCGTCAGCGCGTGGATCGCGTCTCTGAGGTCCGCCGCGGATTCGAAGTCTTCGATCTCCACCGCGCGCTCGAGCCGTCGCCGGAGGGTGGAGAGGCGGACCTGCTCCGGGTCCGCGTCGGGGGCCGTGCTCACGTACACCTTTCCCATGTGCTGAGAAGAGCCGTGCACGCGGCGGAGGAGCGCACGGAGCTGGCGGTCGAACTGCGCATAGCACTGCGGACAGCCCAGCCGCCCTGATTTGCGGAAGTCGCCAGCCCCGGTGCCGCAGTACTCGCACGCCTCGCCGGCTTCGTCGAACAGAGTGTCCCCGGTGCTTCCGCCGAGGTGCGCCAGCAGATCCGCCATGGGGGCGGACCCGCCGCCGGCCGACACCCCCTTCAGCGTCGCGCAGGTCGTACAGAGATTGAGCGTGCGCATCTCGTTGTTCTCAATCTCCGTAAGCGTGATCTTCGCCTTGCGCTCCCCGCAGTTCTCGCAGTCCATGCCGTCTCTCCGTTACGTCGCCCGGCGTTCCATCAGGCCGCGACGAGCGCCCCGCTCTCGATGCGCAGCACCCGACTCGCGCGCCCCGCCAGTTCGCGGCTGTGCGTCACGACGACCAGAGCCGCGCCGTGTCCGTCCACCAGCTCGAACAACAGGTCGTGGAGGCGCAGCGTCGCCTCGGCGTCGAGGTTCCCGGACGGCTCGTCCGCCAGCACGAGCGGAGGCGCATTCGCCAGCGCCCGAGCCACCGCGACCCGCTGCTGCTCTCCGCCCGAAAGCCGGCGCGGCCGGTGGCTCGCCCGTTCCGCCAGCCCCACCTGAGCCAGAAGTTCGGCCGCCCGATCCCGGGCCTCCTCGCGCGACGCCCCGGCGATCAACCGCGGCAGCATCACGTTCTCCAGCGCCGTGAAGTCGCGCAGCAGGTGATGGAACTGGAAAACGAAGCCGACGAACCGGTTTCTGAGTTCGGAGAGCCGCTCGCCGCCGAGTCTCGACACCCGTTCGCCCCCGAGCCAGACATCTCCCGCCGTCGGCCGGTCGAGGGCGCCCAGCAAATGTAGCAGGGTGGACTTCCCCGACCCACTCGGACCCACGATCGCCAGGGCGTCCCCCGGGTCCACGGTCAGGTCGATCCCCTCCAGGACGGGGAGGATGCCGCCATCCGGGCTCGGGAAGGTCCGCTCGAGCCCCACCGCCCGCACCGCGGACGGCGCGCCCTCCCCGCGGTCTGCCGTCATTCGTGCCGGATGGCGTCGACCGGCGCGAGCGCCGCGGCCTTCCGCGCCGGATAGATCGTGGCCAGGTAGGAGATGAGCAGCGACCCGAGGATGATCAGCGTGACATCGAGCGGCGCCAGCGAGATCGGCAGCCGGTCGATGAAGTACACGTCGCTCGGCAGGGTGATGAACTCGTAGCGGGTCAGGGCCCACGCGAGGATGGCGCCGAGCACGGCCCCGAGGGTCGTCCCGACGACGCCGATGAAGAGCCCCATGTTCGTGAAGACCCTCCCGACGCTCCCGGCGGACACCCCCATCGAGCGGAGGATTCCAATCTCGCGCGTGCGGTCCGCGACCATCATCACCAGGGTCGAGACGATGTTGAACGAGGCGACGAGTACGATGAGGATGAGGACGACGGCCATGCCGAGCTTCTCGAGCCGGAGCGCGGAGAAGAGGCTCCGGTTGAGTTCCTGCCAGCCCTCCACCCGGTAGGGCCAGCCGAGCGCCTCCTCCAGCCGCGCGGACACTTCCGTCGCCCGCCACGGGTCGCTCACGTCGAACTCGATGCCGGTCACGGCGTCGCCGAGTCCGAACAGCGCCTGCGCCTCGGCGAGCGGGGCCATCGCAAGCTCGTCGTCGTACTGGTAGAGGCCAGTCTGGAAGATCCCCGTGACCTCGAAGCGTCTCAGCGAGGCCGAGAGCCCCGCGGCGGACAACGTCGCGTCGCGGGTGGAGGCCGCGACGACGAGCTTTCCCTGATAGAGGCCCATCCTCCGGGCGAGACCGCGTCCCACCACGATGCCCGGGTTGCCGGATTCGGTCGCCCCGAAGGGCGGCTCCCCGATGATGAGGTGCTCCATGAGCCCGGCGATCCGCATCCCCTCCGGGTCGTCCGGGATCCCGCGCAGGACGACGGACTCGTTGTACCGGTCGCCCTCCTGGGTGAGGATGACGTTGTTGAAGGCGAACGGGGAGGCCGCGACCACGTCGTCATCCTGCCGGACCCGGTCGAGGACCGTCTCCCAGTCGGCCATCTGGAAGCCGCTGTCGAGTTCCATCACGTGCGCGTGCGGACCGCCGCTGAGGATCCGGTCCCTCAGGCTCTCCTGGAGGCCGTTGAGGACGCCGATCACGACGATGAGGGCCATCACGCCGACGGCCACGCCGCCCACGGCGAGACTCGATATGAAGGCGACGAGCCGCGAGTCCTTTTCGTCCACGGTGCCGGCGCCGGCCAGGGGCCGCCACGGCCGGCGAAGGAAGCGGCCGACGGCGCGGAAGCCTCCGACGACGGACATGCGGCGGCCGGTCCCCCGCAGATAGCGGCGGGCGACGAAACGCTCGAAGCGCCTCCGCCCTCCGCTCACGAGCGCCCCTCCTCGGGGCGGAGGATGGGAAAGAGGACGACATCGCGAATCGAAGTCTGTCCCGTCATCAGCATCACGAGGCGGTCGACCCCGAGTCCGAACCCGCCCGTGGGAGGCAGCCCGTATTCCAGCGCCCGCACGTAGTCCTCGTCGATGTCCATCGCCTCCTGGTCGCCCGCTTCCCTCAGCCGTCGCTGCGCCGCGAACCGGTCCCACTGCTCCGCCGGGTCGTTGAGTTCGCTGAACGCGTTCACGAGTTCGAAGCCGCATGCGATGACCTCGAACCGCTCCGCGAACTCGGCCTCGCCCCGCATCGGCTTCGCGAGCGGGCTCATCTCGATCGGGTGACCGTACACGAAGACCGGGTCCGTGATCCGTCCTTCGACCAGGTCCGAGAACAGCACGTCAAGGATCTGCACGCGGGAGAGCTCGTCCGCGTCGGCGCGCCCGGCCTCCTTCGCCAGGGCGCGGAGGTCCTCCTCCCCCGCCTCTCGCGGATCGAGTCCGGTAGCCTCCGAGAACGCCTCGTCCCAGCGGATCCGGGGCCAGGGCGCCGCAAGGTCCACGACCGTCCCAGCGTACTCGAAGCGCGTCGTCCCCATCACCTCGCGCGCGACGTCGCCGATCATCGCCTCGGTGAGGCTCATCACGGCCTCGTAGTCGGCAAACGCGAAGTATAACTCGAGCATCGTGAACTCGGGGTTGTGCGTGCGGTCGATCCCCTCGTTCCGAAAGTCGTGTCCGATTTCGTACACACGGTCGAGATTCCCGACGATGAGCCGCTTCAGGTAGAGTTCATCCGCGATCCGCAGGTACATCTTCCGGTCGAGCCGGTGGTGGTGCGTGGAGAAGGGCCGGGCGAGCGCGCCGCCGTAGAGTGGCTGCAGGATCGGAGTCTCCACTTCGAGGAAGCCGCGCGCGTCGAGCCAGCGGCGGAGTTCGGTGACGACTCTGCCCCGGATCCGGAACACCTCGCGGACCTCCGGGTTCACCGCCAGGTCCGCGTACCGCTGCCGGTAGCGCGAGGCCTGGTCGCTGAACCCGCTGTGCACGACCCGCCGCCCATCCTCGCCGACCTCCTCCTTCCCGAACGGGAGCGGACGGAGCGTTTTGGTGAGGAGGTTCAGCGATTCCGCACGGACCGTGACTTCCCCGCGCCGGGTCCGGAAGACGGCGCCCTCTACCCCGACCCAGTCCCCGAGGTCGAGCAGATCCATGAGCGCGGAACCGTCATCGCCCAGGAGGTTGCGCCGCAGGTGGAGTTGCAGCCGCCCGTCACGGTCGCCGATGTGCGCGAAGGCGCTCCCCCCGAGGTCACGGTAGGAGAGGATGCGGCCCGCCACCCGGACGCCCTCGAGTTCGGGGGGATCCCCGCCGTCCGCCGTCCCTTCGGCGGCCGTCTCCACCTCCTCGAACGCCGCGAAGGCCTCACGCAGCTCGTGGGACCGGTCGAAGGCATGGCCGTACGGCTCGACGCCGAGTTCGCGCAGTCGGGAGAGTTTCGCGAAGCGGTCCCTTACGGGCTTCGGCCGCTCGCGCGACGCGTACCAGCAGGCGGTGCAGACGCCGTCCCGGAGTCCGGGGGCGTCCGAGCCGCAGGAGGGGCAGCTCATGCGCCCGTCCTGCCGGATTCCTGGAGAAACGCATGGATGAACCCGTCGATCTCGCCGTCGAGCACGGCGTCGACGTTGCCGACCTCGAGATTCGTCCGGTGGTCCTTGACCATCTTGTAGGGCTGCAGGACGTAGGACCGGATCTGCCGACCCCACTCGATCCGCGTCTTCGCCCCCTCCAGTTCGGCCCGGCGCGCTTCCCGTTCCTCGACGGCCCGCTGGTAGAGGGCGGCCTGCAGCATCTTCATCGCCTTGGACTTGTTCTTGTGCTGGCTGCGCTCCTGCTGGCACGAGACGACGATGCCCGTCGGGAGGTGCGTGATGCGCACCGCCGAGTCCGTCTTGTTCACGTGCTGGCCACCCGCCCCGGACGCCCGGAAGGTGTCGACCCTGAGATCCTCCTCGTTGACCGCGACCTCGATGTCCTCATCCACGACGGGATAGACGAAGACCGAGGCGAACGACGTGTGGCGGCGTCCCTGGGAGTCGAAGGGAGAGATGCGCACGAGGCGGTGGACGCCGCGTTCGGCCGAGAGGTATCCGTAGGCAAACTGTCCATCCACATCGAGCGTGGCCGACTTGATCCCCGCTTCCTCGGCCGGAAGGAGGTCCATGACCTCGACGTCGTAGTCGTGCTGTTCCGCCCAGCGCACGTACATGCGCATGAGCATCTCCGCCCAGTCCTGCGACTCCGTCCCGCCGGCGCCGGGGTTGATCGTGACGAGCGCGCCGCGGTGGGCGTCCTCCCCGCGCAGCATGTTCCGCGACTCCAGGCGGGTGGCTTCCGTCTCCGCCCGTTCGAGCCCCGTCTCGAGTTCCGCCTCCAGCTCGGCGTCGTCCTCCTCCGCGAGCAGAAGCGCCATCTCGAACAGGTCATCCACGCGCGCGGAGCAGTCCGCCCATGGACGGGTCCAACTCTTGAGAAGGTTGGCCTCCCCGATGACCTCTTTCGCGCCGTCTCGGTCGTTCCAGAAGTCGGGGGCCGCCATCTTCTTCTCGAGTTCCGCGATGCGGGTCAGCTTTCCGGGAATCTCAAAGATACCCCCGTAGCTCATCAAGCCGGCTGCGCAGCGCCTCCGCGCGTTCCTTCCGTCTCGCCAACTCCGTCATTTCCGGCTCCAGTCCTCCGCTCGCGCGTCAGGTACGTATCGGGTGCGATACCGTGGTGCCCACACCGGCGGTAAATAGACCACGTTTCCCCGCCGAAGGCGAACTTTTCCCAGGCGGCTAGACGAGGTCGAAATCGATGCGTCGCGCGTCGCGATCCACGCGGGCGACCTGCACCTCCACAGGATCCCCGAGCCGGTAGCTCCTCCGCGTGCGACGGCCCCGGAGCGCATGTTTCGTCCGGTCGTGGACGTAGCGGTCCCCCGTGAGGCGGCTCACATGGACGAGCCCCTCGATGTCGTACGCGTCGAGCCGGACGAAGAAGCCGAAGCGCGCCGTGGCGCTGATCGTGCCCTCGAAGTGGTCGCCCACATGCCGATCCATGAACTCGACCTTCTTGAGTTCCACCGAATCGCGCTCCGCCCAGGCCGCGTTCTCCTCGCGCGCCGAGGCGTGCCGGGCCGTCGCCGAGAGCCATTCCCGGTCGACGTCGCGAACGCGGCGCGGCTCCGCCAGCCAGCGGGCCAGTTGCCGGTGGACGACGAGGTCCGGATACCGGCGGATGGGGGATGTGAAGTGGAGGTAGGCCGGCGAAGCGAGCCCGAAATGGCCTTCGTTCTCCGTCTCGTAGCGGGCCTTGGCGAGACTTCGCAGCACCTGAACCGAGATGATCGGCTCCTCCACCCTGCCCTTCACGGCGTCGAGCAGGCGCTGGAAATCGCGCGGCCGCGGGTTCCGCTGCGGAAAGGAAACTCCGAACTCTCCCGCCAGGAGGCGCAGCGCGTCGAGCTTCTCCGGGTTCGGCTCCTCGTGGATGCGGTAGAGTACGGGCACCCCCTGCTCGATCGCCCAGTTCGCCACCGCTTCGTTCGTCGCGATCATCAGGTCCTCGATCAGCCGGTGCGAGTCGAGCCGCTCGCGCCGCCGCACATCGACGGGCGCCCCCTCCTCGTCGAGCACGATCCGGGACTCCGGCAGGTCGAAGTCCAGACTGCCCCGCGCCCTGCGCCGCCGGCGGAAGCCCCGGCTCGCCTCGAGCAGCGCCCGAAGATCCTCGCGCAAACCCGGATCCCGCTCCGTCGCCGGCGTGCCTCCGCCGTCAAGCGCTTCCTGTGCCTCTTCATAGGAGAGGCGATGCGCACTTCGGATGACGGCGCGGGCGAAGTGCGTCCCGCGGAGCCCTCCGCGGGGATCGACGGTGAGGAAAGCGGCGAGCGTCAGCCGGTCTTCGCCGGGCACGAGCGAGCAGAGACCGCTCGACAGCGCGTGCGGGAGCATGGGAAGCACACGATCCACCAGGTACACGCTCGTGCCGCGCTCCCGGGCTTCCACGTCGAGCCGGTCTCCCTCGCGTACGTAGTGCGATACGTCCGCGATGTGGATGCCGATTCGCGCCCCGCCCCCGGCGAGCCGCGAGATGGAAATCGCATCGTCGTGGTCGCGGGCGTCCACCGGGTCGATCGTGAACACGCGGTCGGCCCGACAATCCTCCCGCCCCTCGAGATCCGCGGGCCGGATCCCCGGCGCGGCCAGCGCCGCCGCCGCTTCCTCGACGGCTTCGGGGAACGCGTCGGGGATTCCGTATCCCACCTGGATCGCGAGCACCGCCACGCCGGGATCTTCGGAAGGCCCCAGCACCCGTTCGACGCGGCCCGCCGGCCCCGGACCCGTCTCTCCCCAGTCCGTGACCTCTACGACCGCGAGGTCGCCCGATTCGACCTCGCCGCGGTCGCGCCCCGGGATGAACACGTCGATCCCGAGCTTCGGCCGGGTCGCGGCGACCCAGCCGTGGCCGCGCTCGGCGCGGAAGACGCCGACGACATGCCGATGGGCCCGGTCGAGCACCTCGACGATGGTCCCGCGGGGTCCTCGCCGTCCGCGGTCTTCGATCCGCACCGCGACGCGATCGCCGTGCACGGCCGTGTGGAGATCGCGGGCGCGGACGAAGATGTCTTCGCCGCCCTCGTCCGGGATGACGAAGGCCGCGCCACTCTCGATCCGCTGCAGCCGTCCGCTGATTCGGCGTCGACTTCGGGAGCGACCCCGCCCCCCGGAGCGACCACGGCCTCCGGATCGGCCGCGGCTGCTGGACCGTCCGCGGGGGGTCAGAGAGGTTTCGCCTCGTCGATGAGCATGATCGGGATCCCCTCTTCCACCTCGTACCTCAGACGGCAGGCGTGACAGAGGAGGGCTTCTTCTCCCTCCCCCACGCGATATTCCAGCTCGCCCTTGCACTTCGGGCAGGCGAGGATCTCAAGCAGTCTGTCGTCGAGGGGCATCAGTTCTCCTGCGCGGGAACCCTGAATCCGAGCACCCTAAGATGGTGCGTTTTCTTCCGCCAGTTCGGGAGGACCTTGACCCGGAGCCGGAGGTAGACCCGCCGCCCGAGGAAGCGCTCGATCTTCACGCGGGAGCGGGTGCCGAGCTTGCGTATCGTCCTCCCGCCGGCCCCCACGACGATTCCCTTCTGGGACTCCCTCTCCACGTGGATCAGCGCCTCGATGTACGTGGGCCTTCCGCTTTCCCGGTCGCGGAACTCCTCGATCCGGACGGCCACCGCGTAGGGGACCTCATCCGCCAGCTCCTCGAGACACGTCTCCCGGATCAGCTCGGCGACGAAGTGCCGGACCGGCGCGTCGGAGAGTTCATCCACGGGATACAGGGGGGGAGATTCCGGAAGGAACCCCGACAGGGCTTCGAGCAACTCCGGCACCCCCTCGCCGTTCGTGGCGCACGTGCCGTATACGGCGTCCCAGGCGCCGTTCGTGAATCGGGCCCGCAGCTCCTCGCGGCCGGGTGCCTCAACCCGGTCGATCTTGTTGAGGCAGAGGATCGTCGGACCACGGATCGACTGCGCGAATCCGGCAGCCCAGTCGAGGCTCGGCTCGAACCCCGCGTCTACCACGGCGAGCACGAGATCCGCGTCTTCCAGCGCAGAGAGCGCCTCCTCGCGCATCGACCGATGCAGGGTGTAGCGAGGCTCGAGGAGACCCGGCGTGTCGATGAACACCACCTGCGCGGTGTCGTTGGAGTAAATCCCGAGGAGTCGTCGCTGCGTCGTCTGGGCCCTCGGCGTGACGGCCGCGAGCCGCTCGCCGAGGAACGCGTTGAGCAGCGTGGACTTTCCGACGTTGGGAAGCCCGACGATGGCCACGAAACCGGCCCTGAACGTCATGGGGCGAACCAGGGGTTGGAGCAGACCGGCGAAGGTGCCGGAAGGTTGAACAAGAAGGCGAGTGACTTGCGGGAGGTCCAGGTGTGCCTCTCTCATCGAAAGGACATCTCCCTAGAAAGGAGGTGATCCAGCCGCAGGTTCCCCT
>VXMQ01000161.1 GCA_009841015.1 Candidatus Palauibacter denitrificans | reverse complement strand
TCTGCATCATGAACCTCTACCTGCACGGGATCGCCCCGGACGAGTCCCCGATCCGGTCTGGAGTGGACAGCTTGGCGAACGATCCCGGCGCACGCTTCTCGATGGTGCTCACGAACCCGCCGTTCGGGAAGAAGAGCAGCGTCCGGATCGTGAACGAGGGAGGCGAACTGGAGACTGAGTCCGACACCTACGAGCGTCAGGACTTCTGGACCGGCACCAAGAACAAGCAACTCAACTTCCTCCAGCACGTGAAGACGCTGCTCAGGATGCACGGCACCTGCGCCATCGTGGTGCCGGACAACGTCCTGTTCGAGGGCGGCGCGGGCGAGACGGTGCGACGGAACCTGCTCCAAGCGTTCGACGTGCATACCCTCCTCCGCCTCCCCACCGGGATCTTCTATGCTCAGGGAGTGAAGGCGAACGTCCTGTTCTTCGACGCCAAGCCCGCACGCGAGAAGCCGTGGACCGAGCGTCTGTGGGTCTACGACCTGCGCACGAACAAGCACTTCACGCTCAAGATGAAGCCGCTCCGGCGAGCGGACCTCGACGACTTCGTGACCTGCTACCGTCCGGGCGAGCGCCACAAGAGGAAGCCGACGTGGAGCTCGGAGAACGATGGCGGCCGCTGGCGGGCGTTCGAGTACGACGAACTGGCGAAGCGCGACAAGCTGAATCTGGATCTGCTGTGGCTCAGGGACAGCGCCTTGGAGGACGGCGAGAACCTGCCCGAACCGGAGGTGCTGGCCGCCGAGATCGTGGAGGACCTGCACGCCGCCTTGGAAGCCTTTCAAGCCATCGCCGGGGAGCTTGAGCCGTCGGTTGATCCGCCATGAGGTGCTGAGGGGCGGGATGAGTTTGCCCGCCCGATAAGGGCCGTCAGAATACTCCGGCACCTGAACGGACTACTGCTTCCCGGACCTGTCGCGAGCCCTGTCGGGGAGGAGCTTTCGACCGCTTCTGGCGGCGGCGTCCGACAGCCCGGATCCCTCCTTGGAACTCCTTGGAACGCCTTGGAATGTAGGATCTCTCCTACCAGTTGACTGCCCCGTGGTCACGTCTTCACAGTTCCGGGCATGAAGCTCGCGAAAGAACGTACCATGATCGCCCCCAGGAGGACCCGAAGGGGCACGCCGGTCCTCCGACCTGTCCGTGAGTCCGTCTTCGGCGTAAGTCGGAGGTTGCATTGTCCGCCCCGCTCGCCAACCCGACTGAAACCAACTGCGGATGGAATCCGTAGTGCGCGGCCCTTCGGGTCACCGAAGCGTGAAGGACGGCCCGAGCGAACGAGTCGAAGAACCGGAGGAGTCGCGCGTAGTCAGTTTGATCCACCCCAAGGCGGGACCGGTGCCCGCGCCCAGCTACATGGGCGCTGGCGAGATCGTTCGCCGCTCCGGCTTCCGGAGTACATGGACGGCCCGGTACCGCCGGCTTTCGTCCGACCGCCAGCCGCGCCTCGCGAGGTGCGTCTGAACGGGTTCCCCGGAGCGGTCGCGGAAGTGCCCCGCCACCGCTTCGACGGCGGCGGTCGCCGGGTCCCGGACACGGCGCCCACGGAGGTGTTTGGCGCGGCTAAGGTCCGGGAGCCAGCATACCCTCGGTATAACCGAGGGGCTGGCGAGGGACGTTGCCCCTTCGATCCCCGACAGAGCCGCGCTCCGGTGGATGGCGCGGGCGGGGGCGTCGCCCCCCTTCCCCCCGTGGCGGCGCGGCCCGTTGGCTAGAAGCCGCCCGGTCCTCGTCGCCGTCCGCCTCACGCCGGACGAGTCCGCCGACTGGCGGACCAAGGCCAAGGCCGCCGGCGTGCCGCTCTCGGTGCTGATACGCCGGGCGATGGCCCGCACGCGGACCTGGACGGTCCCGGCAGCCGAGGTCGAGCGCGAGCGCAACCTTCAAGTCTCCAGGATCGGGAACAACCTGAACCAGATCGCTCGGTGGGCTAACACCCACAAGGGGGCGGTCGAGGCCGTCGAGGTGATCGGCCATCTCATCGCCGTCAAGCGGGCGCTCGCGGCCCTGTCCCCTCTCGAAGACCCGGACGCCGATGCTGGTTAAGTTTCTCGCCCGCGGGACCGGATCGGCGCGGGACGCGGCCAAATACCTCCTCGGGGAGTTGGACGCGGCCGGGAAGCCGCGCGAAGGCGTCGAGGTGCTTCGCGGGGATCCTAACGACGTGGCCGCCTTGGCCGACACGCTGGAGTTCGAGCACAGGTACACGTCCGGCGTGATCGCTTGGGCACCCGACGACCATCCCACCGACGAGCAGATCGAAGCCGTCCTCGACGAGTTCGAGAAGACGGCTTGGGCGGGGCTGGAGCCCGACCGCTACGCATGGGCTGCCGTGCTGCACCGCGAGAAGGGCGGAGGCGCTCACGTCCATGTCCTCGCCGCCCGGTGCGACTTGGAGACCGGACGGAGCCTCAACATTGCACCTCCGGGCTGGGAGAAGACCTTCGGTCCTCTCCGTGACGCCTTCAATCACGAACACGGCTGGGCTCGCCCGGACGATCCGGCGCGGGCCAGGGTGGAGCAGCCCGGCCACCGCGCCTATGTCGAGGCGGCGCGTCTGCGGGCCGGGCTCCGGCTCGAAGCATCGCCGCGCGACCTCATCCGGGACTACCTGTTCCAGCGCGTCGAGCACGGCATGGTGAGCAACCGCCACGATGTCGTCGCCGCGCT
>VXMQ01000165.1 GCA_009841015.1 Candidatus Palauibacter denitrificans | reverse complement strand
AGGCGGTGGTGGACGCCTTCGAGAAGACGGCCTGGGCGGGGCTGGATTTCGACCGCTACGCATGGACTGCCGTGCTGCACCGGGAGGAGGGCGGCGGCGCTCACGTCCACGTTCTGGCGGCGCGGTGCGACTTGGAGACCGGACGCAGCCTGAACATCGCCCCTCCGGGCTGGGAGAAGACGTTCGGCCCGCTCCGGGACGCCTTCAACCACGAGCACGGCTGGGCTCGCCCGGACGATCCGGCGCGGGCCAGGGTGCAGCAACCGGGCCACCGCGCCTACATCGAGGCGACCCGGCTGCGGGCGGGCCTTCGGCTCGAATCCTCACCCCGCGACCTGATCCGGGACTACCTCCTCCAGCGCGTCGAGCACGGGACCGTGCGGAATTGCCACGATGTCGTCGCCGCGCTGCGGGACGCGGGCCTTGAAGTGCCGCGCCAAGGCAAGGACTACATCACTGCGCTGGACCCCGCGAGCGGAGATCGCTGGCGGCTGAAAGGAGAACTGTATGGAGAGAACTTCGACCGCGAACGATTTGACCGACCGGTTGCGGACGCGGCTGGAGACCGAACGCAAGAAGATCGAGGAGTTGACCGCGAACGAGCTGGAGCGGCTCGGCGAGAACTCGCGGCGCGTCGCGAGGCGCGCGCTGCGTTCCATCGAGCGCGATACGGAGGTGGCGGTCGGGAACGTCCGCGAGTTGCTGGTCAAGGCGTGGCTCCGGCCGCTGATCGTCGGCACGGCTCTCTGGCTCGGCACCTTCGCCGGGAGCTGGGCGACGATGCAGTGGTTGTCGAGGAGCATTCAGGACCGGATCGAGGAGCGGTCGATGGTGGACGTCCAGATCGCGGGTGGACGCGAGATGGTAGCGGAGATCGAAGAGACGACCTGGGGCGTGGGGCTGAGGGAAATAGACGGGGTGCGGTACGTGACGCTGCCGCGTGGCACGCCGGTCCTGACGGCCTTCACCTTCGACGGGCGGCCCTACGTAGAGCTGCGAAGAGAGTAAAGGAGCTATATGACCGAATTGGAGAGGCAGTTGACGGAGGCCTTGAAGACGTTGTCCGCGCAGTACGCGAGGGAACAGCGGCGGCACTCCGGGCAGATCGAAGCCTTGCACGAGTACGTCGAAGTGTTGCGAGAATACGTCGAAGCCTTGAGGCAGCACGCCGAGCGGCAGAGCGGGGAGAACGAAGCCTTGCGGACGCGAATCGAGTGGCTGGACGAGCAAGTCACGCGCTTGGCCGAGTCGTACGGCACGCTCGCCGCGACCTTGTGAGGATGGTGACGGCGCTGAGTCGGCGCGGCCGGGATCGCGGCCGCGATCTTGGTCCGAGCCGCTGATGGCTTCCGGCAGGGCTGGATCTGGCGCGGGTGATGCCGCTCCGCGAGGTTTCGTGCGCGCAGATCATGCGGTCCATCACGAGAGGAATCGAATGATGGCACGCACGAAACGAAGTCGGCGCTCTTACGGCGCCGGCGAGTGGGGCCGGAACCGGGTCCGGGTGTTCCCGGATCCGAAGACCGGCCGATACCAGATCGAGTGGCGAGAGCACGGGCGCAGGCTCACGAGGTCGCTGAAGCACCGCGACTGGTCGCGGGCCAAGAGGCAGGCGGACGAGGTTGCCGCTGGCCTCGCGGTCTACGAGCCAAACGGCAAGCCCGAGCCCGAGCCGCTCACGCTGGAGAGGCTTTTTGAGATCTACGGTGGGGAGGTGACGCCCACGAAGGGCGAGCGCTCCCAGAAATACGACCGGAGCGCATTGCAGATGTTCCTTCGGTTCTTCGGCAAGGACCGTAGGCCCGCAACGCTTTCCCAGCGCGATTGGGACCGGTTCATCCGGGCGCGGCGGGCAGGCGGGGTCGGGCTGAGCGGCCTGCCCGTGTCCGACCGGACGGTCGAACGGGACCTGAGGTTCCTGCTCGCGGTCCTCAACTGGGCCGCGCGGTCGCGGAACGAGTCGGGAGGGCTTCTCCTCGACTCCAACCCTCTGAAGGGCTTGAGGGTGCCCAGGGAGAAGAACCCAACCCGGGTGATTCTCTCTCAGGCGGAGTACGAGGCGCTGCTCCGGGTGTCCGCCCAGATCGATTGGCGCTTTCGCGTGGCGCTCGTGCTCGCGCACGAAACGGGCCACCGAATCGGCGCAATCCGCCACCTGAGGTGGTGTGACATCGACACGGGAGCCGGGGTGATTTGGTGGCGCGCGGAGCACGAGAAGACAGGGTTCGAGCATCGGACACCCGTGACCGACGAGGCGCTCGCGGTGCTGGAAGAGGCGCGGAAGGCGAACCCCGGGAACGGCGACGCTCCCGTGCTGCCCGCGCGCAGGGACTCTGCGGGGAACGTGAGCCACGCGGCGGCGCGCGACTGGTGGAAAAAGGCCGAAGCGCTCGCCGGGCTGGAGCGCATGCGCGGCAGAGGCTGGCATTCTCTGAGGCGCAAGTTTGCTTCCGACCTCATGGACCAGCCACTGAAGGTGCTCTGCGAACTGGGAGGCTGGAGGACGGCACAGACGGTGCTCCAGTGTTACCAGAGGCCCGACGAGGACCGGCTCAAGAAGGCGCTCGACGAGCGGCGGCACGTCCACTCCTCCCGCGAATAGCGGGAGTCAATTGGCGGGACTCGCACCTCCAAATCGCGTAACTTCAAGTGGGGTACACGGATCGCCAGAGGTTCAAATCACGGCAGGGAATCATCTAAAGTCAT
>VXMQ01000046.1 GCA_009841015.1 Candidatus Palauibacter denitrificans | reverse complement strand
ATGTGGGACATTTTACATGCCGACTTCAGGGAAACTTTACATGCCGGGCAACATCCGCCAGGCGGCGCGCCATTTCCCTCCTCCGCCACCTTTCAGCACCGATCGAATCGCGCGATCCGTCATATCGGCGCACCTGAGTCCCGGTACGTGCATAGCGCGCTGCAGCGAGCGGTACCCCAGGAAACGGATGCCCCGATAGGTTTTCGCCCGTCCGGTCCAGCGAACGTAGCGGTCGGCCCACCTCCGGGGCAGCCAGCTCAAAAAAGGCAGCCGATAGTGCGGCTCGATGAGCGCCCAGCGGCTCCCCGCAGTCACATAAGCGGAACCTCCGGGCTTGAGCACGCGGGACACCTCCGTGAACAGGCTTCGCGGGTCGGCTAGGTGTTCGTAGACATGGTTCACGATGAGGAAATCGAAGCACGCGTCGGGGACCGGAAGCCGGGTTCCATCGGCCACGCAAGTGCGCCCGCGTTCGATCACGACCTCCGGATCCAGCTCGAAGCCGATGATGGGTTGTCCGCTGAGCCTCTCAAGTTCTCGCTTTAAGAGACCCGTGCCGCTCCCGAGATCGCCCACCACGGCCGCTGCGCGGATCCTGTCGCCCACGATCGCGTCGAGGACCGCCGCTTTGCGCAGTCTGCTCTCCCGGTACCCGGGGCTCGCCAGGAACTCCTCGTAGTAGTCGCGCCCGGTGGAGTCGGCCCGCGATGACGAGCCGGATATCCGGGGGCTCATGAGGTGGGCAACCTATCGACCCTCCGGCGGGCCCGACCACGACGGATCCCCACCCGGTGGGACGCCGACGGATCGGAGGACGACGAGGGCGAGGCCGAAGGACGCCAACTCCGCGACCGTCGTCCAGAGGCGGGCCGCCAGTGCGAGCGCGGCGGCGGGGCCGGCCGGAATGATCGTTGCCGCGGTGAGCAGGCCCACGATCGCGCCCTCCCGGACGACCAGCCCGCCGGGCGCGACCAGGGCCAGATACCCCACCACGTAGGATCCCGCGAAGGTGCCGAGCGCCGTCCCGAAGCCGACCGTATTGCCGAGCACCAGCCCCTCGATCAGCGCCAGGAAACCGAGCCCGTGGAGGGGCCAGATGAGCAGACTTCCCGCCACCGCGCGGCAAAGCGTCCCGCCATCCAACTCCACATCGCGGCGCTCCGGGGTCTCGCGCAGTACCCGACGCCCCAGCCGCACGACGAAGCGCAGGACAGGCGGCGCGAGCGCGGCGGCGAGGGCGATGCCACCCGCGATCAGCGGCCAGCGGGCCACGCCTTCGAAGGCTCCGGCGCCGAGGGCCGTGAGGGCCACCGCCAGACCCGTGATGACGATCGCCGCCTGGAATGCGATCAGTGTGGCGAAGGCCGTCGCGCCGGAATCGCCTCGACCCCGGATCCACGCCACCAGTCCGGCGACCTGCCAGATCTTCCCCGGCAGATAGCGGCCGAGGTTGGAACCGAGCCACGCGGCCGCGGCTTCCGGAAGCCCGGCCCTGCCGCCCGCCGCCCGGAACATCCACGCCCAGACGGCGCCGCTCGCGCAGAGGGCCCCAACTTCGCACCCGACCGCGACGGCCAGCCAAAGGGGCCGCACGCGCCAGCCGGACAGACGCGATGCGTCTACGTCCCCCCACGCCGCCCAACCGCCCGAAAGCGCCAAACCGACCGCGGTCAGGGCGGCGAGGAGAAAGCCGGCGCTTCCGAGCGCAACCCAACGGCGGCCCGGTGTGGCGCCGGCCCGGTCCGGGTTCACGCTTCCGGCCTCAGGGGCCGGCGCCGCCAGGCGATTAGGATGCTGCTGATCAGGCCGACGACCGTCAGGAGGCTGACCCAAACACCGAAGGTGAACGGAAGACTGCGGTACTCGAAGACCAGTTCATGTCTCCCGGCGGGCACTTCGACGCCGCGAAACGCCGTATTCACCCGCCACACGACGGCTTCCTCCCCGTCGAGAAAGGCCTTCCAGCGCTCGTGATGGATCTCGCTGACCGCGAGAAGACCCGCGCGGTCCGCCACGACTTCGAGTACGACGCGATCCGGCTCCTGGCGGACGAGCGACGCGCTCCCCTGCCCTGCCGCCGGAGCTTCGCCATCCGGCCGGTCTTCGACGATCGTCAACCGCGCCGGATTCGAGATCTCGAGCGTTCGCGCGACGGCCGCCGAGGTATCGCTCACCATTTCGATGGACGCCGGGAAGTAGGCGTACGGAAGCTCCGAGGGGAATTCGTACAGGTGACGCCCGCCCGCCTCCAGTAGAGATTCCGCATCCTGTAACGCACCGGGGGCGATGAGATAGCGCACGTTCAGGAGTTCCCGGGTGACCGGAGCCGCAAGGAGTCTCGCGTCCGGCGTGATTCCACCCACGAGTCTCGCGTACGGGCGGAGAAGAAACTTCTGAAGCCCGCTCGCCGACGGCACACCGTAGTAGGCGAGCTGGTTCGGACGATAGTTATCCGTCCCGCCGCTCAGCGCGAGGAACCGCTCCAGGAGGCGCCGGTCCGGTGCCCAGACGCGTTCTCCGGGCTCCACGTTCTCGTGTAGAGTCTCAATGACGGAGTCGGTCGCGAGCGCGGCGTCGGCCTCCTGCACCCGCAGATAGCGCTGGTCCACGCGCCACAGGTCCATGATGCCGAACGCAAGCACCACGGCCAGCGTCCAGGTGCCGAACCTGCGGCGCGCCACACCCCGGGCGGCTCCCCACGCGAGACCGAATCCGACGAGGAGAAACAGGCCGTTGAGGCGCAACGCGTCGATCGAGACGGCAGACGGTTGACGCGGCCATCCGTCGGGATACCACGAGAGCAGCGCGAAGTTGGCCAATCCGCGCGGGTTGAGCACCGCCGCGGCGCCAAGAAGAAGAATCGGTCCCCCGAGCAGAAGTACGGGCCAGGACAGGCGGCGCGCCGCGGCATTCCCTTCCGCCCCGTCGTCCGAATCCGTTCCGGCGGCGCGCCGGATCAGAACCGCCTCCCACCCGTATGCGGCGAGCAGCGCGACGAATACCGTCACTGGGCCCAGCATCATCGACGGAGCCCGCAGGCTCGACATCATGGGCAGCAGCGTATACGCGATCCGGTGTACAGGGGTCGCGGCCCCGAGCGCGAACAGGACCCCCAGAAAGCTGGCGCCCGCCAGGAACCACACGACCCGTCGGTGGTCGCGATCCAGCGAGCGGCCGAACCCGGCGGAGAGGCCGAGGATCGCGAGCGCGATCGTAACGGCGCCGAGGTATTCCGTATGCAGCTTGATCGGGTTCTGTCCCCAATAGGACCCCGGAAGCGAACCGATGAGATCCGGCAGGAAGAACGCCGTAAGCTCCTGTGGCGGCAGGGCCCAGGAAGCCGCGAATTCGTACCCCCGCTCCCCGGCCGCGCGCGTGACGTGCTCGAGCACGGTCAGCGTCGGAAAGAACTGGGGGGCGGCGATCAGGACCGCAGCGACGTTCGCGAGCGTGAACCACGCGACCGGGCGCGCGTACACCCTCCAGACCGCCTCGCCTGAGTCCGGCCGGGGGAGCCGGAAGGCCACGTGATACAGGAAGAAGGCCGCGAGGGCGAGGCAGGAGAAATACATCATCTGCACGTGCGCCGAGAAGGTCTGCGCCGCGATAACGAACGCCAGACCGGCGAACCACCGGAACTCGTTCCTCTCCAACCCGCGGTTGAGCAGGCCGAGAGCCAGAGGAATGAGCGTCATCGTGAACATCCGCCCATCCTGTCCTCCGAACAGGTGGGACGTGACGTAGCCCGCGAGGAGGAACGAAGCCCCGCACACCACCGAGGAGGCCGGCCGCAGCCGGAACGACCGCCCGAGGAAGTAGCCGAACGCCCCGTTCAGGAACGTGTGCAGGACGAAGGTCCAGCCAATGGCCCGGGACAGCGGCAGAAGGAAGTAGAGGATCGTCGACGGATAGAAGATGGGTCCCGGCAGGATCGCCACGAACGGCATCCCTCCGTAGACGTGCGGAACCCAAAGCGGCACGCCCCGTCCCGCCAGGATCTCGTCCACATAGAACCGGCGCAACGAGATCCCCTCGAACAGCATATCCGACCCGTAGAGGAGCCGGTCCGCGTGAAAGATGAAGTCACGGTAGAAGAGAACGGTCACGAGCGCGGCCCCGGAGAGGAACCACCAGACCGTGTAGTCCCGACCTCTCGCGGACTTCGCAGGGTCCATCAGGGCCTGCGCGCGATCGCCATCAGGTTCTTGCCGAGCGGCGGGTTCAGCCAGCGTCCGCAAGCGCCCGTGACCGGCATCACCAGGCGGTCATACACACTCACCTTTCCGGGACTCAATTCCTGGCGCAGGACGCGGCAGACGACGAACCACGCGAACATTCCGACGATGTCCCGGTACGCAAGCCGAACGGGAACGAAGCCGGTCTGTTCGAGTTTCCGCCGGAGGTCTCGCTTACGATATCTCCGGAAGTGACCCAGGGATCGATCGAAGCGACTGTTGAGCGCCGGCAACGCCGGGACCCAGAGGCACAGGTAGCCCCCGGGGCGGAGAGCCGTGCGCATCCTCGCCAACTCTCCGACATCATCCCGAACGTGCTCCAGAACGTTGACGCTCACCACGGAGTCCACTCCGTCCGGGTCTTCCGCTTCCAGAAAATCCGAGAGAAGGGAGTGGTGGACCGTCGCGTTCAGGCTCCCCCGCAGTCGTTCGCGGAGAAGCTCATACATTCCGTCGCTCGGCTCCACCGCGTAGAGGTGGGACGGTTGCCGCTCAAGAATCAGTTGCGAGATGTTGCCGCTTCCCGCACCGACCTCGAGGATCCGATCCCCCAGGTACGGCGAGAAGATACGGAGAATACCGCGGTGGTACCGGACCGCTGAAGACATCGCCTCGAGATCTCTGCCGGGATAGTCGTATATTCCCCTGACGGCCACGTCAGCGGCCTCCCGTGCGGGTGAGCTTCCCCTCTCGCGCTGCTTCATTCGATATCCGCCTTAGCCGGCAACAGCCGCAGGACCACGGTCACCGGCTCCCCTCCCTCATAGACCAATTCGAAACGGCTCGGAAAGGCTCGAATGGCGGGGATCAGGTACCTTCCGGTCGTCCCGCTCACCTGGTCGACAACGACGTAGCTCGCCCCCATCGCGTCGAGACCTTTCATGACGGTCGCTGCATCGGCCGAGAATGGATACACATCCCCGCGCCGACGGGAATACCAATAGAAGAGACGTGGTTTGCGATTGGCGATGACGGCCTCGGGCGGCGTGTTCTCGCGAGCCCAGCGGGCCGATGCGTACAGACTCGAGGAGGCCGGCACATCGCAGGGACGATCCGCGCGGTACGACGCAACACAGGCGACGCGGCCAGGGATCGCGGCCACGGCCCACGCAATCCCGAATATCGCGATGACCACGGGAACCGCCCAGCGCAGCCGCCGAACCCCGGGGCGGAGGGGAAGCCGCCACAATGCCGAGAGCGCCAGCAACAGGACGACGGGCAGAAGCGGAAGCAGGAAGCGTTGGTCGGTCCACACCGATGGCCAGAGGGCGATGAGGCCGGCATAAAGGATTGTAAAGACCTCCGGCGCCCCGAGACCGCTGCGGGCTGCACCCGTCCACCCAAGCAGGGCTGCCGACGCCGTCGTCACACCGAGAAGGATCCGGCCTCCGCCCGAGCCGTTGCCAGGGCCCAGGAGGATGTCGGGAAGCACTCGGCTCACGTGAGCCCAGCAGTTCTGGGCTGCGCGTTCGATCAGGCCCGCGAAACCCACTGTCCCCACCTCCGGCGAGTAGGGGTCAACGAGGAGGAGAACGGCCAGGTATCCGGGTTGATCCGCGGCTGCCCAGCGCTGATAGAACGCCCAGGCCGCAAGGGTGCCTACAGCCACGAGCATCGTCCACGCCGCCCGGCGATACTGCCGCGCGAGAAGCCATGCCAGCGGCAAGGCCATCAGCACCGTCATGCCGGCGGTACGCGTCGCGAAGGCGGCGACGGCGGTAACCATCGCGAGCAGCGCCCCTCGCCCATCGTCGCGCTGAGAAAGCCAGAGAGCGATGACGATCAGCAGCACGAACGGTCCCTCGCTGAGCACATAGTGCCCGTATTCCAGCAAGGTCGGATTCACGGCAAGCAGGCCCGCCGCGGCGAGGGCTGGCCCGCCCCCTATCCAGCGCCGCCCGAAGTGCGCGGTGGCCCACACGGTCAGGGTCGTCATCACCAGGATGGCGATCTTGGCCACGAGCACACCTCCGATCCATCCCAGACCGGCAAGCACCACGGGCAGCAATGGAGGATATCGGGCATGCAGCGGCGTCCCCGGCAGGTGCAGGTCGCGATAGCCTTCTCCGCTCCGCAGCGCGTCGCCGAGTATGAGATAGCCGGCGTTGTCTCCGCCGGGAAAAAGCGTGGGTTCGAAGAGCAGCAGACCCAGCCCGAGATGGGCGAACGCGAATCCCAGCGCTGTGAGACCGAAGCCGTCCCGGACCAATCCCCTGCCGTCCGCCGTGCCGGGGTCGGTCATGGCCCGACTCCCTGCGACTCCAAACCGTCGCGCCGAGAGACGGCTCTCCCGTAGCACGCCAGGAGGCGGTCCACGACGCTGGGCAAGCCGAAGTGTTCGCGCATGTGCGCCCTGCCTCTCTCGACCCGTTCCCGCGCGGCGGCGGGGTCCCCGATGGCGCCTGAAATGGCCTCCGCCAGCGCGCCGGCGTCACCGGGCGGCACGAGGAGGCCCGTCTCGCCGTGCCGAACGATGTCCGGGATGCCGCCGACATCGGACGCGATCAGGGGCAGCCCGAACTCGATCGCCTCGAGGAGGACCACGCCGAGCCCCTCCGTATCTCCCTTGCCGTCCACGACCGCCGGCAGGATGAAGAGGTCGCTCGTCCGGTACGCTTCCCGGAGCGCCTCCTCATCCACGCGGCCCGCGAAGTGTACGAAGGGGTCGACGCCCACGCGGCGGGCCTCCGCCTCCAGCGGGGCGGCCAACGGCCCGTCTCCGATCACCGTGACGGTCGCGTCGACGCGCTCCCGGACGCGAGCCAGCGCCCTAATCAGGATATGCACACCCTTCCGCTCCACAAGGCGACCCACGAAGAGAAGCCGCACCGGCCCCGCACGCTCCTGCGGCCGGGCTTCGGCGGTGACGCCGTCGGGTCGCGGTCCGTCGGAGATGGCCGCGCTGAACGGGATCACGGGCACTTCACGCGGCGTGTACCGGGCCACGGCCGCCGCTGTAGCGGTCGAGATCGCCGTCACGCCGTCGGCACTCTCGATCGACCAGCGCAGGAACGGCAGGGCCCAGCGGAGCCGGCGTTCGATCCAGCGGATTTCAACGGAATAGAAGCTCGAAACCACGGCCGTCCGCTCCGACGACGCTCGCGCCAAGGCGCCGAACCAGGCGTGCGGGACCGGCCAGTGCACGTGGACCACGTCGGGGGGCGACGAGGTTCCGAGCCCGATCGACGCCAGACTGCCGCCCAGCATGTACCCTGGCAGAAGCGCGGCGTAGGCCGGCTGGCGGCGAATGCGGTCCGGCGCCGTCTCGTCGTGCGTGAGGGTTTCGAGCCGCGCCGGGGCGTACCGGAAACGGCGCACGGGAATCCCCCGCCAGGCCGTCGCTCCCCCGCCCCGGTAGGCCGGCGCCAGCACCCCGACGTCCAGGCCGCGCTCGCGCAGGCCGAGCAGGAGGCTTCCGAGCCATGGGGTGATCACGTCGTCGTCGTGGCGCGGGAAGGCCGTGACGACATGAACCACCTTCACGGGCGTCCACCGCGCTTGAGGTCCTCGATCTCGTCGCGGAGTTGGGCCATCGTCTCCGCGAGGAAGCCGAGGATGAAGAGGAGAAGACCTCCCACGATGAGAAGAACCACGAGCGTGAGGAGCGGGCGGTATCCGAGGCCGAACCCGAAGCGCAGGATCAGGGCCGCAAGCCCCGTGACGCAGCCCGTCGCGATCAGCGCGAGCCCGCTCGTGCCGAAGAAGAGCAGCGGCTTGCGGCCGAACACGAGCTGGAACCAGACCGACACCATGTCCAGCATCCCGATCAGGATTCGCCGCCGCCCGGAGAACTTGGGTTCGCCGTGCCGCCGCGGGAGGAGGTCGATGTCCAGTTCGCCAAGTCGGTATCCCCGGGCATGGGCGAGCACGACGAAATAGCGGTGCCAGTCGTGCCGCAGCCTGAGGCCCGCGAGCACGTCGGCCCGGAACGCCTTCATCGAGTTGAGGTCGCGCACGGGCACCTTGAAGATGGCGCGCGCGAGCCGGTTGTAGATGGACGAGGTGAAGCGCTTCTCGTAGCGCCCCACCTTGCGGCCCGCGACGAGGTCGTAACCCTCGTCCAGCTTTGCCGCGAAGCGCGGAATCTCCTCCGTGGAATGTTGCAGATCCGCGTCGAAGAGGACGAGATATTCGCCGCGGGCGGCCTCCGCGGCCGTAAGCATCGCCTCCGTCTTCCCCCGGTTCACCCGATGCCGGAGCACGACAGCCGCATCGCCCAGCCCCGCCCGCGCGGCCGCCTCCTCGGCGGCGTCGGCCGTCCCGTCGGCGGAACCGTCGTCGACCAGGACGACTTCCGCCGCGAGATCGTGCTTCGCGAACGTCGCCGCGAGTTCCGCGAACAGCTCGGGTATGTTCTCGGCTTCGTCGTACGCCGGGACGAGGACCGAGATTCTCGGATCGCTCATACGCGCCGTCGCAGCCGCGCGGAGAGGATACCCAGCCGGTCCCGGTACTTTGCCACCGTGCGGCGCGCGATCCGGACGCCCGCCTCCTGCAGGCGGGCGGTGATCTCGTGGTCGCTGAGCGGCGCCGTGGGATCCTCCTCCGCCACCAGCTTCCGGATCCGGGCCCGCACTCCCTCCGACGACAGGTCTTCCCCTCCGAGCGTCGAATAGCCGCCCGAAAAGAAGAACTTGAGCGGATAGAGTCCGCGGGGCGTCTGCACGTACTTGCCGTTCGTCACGCGAGAGACCGTGGACTCGTGCATCTCGATGTGTTTGGCCACGTCGCGGAGCGTGAGCGGCCGCAGGTGTTCGACGCCCTTCTCGAAGAAGTCGTGCTGCCGCTCGACGATGAAGTCCATCACCTTGAGCATCGTCTGCCGGCGCTGCTCGATCGCCTGGATCAGCCACCGGGCGCTGTTGAGCCGCTCCGAGATGAACACCTTGTTCTCCCCTTCGAATTGCGCGCGGTCCGCGGCCACGTCGCGGTAGACGGGCGAGAGCTTCAATCGCGGCAGCGACGTATCGGCGTGCGAGACGCGATACCGCTCCTCGACCTTCTCCACCGTCAGGTCCGGGATTACGTAGGACTCCGATGCGTCCGCGTACCTGAGGCCGGGCTTGGGATCGAGCTTCGCGATCTCGTCCGCCGCCGCCTGCACCTCGCGCGGCTCGATCCCGTATTCTTTCGCGAGTTCCAGCCACCGGCGGTTGGCGAGATCGTCGAAGTGCCCGTCGACGATGCCGTGGGCCAGCGACCCCTCCCGCCCGCGGTCTCGCAACTGCAGCAGGAGCGTCTCGCGCAGGTCCCGCGCCGCGACGCCGCTCGGTTCGAAGGACTGGATCCGGGCGAGCATCTCCTCCACATCCGCCCGCGAAACGGTCTCCGCCCCGGCCCGCCGATCCTCCGGCCGATCCCGCAGCGCCTCGACAATCCGGTCGAGAGAGCACGACAGGAACCCGTCACGGTCCACGTTGCCGATGATCTCTTCCCCGATCAGCAACTCTCGCTCGCCGAGACGGAGCAGGTGCAGTTGCTCGTGGAGGTGATCCCAGAGCGTCTGCGCGGCGGCCGCCGCGGGCGCGAAGTACTCCCGGTCTCCGTATTCCTCGCGCCGGCCGCCCGCATCGAAGTCGTCGAGGAGGATGTCCTCCCAGTCCAACTCCTCCGTCTCCTCAGCGGGATCGTCTCCCGCCTCGTCGGCGACGGAATCGTGCAGGTCGTCGATGGCACCGTCCGGCTCATCTCCGGGTTCCACGAGGTCGAGGAACGGGTTGTCGACGAGGGCCTGTTGCAGGTGGCTCTGCAGGTCGAGCAACGGCATGTGCAGAAGGTCCATCGCCTGGTAAAGGCGAGGCTGCGCCTTCTGTTCCTGCCGCAGGTCGAGGCCCGCGGCGAGACTCGGCCGTCCCGATGCCATGTTCAGAGCCTGAAGTCCTCCCCGAGGTACAGTTGCCGGGCTTCCGGGTCGTTCACGAGGTGATCCGCCTCGCCCTGTACCAGGATCTTGCCCTCGAACAGGAGGTAGGCGCGATCCGTGATCGAAAGCGTCTCGCGTACGTTGTGGTCGGTGATGAGAACCCCCAGACCCTTGTCCCGCAGGCCCCGGACGATCCGCTGGATGTCGTCGATTGCGATCGGGTCGACCCCGGTGAAGGGTTCATCGAGCAGCAGGAACTTGGGCCGGGTCGCCAACGCCCGGGTGATCTCGAGCCGCCGCCGCTCTCCCCCGGAGAGCGAATAGGCCTTGTTCGCCCGAAGGTGCTTGATGGACAGTTCGTCGAGCAACTCCTCCAGGCGGTCGCGCCGTTCCTGCCGCGACATCCGGATCGTTTCGAGGATCGCCATCACGTTCTGTTCGACCGTGAGCTTCTGGAAGATCGACGCCTCCTGGGGGAGATACCCGATGCCGGCTCGCGCCCGCCGGTACATGGGCCAGCTTGTGAGTTCGTCGCTGTCGAGGTAGACGCGTCCCTCATCCGCCTTGAGGAGGCCGACGATCATGTAGAAGGTCGTGGTCTTCCCCGCGCCGTTGGGGCCGAGCAGACCGACGACCTCTCCCTGCCGCACCTCGATCTCCACCTGGTCCACGACGCAGCGGCGCTTGAAGGACCGGACGAGGCCTTCGGCCCGTAGTACACTGCTCAACGGGATCTCCCGGATCTCTGGGCCGGAGACGCGCCGTACGTCGCGCGCCGCTCCCGTCCCGGTTGGCGGTTGCTCAGCGCGAGCTGCAAGTGCCCGCGCCGGCCCACGGTGTCCGGAGGTGCCCCGACCGTATCGGGCGGCGGCGCCGCGCTGCCGGGCCGGACAACCGCCGTGTCCGGAGGCGCACCGAGCGAGTCGGCCGCGGCCCCCGCACTGTCGGCGACCGCAGCCGTACTGTCGGCAACGGCGGCGCTGTCGGCCGCCGCCGCGCTATCCGCCGGTGACGGGGTGCCGAACACCTCCCGCGGTTCGAGGTAGGCGCCGATCGCGTGTTCTCCCTCGACCCCCGTGGGTTCTCCCGCCTCGAAGTCCACCTGGATGCGCCGCGCCACGAGATAGTTCAGCGACGGTCGCACGCTCGTCGTCGAATCCCGGACCATTCGGTAGAAGGCGCTGGCATTCCCGTCGACCACGAGTTGCCGCATGAAGGGGTCGGGGGCGGGCGCCGAGTCCGCGACGGGGGCGGCGGAGCGTTCGAAGACCGCGATCAGCGTATCTCCACGCGCCCAGTTCGCCGAGCCGTCGGTTGGCAGTTCGATCTCGGCGGGCTCCTCGCCCTCCGCCTCCGCTTCGGTGGTGTCCGTTGCGGCGGTCGCGGCAGTATCCGCCGCAGCGGCCCCGGCGGCGGTGTCCGCGCTGACTTCAGCGGAGTCCGCCGGTGCGACTCCCCGCGCAGTGTCGTGGGCAGCGGCCGGCGAATCGGCGGCGGTCGAATCGACCGGCTCCGGCGGCACGGCCCACGACGAGTCGCGCTGGACCGCGACCGCACCGCCGATCGCGTACGCCGTGTCGATCTGGCTCCGGTACATCACGAAATGAATCGAGTCGCCCCGAAGCTCGTGGCTGCCGGAGAGCGCCCGGCTCGCGCCCTCGCCGTGCGCCTGCACCTGCTCCACCTCGCGATTCGCCAGGTCGATATCGATCAGTTCCGCCGCCACCTCGAACCTCTCCCCGGACGCGTAGCCGTCGCCGGCGGCGTGGATCTCTTCGAGTTCCTCGTTTGGGGAAAGAAACTGTATCGAATCGCCCTCCAGCCGGATCCCTTCGGCCTCGATCCATGGCTCGCCCCACAGGACCCCGAGGCCATCGGCACGCGTGAGCAATGCGCTGTCCGCCCGGGCGCTCAGGTCGCTCCGGTCGATAACCGCACCCCCGTAGAAGCGGGCCTCGTCCTCTCCAGCGAAGATGGCCAGCTCCGATTCGACCGTGAATGGCTCCGGCGACTCGGTGTTCGTCGGATAGAACGTAACGGTCGGCCGTCCAGGCGCGGTCGTGACGGCGTCGACGCCGGAGACGGCTCGCAGAAACTCCACGCGCGGGCCTACGAGGGTAGAGCGGTCCGTTAGACGGACCAGTTCCACGTTGTCCTCGGCGATGATGAAATCGGAGAGCTGAAAGTACAGGAGCCGCTCCGACTTCAGCGTCCTTATCGAATCTTCGTAAGCCACCGCGCCGAGGAGTTCGACCTGGCGGGGTCCGTCACGCTTTATCGCGCTGTCCGCCTCCATCGTGGCGGTTCCGCAGGTCCACAGGTACCGGCCGCTGAGCACCGTGACGTGCGCGCCGGTCACGTCCCGGTTCGTAACGCTCCTCGTGTCAGCCTCAAGGGGGCGCCAACGGAGATTGCACCGGTCGAGCGCCGACCCCACGCCGGCCTCGGACTCCTGTGCGGCGAGCGGGCCGGTGAGCCATGCCGCCGCCACGAGACAACCCGCAAACCGGCTAGGTCCGCGAGTCACCGGCGTGCCGCCGCCGTGGTGTCGGGCGGCGCTCCCAGGCTATCCGACGGGGTGGCCGCCGCCGTGGTGTCGGGCGGCGTCTCCACGCTGTCCGACCGGACGGGCGCCGGGTCGATCTCCGCGATCGGATCCACTTCCTCCGGCGCCGATTCGTCCGCGACCGACTCCCCGGCGGCCGGCTCCGCGTCGATGCCGGTCGTGTCCCCGACCGGAACGGCCGGCAGGGGCATCGCCTCCGAGAAGGCTACGCCGGGCCGCATCTCTCCTTCCTGATTCAGGACGATGACCGAGTCCAGCGCGGGGTCCGATTCGAACGCCGTCCCCTGGAGCGTCAGACCCTCCGTGTCGTGCAGGAGACGGAACGCGGTATCGCCGTACAGCCGACCGTCCAGGTTTCGATACTCGAGGCGCTCGGTCTCGAGACGCTGGTCATCCACGCGATCCTCCACGACCACCTGCCGTTCGGCCTCGAGGTCGCCGGTAAGCTGATGGAAGATCCCGAACTCCGCAGTCACCTCGGTCGATTCCACTCCGCTCGGATCGAAGAAGGTCAGCGTCATCCGCCACAGGTGAATCTCGTTCTCCTCCCGCCATTCCGCCGTGTCGGCCTGCACCACCGCGCGCCGGACCCCATCGCGCGTAACAAACGTCCGCATCCCTAGTACGGCGGTATCCACCCCTTCGGGCAGCGGTTCACTCGCCGTCGGAGGCCCGTCGCCGGACCCGCAGGCGACGACCAGAGGCAGCAGCGAAACCCGGGCACACAGACCGAGTCGCGCCGGTACTCGCAGCGTGCCTGTCCCGCGCGCCCGCGCACCGTCGCGTTCCGCGCGCCCCCTGCGTTCAACCGGCAAACCGGCCTCCTTCCCGGAACTCCGTCACCAGCCTGTCCCACTCCCCTCGGGCGACGAGCAGGACCTCTGCGAATTCGCGCACGGCCCCCTCCCCACCGGGCACCGTCCCAACCCACGCCGCACCGGCCCGGACCTCGGGCACCGCGCCGACGACGGCGGCCGGCAACCCCACCCGTTCCATGACCGCCAGATCCGTGAGATCGTCGCCAAGGTGCGCAGCCTGGTCCCAGGTGCAACCGCGTCGCGCGAGCATACCCCGAAGGGCCGAAAGCTTTCCCTTCCGCGAACCGAGCGAAACCTCCGCTATGTCGAGTTCCCGCGCCCGCAGGCGGACGGCGGCCGACCGCTTGCCGCTGAGGAACGCGACCACGAGTCCCGCCCGCTGCATCATCCGGATCGCCAGGCCATCGAGGGCGTGAAAGCGACGCAGATCGCGCGGGGCGCCGAGGTCGGCGTCCGCGCCCACCCAGATCGAACCGTCCGTGAGCACGCCGTCCACGTCGAGGGACACGAAGCGGACGGACTTCGCCAGCCGGCGATCCATCGGGGGTCTGGCAACACCAGGGTTCATGGAGACCGGGCTCTCAGACCGCCACGGCTTCGCGCACGCGCAGCGCCCGGTCCACGACGCGCTCGAGTTCGGCGAGCGGCAGCATGTTCGATCCATCGGATGGGGCCGCGGACGGATCCGGGTGCACCTCGACGAAGAGGCCGTCCGCCCCCGCCGCGACCGCCGCCGCCGCGAGCCGTCCGATGTGTTCCGGCTCCCCGCCGCTCCGCGCCCCCTCTCCGCCCGGCAACTGCACGGCATGTGACGCGTCGAACACCGTCGGGCAACCCGTCGCTTCGCGCATGAGGGCGAAGCTCCGCATGTCGACGACCCAGCGCCCGTAGCCGAAGGCGAACCCGCGTTCCGTCACGGCCACGTCCCGCACCCCCGCCGACCGGAGTTTCCCGACCACGCCGCCGACATCTCCCGGGGCCATCCACTGCCCCTTCTTCACGTTCACCGGCCGCCCGGTCGCCGCCGCCGCGAGCAGCAGGTCCGTTTGACGGCAGAGGAAGGCGGGAATCTGGAGCGCGTCCGCGACCGCCGCCGCGGGGGCCGCCTGTTCGGGGAGGTGAATGTCGGTGAGCACCGGGAGCTCGGAGCGGTCCCGCACCCGGGCGAGCGCGGCCAGCCCCGCTTCGAGACCTGGCCCGCGGGGAGACAACGCGGAACTCCGGTTCGCCTTGTCGAACGAGGCCTTGAAGGTCACGGGCAGGTCGAGCCGCTCTCCGAGTTCCGCGAGGTGATCCGCGATCTCGAAGTTCAAAGCGTCGCCCTCGAGCGTGCACGGCCCCGCGATGAGAAAGAGCGATGAACCCCGGCGACCCGAGAAAAAAGAGGGACGCCCCGGTTTCATCTCCCGACCGTGACCCCGCTCGTCCGGTCCGCCGCCGGGTCCGCCCACTCCTCGGCAGCCCCGTTCCGCCCGGCGGAGTCGCGCGGCGTGCCTCGCAGCGCGTCCCGGCGCGTCACCGCCGCCTCGACGAACGCCGCGAAGAGCGGGTGCGCCTTCGTCGGCCGCGACTTGAGTTCCGGGTGAAACTGCGTGGCGAGGAAGTAGGGATGTTCGGGAAGTTCGAGCATCTCGACGAGTCCCCCATCGGGCGACATGCCGCTGAAGACCAGCCCCTTCGCTCCCAGCGTCTCCCGATAGGCCGGGTTCACCTCGTACCGGTGGCGATGCCGCTCGGAGATCTCGTCGGCGCCGTAGACGCCGTGCACCCGGGATCCCGGCTGAAGGAGACACGGGTAGGCCCCGAGCCGCATGGTCCCGCCCATGTCCGTCACCTGGTGCTGCGAGTCAAGGAGCGAGATCACGGGATCGCTCGTCCCCGGGTCGAACTCGGTCGAGTGGGCCGTCGGGAGATCGCATACGTTGCGCGCGAACTCGATGATGGCGCACTGCAAGCCCAGACAGATCCCGAAATAGGGCATCTCGCGCTCCCGCACGAACCGGATCGTGTCGATCATCCCGTCGATGCCGCGTTCCCCGAAGCCGCCCGGGATGAGCACGCCGTGGAAGCGTTCGAGGAAGTCGGTCCCCCCCGCCTCCACGTCCTCCGCGGACCGCCACTCGACATCCACTTCCACGTCGTTGACGGCGCCGCCGTGGATGAACGCCTCCGCGATCGACTTGTAGGAATCCACGAGTTCCGTGTACTTCCCCACCACGCAGATCCGGACCCGGCCGTTCGCCGGGTTCTTGATCCGGTCCACCATCGCCTTCCAACTGTCGAGGTTCGGCGAAGGCGTGTCGAACCCGAACTGCTCGCAGATGCGGTCGTCCACCTCCTGCGCGCGATAGGCGAGCGGGAGTTCGTAGATCGTCGATACGTCGCGCGACTCGATGACCCGGTTCACGTCGACATTGCAGAAGCGGGCGATCTTCTGCTTGATCCCGTCATCGAGGTCGTGCTCCGTACGGCATACGAGCAGGTCGGGCTGGATGCCGATGCTCAGGAGCTCCCGCACCGAGTGCTGCGTCGGCTTCGTCTTCAACTCGCCGGACGCGTTGATCCAGGGGACGAGCGTGAGGTGGATGAAGAGCGAGTGCTCGCGCCCCACGTCCTGCCGGAACTGCCGGATCGCCTCCAGGAAGGGGAGCGACTCGATGTCCCCGACGGTCCCGCCGATCTCGGTGATCACGACGTCATGATTCGGCGCCAGGCGCCGCGCCGCCGTCTTGATCTCGTCGGTCACGTGCGGGATGACCTGGACCGTGACGCCGAGGAAGTCGCCGCGCCGCTCCTTCGTGATGATGTCCTGATAGACGCGGCCCGTCGTGACGTTGTTCGCCTGCGAGAGCGATTCGTCGATGAACCGTTCATAGTGCCCGAGGTCGAGGTCGGTCTCCGCCCCGTCGTCCGTCACGTAGACCTCGCCGTGCTGGAACGGCGACATCGTCCCCGGGTCGACGTTGAGGTACGGGTCGAACTTCTGGATCGTCACGCGGAGGCCGCGCTCGACGAGCAGGCGTCCGATCGAGGCCGCGGTGATCCCCTTGCCCAGTGCGGAGACGACCCCTCCCGTGATGAAGATGTACTTCGTCGGTGACGTGTCGTCCCTCATCCCCGCACCTCCTTGCTGGACAATACCCGTTCCGCCCGCGCGATGTCGGCGGGAAGATCGACTCCCGGTTCGGTCCACGGACCGAGTTCGACGTGGATCCGCATGCCCGCCTCGAGCGCCCTCAACTGTTCCAGCCGCTCGACCCGCTCGAGCGCGGATTCGGGCAGGGCCGCCCACCGCTTGAGCGCGGAGCGCCGGCACGCGTACACGCCGATGTGGCGCAGACGGGCGCGGGTTCCGAACTCCGGCGACGCATCCCGCGAGAACGGGATCGGGCTGCGGCTGAAGTAGAGCGCCCTTCCATCGGTGGCCCGTGCGACTTTGACTACGGCCGGCGACCGCCACTCATCATCCCCGCGGATCGGGGCCGCGATCGTCGCAACTTCCCGTGCGCTCCGCACGGCGCCCTCGACCGCCCCGCCGTCCACGAACGGTTCGTCCGCCTGGAAGTTCACGACGACGTCATCCTCTGCCGCGCCGAGAAGGTCGGCGGCCTCATCCACGCGGTCCGTGCCGGAAGCGTGGTCCGGCCGCGTTCGGACGACCTCCGCATCGAACCCCCGCGCGCACCCCTCGATCTCGTCGCTCTCCGTCGCGATCACGACCCTGTCGAAGGAACGGATCGACGAGGCGGCGCGCCAGCACCACTCAAGGAGCGTGCGGCCGGCCAGTGGCTGGAGGGGCTTCCTGGAGATACGGGTGCTGGAGATACGGGCGGGAAGGACGCAGATCACGCCCATCGCTGGGAGGGCCGGGAGACGGTCCGGAGCGGCATCGCGAAAAGCTAGGCCCGCGCTCCAGGGTTGTCAAAAGCTCCGCGGGCCTGCGACGGGCGCTCGGGCCGGGCCGGAGCAGCCCGTGAAATCAGCGCGGCGGCGGCATGCGCGTGGGTCGGGCGGACCGGCGGGTACGGACGTCCACGAAGGCGATGAGGCCGGGATCGCCGGGCTCCGCCGTGGAGCCGGCGGCCACCCCGAACTCGAGCCGAAAATCCCACATCCGCAGAGCGAGTCCCCCCTGGACCGCCCCGTACAGCTCGAAGTCGTCGTCTTCCGAACCGACGCCCCCAACGCTGCCGCGCGCGAAGGCGTCCACGCCCCCGAGCGCCGCGTCGCCAACGAGCGGGATGCCGTACGCCGCCTCCGCGTAGAGCAGGTGGGCGTCCCGCAGGCCGCGAAGCGGCATGGTCGGCAGCGTCCCGATGCCCCCGATCATCGAGTAGCGCTGCAGGGGCAGGGGTCCGGTGACGTCGAGGCGTCCAATCGCGAATGCATCCACGGCATGCCCCCACGGCGTCAGGCGACGGAGAGAGAAGCGCCCTTCCAGGAGCACGAAGTCGTACCGGTCGATGGAAGGGACCCGATACCCCGGGGGCGGGGGCCCAACCTCCAACCGCGAAATGTGATCCTCGAATCCGGCTTCAGCGGCAAGGCCGATTGCAGTGTGCCCCTCTCTACCCTGCGACATCCACTCGAAGCCGAGGCGCCCGAACCACAGGCTTCCCTCGGTGACCCGAAGATGAGGATCGAAACCCGGCAGCGACGGGAGTGGCCCCGACGGCTCTTCGCCGAAGAGGATCGTCACCTGGCGGAAGCGAAAGTCGTCCGCCTCCTCGCGTCCCACCGCGGCGACGACGCGCCAGCGGGGCGCATCTTCCCACACGGGCGGCTCCGGCGAGGCCCATTCCAGCTCCAGACCGATCTCTCTCGAGTCGTAGTGGCTGCCGACATCGTCGCCGGCCACGAAGTGCGCGAGGCTGTTGTACCACGCGGGGCGGATCCACTCCTCGTTGCTGACTACGGCGCTGGTGGCGTACAGGCCCAGCCGGAGGCGGTCGCCGAGGCGCCAGGAGTTGTGGAGGCGGTAATCCACGTCTTCCCGGGCCGGAATCCAGGTGAGGCCGCCCGCGAGTTCGGGCTGGCCGGGAGCGGCGGAGAGGCGCGCGAGCGCGCCGACCGGGATCGAAAGGCCGTTCACGCGGTCGTAGGTGGGGAGATGGAGGCCGTACGTGCCGTCAAGTTCGAAGGCGGGCTCCGGCTCGACTTCCGGGATGATCTCGAATCCGCCCCGCGCGGGCCGGACGCGCAACGCCTCGTTCGGACGATAGGTGACGGCCCCCGCGACTTCCGCCACATCCGAGTCGTAGAACCCACCCGCGAGCACGAGCACGTCCCCGGCGATGGACGCGCCCGAACGAAGGAAGAGGTCGCCGTCGACGACGTAGAGATCGCCCTCGATCCGTCCGGCGATGCGAGCGGTGCCTTCGAGCAGTAGAACCGCGCCGGGCACGGTGTCTCCCCGGGCCAGGACCGTGTCCCGCGTCCACACCGTGAAGCCGCCGGCTTCGAGGAAGGCCTCGAGCGCCGCCTGCGCTTCCGACCGCGGCTCCTCGGCCAGCCATACGTCCTGCCCGCTTGCCGCGGCCGGCAGCCCGGCGACCGGCGCCGTGGCGAGCGCAACGGCAAGCGCGAGGCGCCTCATTCGGTGACCCTCGCCGCCGTCCGCCAACGGTCCCAGGCGACCACGTCCTCGCGTGGCACCCGCTCCGGCAGTTCCGCCAGCCCATCGTGATATCCGAGGCAGAAGAGGGCCACGATCGGGACGTGCTCGGGAACGCCCAGGATCGCGCGGACGTCGCCCTCCCTGAAGCCGTAGATCCAGCTCGACTGCACGCCGAGATCCGCCGCCGCCAGCATCATGGTCTGGGTCGCGGCGGCGAGGTCCATGGCGAAGCTCGGACGACCCGTGCCGCTCACGTGCGAATGGATCCGCGCGCAGCAGGCGACGACGACGGGCGCCGTCTTCACGTGCGGATGGTTGAAGGCGGCGGCCGCGATCCTGTGGCGCGCCAGCGCCTCCTGCACGACCACGAAGCGCCAGGGTTGCGCCTCCCGGGCGGACGATGCGTAGCGCGCCGCCTCCAGCACCGCGTCCACCACCTCGGGTTCGACGAGCCGGTCCCGGAAACGCCGGACCGGACGCCGGTTGCGCGACAGATGGAGGAGGCGGGTCAACCTCATCGACGCCGCTCAGCCGCGATGTCGGCCCCCACGATGTCGTCACCCACGCGGATGGTGACTGCGGTGTACCTGCCGCAGGTGCGACCGGTCCACGTGCGTGTAGATCTCGGTCGTCGAGATGTCTGCATGTCCGAGCATCTCCTGGACCGACGCGAGGTCGGCGCCTCCCTCGAGCAGGTGCGTCGCGAAGCTGTGCCGCAACGTATGGGGCGTCACGTGCTTCAGGATGCCGGCGCGCTCGACGTGACGGCGAAGGATCTTCCAGACGCCCATCCGGCTCAGCGGAAGCCCCCGGGCGTTGAGAAAGATGTGTCCGGCGGATCCTCCCCGGTCGAGCGCCGGCCTGGTGGTTCGAAGGTATCGGCGCACCGCCGAGCGCGCAGCCGCGCCGACCGGCACGAATCTCTCCTTCCCCCCCTTGCCCCGCACGCGCACGAGGGCTTCGTCGAGGTCGAGGTCCCGCCCCTTCAGCGTGACGAGTTCCGACACGCGGAGCCCGCAGCCATAGAGGATCTCGAGCATCGCTTCGTCTCGCCGCGCCGTGCGGCTTTCCGGGTCCGCCGCCCCGATCAGCGCCTCGATCTCGGGAACTGAAAGCACATCCGGGAGCGGGCGCCCCGCCCGCGGTGCTTCGAGCCGTTCGCTCGGATCGGACTCGACCGCGCCTTCGACGATGAGGAAGCGGAAGTAGCCGCGCAGCGCGTAGACGCTCCGCGCGACCGTCGAAGCCGCCCGCCCCTCCCCGGCCAACCGTGCTACATGGTCGCGAAGCAGCCCGTACGTGACCCCGGCTGGCTCCGCGACGCCCTTTGAGGCCGCGAACGCCGCGAAGCGCCGGGCTTCGCGCAAATATGCGTCGATGGTGCGCGGTGAGAGTCCTCGTTCGAAGCCGAGGTGGTCCCGGAAAGACTCGAGGTGGAAGACGCGCTCGATGTCCGGGCCTTCTCTCGTCATGGCGACGCCTCCGGTCCGCCGGCACCGTCGTCGCCGCCGTCGTCCGAGTCGCCGCCGGAATCCGGGACGCGTGGCGCCTCGTCGCGCCGGCTTCGGATCCACCAGCCGACGATGCCGCCGATGAGGACGACGGCCACGACGAGGAGCCACGCGTTGACCTGGCCGAGAAGTTCCAGGAGGCGGTCCACGTTGCGCGAGGCGAACAGCCCCCCCGCCAGCATGAGTCCATTCCAGAGCAGCGACGCCGCGACGACCGGGGCCATCGCCCGCACCGCGCCCAGCCCCGTGAACCCCGCGAAGGTCGGGACGACCACGCGCAGCACCGGCAGACAGCGGGCGAAGAAGATGGCCCACAACCCGTGCCGTTCGTAGAAGCGCGCCAGCCGCCGAAACTGGTGCGGCCGGAGGAAGCGGCGGCCCCAGCGGGTCTCGAACGCGCCGCGGCCGCGCCGCCGTGCGAGTCCGAACACGATCATGGCGCCGCCGGAATTCGCGATCCACGCGCAGAGCAGGACAGTGAGGGGCTGTAGCGATCCGCGGTCCGCGAGCACGGCGCCGAGCACGACGAAGGTATCGGACGGGACGGGCGGAAAGATGTTCTCCAGGGCGGAGCCCGCCGTGATGAGCGCGTAGGCGGTGAGCGCCGGGAGGGCGAGGAGGAAGTCGAGAAGGGGTTGAACGCCGGGAACCTCAGTCACCGTCCCCCGCAGCCGGGGCCACGGTCGCGACCGCGATGGCGGCGAGGCCCTCGCCCCGTCCGATCCACCCCATCCCCTCGTTCGACTTCCCTTTTATCGACACGCCGGTCGCCCCCGTGCCCAGGGCCTCTCCGAGCCGCTCCCGCATGGCCGCGGTGTGCGGCAAGATGCGGGGCCGCTCAGCGACGACGGTCGCGTCGACGTTCACCACCCGAAATCCCCTTTCGCGCAGGCGGCGCACCGCCGAAGCGAGGAGTTCGATGGAGTCGGCGCCCGCGTAGGCGGGGTCCGTATCCGGGAAGAGCGCGCCGATGTCTCCGAGACCCGCGGCGCCCAGGACCGCATCCGTGATCGCATGCGCGACCGCGTCCCCGTCGGAGTGTCCCTTCAGTCCGGGCGCGTCGGGGATCTCCACGCCCCCCAGCACGAGAGGCCGCGTCTCATCGAAGCGGTGGGAATCGTACCCGACGCCGGTCCGCACCGGACGAACCTCCCCGGCCGAGCTAGTCCCGCCCCGTGGCGAGGATGCGGAGGGCCAGGTGGGCCGCGTTCTTTGCGTTGTCGATGCCCACGGCCGCGACGGGGACGCCCGGCGGCATCTGCGCGCACGACAGGAGCGCGTCGAGCCCCCCGAGCGTGCCCGCGGAGACGGGGACGCCGATCACCGGCAGCGACGTATGCGCCGCCACGACGCCGGGGAGTGCCGCCGACAGCCCCGCCCCGCAGATCACGACGGAATGGCCGGCGGCCGCCGCCCCCTCGGCCAGCTCCGCGGTCCGCTTCGGCTGCCGGTGGGCCGAACTCACCTCGACCTGCACCTCGACGCCGTGTTCGCGAAGGATCGCCACGCCCTTGTCCATCGTCGGCATGTCCGATTCCGACCCCATCATCACCAGTACCGAACTCATCACGCCCTCTCTAGTTGCCGTTCCAGCGCCGGACGGCCAGACAGACGTTGTGGCCGCCGAACCCGAAGGAGTTCGACAGCGCGACCTCGACCTCGCGTTCGAGCACGCCGCCGTGGGCGTATTCGAGATCGCACTCGGGGTCCGCTTCCTCGAAGTTGATCGTGGGCGGGATGATCCCCCGCCTGCAGACGAGAGCCGAGATCGCCCCTTCTATCGCCCCCGCGGCCCCGAGCGTGTGTCCCGTCATCGACTTGGTCGAACCCACGACGATCGAGTACGCGTGATCGCCCAGGACGTCCTTGATCGCCTTCGTCTCGGAGACGTCGTTTGCGGGCGTCGATGTGCCGTGCGCGTTGATGTACCCGACGTCCGACGGGTCGAGTCCCGCGTCGTCGAGCGCCTGCTCCATGGCCAGCCGCGCCCCCGAGCCATCCGGCGCCGGCGCCGTCATGTGGTAGGCGTCGGCGCTCTGTCCGAAGCCCGCCAGTTCCCCGAGAATCGTCGCCCCGCGCGCCTTCGCGTGTTCGAGTTCCTCCAGGATGAACATCCCGGCGCCCTCCCCGAGCACGAACCCGTCGCGGTGCGCGTCGAATGGGCGCGAAGCCCGTTCCGGATCGTCGTTGCGGGTCGACATGGCCCGCATGTTCGCGAAGCCGGCGACCGCGAGCGGCGTGACCGTGGACTCGCTGCCCCCCGTGATCATTACATCGGCCTCGCCGTTCCGGATCGAACGGAAGGCCAGCCCGACGGAGTGGCCGCTGGAGGCGCAGGCCGACACGGTGGCATAGTTGGGGCCCTGCGCCCCGTACCGCATCGACACCATCCCCGAAGCCATGTCCGGGATGAACATGGGGATGAAGAAGGGGGAGACGCGCCGGGGCCCGCCGTCGAGCAGCCTCTCGTGTTGTGCCTCGAGGAGAGGGAGACCCCCGATCCCGACGCCGATGAGCACGCCGACCCGGTCGGGGGGAAGCTCTCCGAACCCCTCCGCGAACCCCGCCTCGGTCACGGCCTGCTCCGCCGCGGCCATCGCGAAGTGGAGGAACCGGTCCGCACGCCGCGCGTCCTTCCGGTCCATGTATTTCGCCGGATCGAAGTCCTTCACCTCGCAGGCGAAGCGGACCGACTGGTCGGATGCATCGAACTGGGTGATGGGCCCCGCGCCGCTCACGCCGCGAAGGAGGGCATCCCAGGTCGAATCGGGGTCGAGGCCGATCGGGGTGACGAGGCCGATCCCCGTGATCGCTACACGTCTTCTCATGAAATGAAAGGCCCGCCGACGTCGGCTGCTAGACCTTCTCGTTCAGATACGCGATGGCCTCCTGGACCGTCTGCATCCTCTCCGCGTCCTCATCCGGGATCTCGATCCCGAACTCCTCCTCGAAAGCCATCACGAGCTCGACGGTATCGAGCGAGTCGGCGCCCAGATCATCGACGAAGTTCGCGTCGTCCACCACCTTCTCCTGCTCCACGCCGAGTTCCTGCGCGATGATCTCCCGCACGCGTGCCGCGTTGTCCATGATTGCGTGTTCTCCTTGTATGAAGGGGACCGACCCGCGGCCCCGCCGTTTCCCGACCCGTTTCAGGCGACCGAATATGCGGCGTCGACCCTAGGACTGCATGACCATCCCGCCGTCGACGACGATCACCTGCCCGGTAACGTACGAAGCCCCGGGACCGACGAGAAATCGCACGACCGTGGCGACATCTTCCGGGGATCCCGGCCGGCCGAGGGGAATCCTCTCCGACATGGCTTTTTGAACGCTTTCGGGCAGTCCCGAGGTCATGTCGGTCGAGATGAACCCGGGTGCGACGGCGTTGGCCCGCACACCGCGACTCGCGAGCTCCTGAGCGACGCTTCGGGTGAGCGAGATCAGGGCGGCTTTGGCCGCCGCATAGTTGGACTGGCCGCGGTTGCCCGTCAAGCCCACAACGCTGGAGATGTTCACGATGTTTCCGGCGCGCCGCTTCATCATGCCGCGGGCGACGGCCCGCATGAGATAGAAGGCCCCCGACAGATTCGTGTCGAGAACGGACCGCCAGTCCTCGTCCTTGAGACGGAGGAGGATGTTGTCGCGCGTGATTCCCGCGTTGTTCACGAGGATCGTCGCGGCGCCGAGCTTCTCGGAGACCTCCGCCACGAGTCCCTTGCACGCCTCGGGGTCGGAGATGTCGCAGCCGAAGCCCGCGTGACCATCGCCGGGCAGACCCTCGGCCACCGCCCGGGCGCGGTCCGCTCCGGTGCCCACCACGGCTACGTGCGCGCCCCCCCGGGCCAGTTCCGCCGCGATCGCGGTCCCGATGCCGCGCGTGGCCCCCGTGACGATCGCGATCTCCCCGGTCAGTTCACTCATTCCGGCCCCTGTGTAGCTAGTCCGAAGATCCCAGGTAGGCGTCCACGGACGGCGAATCTCCGACCGCGGTCACGCGCAGACTTCGATCGATGCGGCGGGCGAGGCCCGAGAGCACGTTGCCTGGACCGACTTCGAGCCAGCGGGTGGCCCCCGTCTCGCGGATGCGTTCGATCCCCTCCATCCACCGGACGGGCGACGTGAGTTGCAGGATGAGGGTTCGCCGGGCCTCCCCGGCGTCCGTCACGGGCGTCGCCGTGGCGTTGGAGACGATGGGGAACGACGGATCGCGCCACGTCGTGCCGTCAAGCGCCGCCTTCAGGCCATCGGCTGCCGTCGCCATGAGGGGCGAATGGAACGCGCCGCTCACGTTGAGCGGGAGGACGCGGCGCGCGCCGGCCTCCGAAGCGAGCCGGGAGGACGCGGCCACGGCGTCGAGATCGCCGCTGATGACGACCTGGCCCGGCGCGTTGAGATTCGCGGGCACGGCGACCCCCCCGGCCGCCCCCGCCCGCTGGCAGGCGTCGGCGACGGATTCGGCGTCCAGCCCGAGGATGGCGGCCATCGTACCCGGCCGGCCCGAGCCCGAGGCCCCCATGAGCCGACCGCGCTCGCGCACGACCCGTAGGCCGTCCTCGAAGCCGAAGGCACCGGAGACGAGGTAGGCCGACAGTTCCCCGAGCGAGTGTCCCGCTCCGATGCCGGCCTCCCCGGCGCGCCCGGCGATGAGATGCCAGATGGCGAATGAGTGCAGCATGATGGCAGGTTGCGCGTTTTCCGTCGCCCGAAGCTCCTCCTCCGGCCCCTCCCAGCAGATCCGCCTCAGCGGCATCCCGAGCGTATCGTCCGCGCGCTCGTAGAGTTCCCGCACCGACGCGTCGTCCTCCGCCAGGTCCCGTCCCATGCCCACGTGCTGGGAGCCCTGTCCCGGGAAGAGGAGCGCGACCCCGGTCACGCGCCGCTCTCCTGCATCCTGGCGAGGGAGGTGCGAGTGACGGAAGTGAAACCCGACGCGGCGCAGTCGGCCGCCGTGCGAATCCCGTTCATGATGGCGCGCGCCGGCGAGGTCCCGTGACAGATGACCGCGACCCCGTCCACGCCGAAAAGGGGCGCCCCGCCGTATTCCGTGTAGTCGAGAACGCGCAGCGCCTCGCCGAGTTTGCCTCCTTCGCCGACGCCGGCGTTGCGGAAGATCCCGAGTACGAATTCGGCGATCGACTCGTAGAACTTGAGCAACACGTTGCCGACGAAGCCGCCGCACACGAGCACGTCGCACGCCCCGGTCACGATCTGATGTCCCTCCACGTTTCCGACGAAATGGAGTTCCGGATCGGCGGAGAGGAGGCCGTGGGCCGCCGCGATCGCGCCGCCTCCCTTCTCTCCCTCGACGCCGATGTTGAGAAGGCCGACCCGTGGCCGTCCGATCGAGAGCGTCCGGCGCAGATAGGTCGAGCCCAGGCGCGCGAACTGGTGCAGTTGCCGTGGGCGGACGTCCACGTTCGCGCCCACGTCCATGACGAGCACGCGTCCGGTCGCGGTCGGGAAGAGGGCGCCCACCGGCGGGCGGTCCACGCCGGGGAGCAAGCCGAGCGTGAGCACCGAGGCCACGACCGTGGCCCCGGTCGGCCCGGCGGACACGAAGCCGTCGGCCCTCCCGTCGCGCACGGCCTCGAGGCCGCGAACCACGGTGCTGTCCGCCTTCCGGCGCACGGCGAGGGCGGGCGGTTCCATCGGACCGATGAACTCCTCCGCCCCGAGCCACCCCACCTGGTTGGGCGGGAAGCGGGTTCGCGCTTCGCGCAGGAGGTCGCCGGGCCCCACGAGCAGGAGGGAGAGATCGTTCGGCCACGCTTCGAGCGCCGCCGCGGCGGCCTCCAGCACGGCCTCCGGCGCGGCGTCTCCGCCCAGCAGATCGAGCGCAACCCGAATCATGGGCTGGCCCCCCGACTCATCTACCCGGCCCGGCCGCCGGAGGGCGGCGGCCGCGCTCGGGGGCGTCAAAAGTCGTCGATCTGAACGACCTCGCGGTCCGCGTAGTAGCCGCAGGTCGGGCAGACGCGGTGCGGTCGTTTCGGATCCCCGCACTTGGGGCACGCCTGGCGCGCATTGTCCGCCGCCTTGTAGTGCGTGCGCCGCTTGCGCTTGCGCTGCTTCGACGTCCGTCTCTTGGGAACAGCCATATCGTCAACTCACTCCTTGTGCTGCGTCCCGGGGATACCTCGGCTATTCGAACTCGCGTATTCCCGGGACACGACACTTGCAGCCATCGACTGGAACTCCGTGACGTTCGAACGGAGCATGGCAACTGGCGCTTTCCGCCCCTGAAAGTCAAGGAATCTCGCCTTCCGAAGCGCCCGCCGGATCTTCCCTCAGCCCCTCCAGCGCGGCCCAGCGCGCGTCGGGTTCCCGCGGGGGGCAGCGGCACGCCTTTTCCGCGAGCCCCGCGCCGCACGCCGGGCAGAGCCCCGGGCAGTCGCGGGAGCACTCCACCCAGGTGGGCGCGTGGACCCACAACTCCTCGCGGATCGGCCCCGCCAGATCCAGTTCGCCCGACCCGGCCTCCAGCGCCCAGACTCCTTCTTCCCCCGGTGTGACCCGGTCTGGCGGGCGGTACAGCGCGTCCCACTTCGCGCGTACGCGGACCCGGGTCGGCTCGAGGCAACGGCGGCACTCGACCATGGCCCGCGCGCCGAGCGTCCCTCGGGCGCGCACCGCGGCCCCATCCGCCCGCCTGACCTCCACCTCGATATCCACGTCCTCGAAGGGCAGCGGCAGGGCGCCGAGCCATTCACCGGGCGCCTCGACGCGAAACGCCCGCTCGATGGGGCCGGCGTCGAGACCCGCAAGTCCGATTCGCGCAGATTCCGCCGGGTCCGGCGACGCCGATGCGCGACGCGGACTCACGCGCTCTCGATGAGGTCGACCTGTCCGAAGAAGAAGCCGAGTTCCGCCCTCGCGTTCTCATCGGAGTCGGAGCCGTGGATCGCGTTGCGCTCCTTGCTCTCCGCGTACAGCGCGCGCACGGTGCCCGGCGCCGCCTCCGCCGGGTCCGTGTCGCCGATGACCTCGCGCAGGTAGGGCACCGCCCGGTCGTGTTCGAGCGCGAGCGCCATGCAGGGCCCCGATGTCATGAACTCCACGAGCGCCCCGAAGAAGGGCCGCTCCCGGTGCACGGCGTAGAACGCTTCGGCGCCCGCGCGCCGGCGCGGCAGCACCCCCGGCCCCCCGGTGGGCGAACCCCCCGCCCAGCGGGCGGGGCGGGCCGAGGGAGTTAAGA